>WHSY01000012.1 GCA_009379815.1 Pseudonocardiaceae bacterium
CGATCGCCGTGCTGGCCGAGCTCGGCCAGGCGGAGTCCGTCGCCCGCGAGTGGCAGTGCGAGCCGAAGAACCCCGACGGCCCCTGCCCCGGTGACGGCGAGGAGCCGCCGGCGGACGACAAGCCGGAGTGCTCGGACGGCATCGACAACGATGGCGACGGCAAGATCGACATGAAGGACCCGGACTGCGACAGCCCCGAGGACGACTCGGAGGCCAACGGCAAGAAGGGTGACGACGGTGCTGCCGGTGCTGGTGGCGACAACGGTGACGGCCTGGCCAAGACCGGCGCCGACATCGCGCCGCTCGCGGCCACCGCGTTCGCGCTGATCGGAATGGGTGCCCTGGCGATGGCGGCGACCCGCCGCAAGGTCGGTAGGCACCTGGCCTGAGAACACCCGACGGGGGCCGGCGGATAGTCGCTGGCCCCCGTCGGTCTGTCCGGACCCGTGACGACGCTAGGATCGGCGCCCTCATGAACACCTTTCTCTCCCGGCTGCGCGAGCGGCCGGTCCTCACGTCGATCGCCGCGGTCGCCCTCGTGCTGGCCGCCGGCCTGGCGATCACCGCCTGGACGCTCGGCGGCAGCGGTGACGACGACTTCGGCTCCGAGAAGGTCGTCAACACCGCCGGTGGCTACCAGATCATGGTTCCCGGCGACTGGAAGGCCAGCCAGCAGGGGCCGACCACCACGGTGACCAGCCCCGGCAAGCACGCGGCGCTCACCGCGAGCACGGGCAACCCCGGCCCGCTGCACGAGGCCGGTGCCCTGTTCTTCCAGCAGGTGGGCCGCCACTACAAGGACGTCAAGCTCACGGGAGTGCAGGGCGAGAAGGTGGGACCCCGGCCCGCGCTGGTCTACGGCGGCACCGGCCTCAACGACAAGAACGTGCGGGTCAACTTCCTCGCCATCACGATCGAGGCACAGCCGGTGAACTACGCGGTCAGCGTGTTCACCGCAGCCGACTCCGATGCGCAGCAGGTGCTTCCCCGCGTGAACAACATCGTCGACACCTTCCGCACGCTCCAGTAGCGCTGACCGGCCGCTGCCCCACGCGCACTTCGTCCGAGGAAGCGCCGGACGGCAGACGCCGCGCCGCCCCGGGTCACGGTCAGGTCTCTCTTGCTACAAGTCTCTGACGTACCGCAATGATCTCGTTGACAACGCTACGTGAGTACCAACACAATCTTCGTCACTCGTTCGGACCGACCGCTTCGAGCTACCCGGGAGACCGCGATGACGGAGAGCCGAAGCACTCGCATCCTGTTCAGCCGCCGCTCCGTGCTGGGGATGCTCGGCACCGCCGGTGTGGTCGCCGCGGTGCCCGGCTGTGGCTCGAGCCTGGGAGGGGGCGGCGACGCCGGCGGCGGCGGCCAGGGCGGCGCCGTCAAGGTCGGTCTGGTCATCCCGCAGGCCGGGGTGTACGCCCCGCTCGGCGTGGACATGCAGCGCGGCTGGGAGCTCTACCTGAACCAGCACGACGGGCGGCTCGGCGACCGGGAGGTCACCACGGTCGTCGCCGACGAGGGTGAGGGCCCGGAGAGCGGCGTCCCGGCGGTGCAGCGAGTGCTGCAGCGCGACCGGGTCGACGTCGTCGTCGGCATCGTCAACTCCGCGGTGGCGCTCGGCGCGGTCGACGCCGTCACCAGCGCAGGCAAGCTGCTCGTCGTGTCCAACGCCGGCGCCGGGGCGTTGACCGGCGAGAACCGCAACCCGCTGACCTGGCGCACCTCGTTCGCCAACGCCCAGGTGTCCTCGGCACTCGGAGACCACCTCGCCGGGCAGAATCTGCCCGGTGGGGTCTACCTGATCGCCCCGGACTACGCCGCGGGCGAGGAGGCGCTCGGCGGCTTCCGGGAGGCATTCGAGGCCGGTGGCGGGCGCATCGCCGGCGAGGCGCGGACACCCTTCGGCACCACGCAGGACTTCCAGCCCTTCCTGGCGGGCATCCGGTCGTCGGGCGCCGCGGCGACGTTCTGCTTCTACGCGGGTGGCGAGGCGGTCTCGTTCGTGCAGCAGTACGACAGCTTCGGCCTGAAGCAGACGATCCCGCTGTTCGGCTCCGGCTTCCTGACCGAGGGCGGGGTGCTCGATGCGCAGGGTGCGGCCGCTACCGGGGTACAGACCTCGCTGCACTACACCACCGAGCTGGACAACCCGGCGAACACCGCGTTCATCGACTCCTACACCGCCGCCAACGGCGCGGCGCCCACCGTCTACTCGGTACAGACCTACGACGCGGCCGCGGTGCTCGACCGCGCGATCGGGCAGGCGGGTGACGTCGCGGGGACGGCGCTGTCCGAGGCGATGGGCTCGCTCGGCACGATCGAGGACAGCCCGCGCGGGCCGTGGACCTTCGACGGGCAGAACCCGCGCCAGACCTACTACCTGCGAGAGGTGCGCCGGCAGGGGCAGGGATACGTCAACGCCGTGGTCGCCGACCTCGGCGAGTTCGCCCAGCCGGCCTGATGGCCTGATCACCCGCCCCGATGCTCACCTGGCTGGACGCGAACCTCGTCAGCATCCTCAACGGGCTGGCCATCGGGTCGTTGCTGTTCATCCTCGCCGTGGGGCTGTCGCTGGTGTTCGGGATGATGGATGTGCTCAACCTCGCGCACGGTGCACTGTTCCTCGCCGGTGCCTACCTCGGACACCTCTTCGTCGGGCAGCAGGCCGGCTGGGCGAGTTTCGCCGGGGCACTGGGCGTCGCGGCCGTGATCGGTGCACTGGCGGGCGGCGGGCTGTCGGTGATGACCGAGCCACTCGCCCACCGCTCGCACCTCGACCAGGCGCTGCTGACCCTCGGGGTGGCGCTGGTGGTGGCGGAGTTGCTGTCGATCGCGTTCGGAAACGATGTGCAGTCGGTCGCGGCCCCGCCCGGACTCGACGGCAGCACGGTCGTGCTCGGCTCGACCTACCCGGTCTACCGGCTGGTGCTCATCGGGATCGGCGCGCTGCTCGCCGTCGCCGTCCATGTCGTCATCGAGCGGACCCGGCTCGGACTGCTGGTCCGTGCCGCGGTGGCCGATCGCGAGATGGTCTCCGCACTGGGGGTCGACGAGCGGCGGGTCAAGGCCGCGGTGTTCGGCATCGGCTCGGCGCTGGCGATGGTCGCCGGGGTGCTCGGCGGGCCGATCTACGGGGCGCGTCCCGGTCTGGACTCCACCGTGCTGATCCTGGCGCTGGTGGTGGTGGTCATCGGCGGGCTCGGCTCGGTGCGAGGCGCGCTGATCGGAGCGCTGGTGATCGGGCAGGTCGAGTCGCTCGGTCGGGTGCTGCTGGCCGACTTGGCGTCGTTCGTGCTCTTCGGCGCGCTGGCGCTGGTGCTGGTGCTGCGGCCGCAGGGCCTGTTCGGCGCGCGGGCTCAGGCGCGAACATGACACCCCGCACCACCGCCGACGCCGCGCCGCCGTCCGCGACCGCGGCCCCCGAGCCGCCGCGCCGGCTGCTGCGGGCCGCCCCGATGGCTGCCACGGTCGTGCTGCTCGCCGCGGCGCCGCTGTTCCTGGCGCCGTACGCCACCACGACGCTGAGCCGGATCCTGGTCTTCGCGCTGCTCGCCGCCAGCCTCGACCTGCTCGTCGGCATCACCGGGCTGCCGTCGCTCGGACATGCCGCCTACTTCGGGGTCGGCGCCTACGCGGCCGGCTGGATCACGATCCACCTGACGCCCGCGGTGCCGGTGCCGCTGCTCGCCGGTGCGGCGTTCGGCGGGGTGGCCGCCGCCGCGACCGGGTGGTTCGCGGTGCGCTCGGCCGGGGTGTTCTTCCTGATGCTCACGCTGGCGATCGGCGAGATCGTCCGGCAGGTCGCCCAGAGCTGGGACAGTGTCACCGGCGGGTCCAACGGGCTCTACGGGATCGACCTCCCCTCGGTCGCGGGCGCGCCGCTGGGCAACGTGGGGCTGCTGCACTGGTACGTGCTGGCCGGCGCGGTGCTGGGCTACGCGGTGCTGCGGGCGGTGGCGGCGTCCCCGTTCGGGGCGGTGCTGCGCGGCATCCGGGACAACGAGCCGCGAATGCGGGCGCTGGGCTACCGGCCGTACGGCTACAAGCTCGCCGCCTTCGTGATCGCCGGCAGCGTGGCGGGGGTGGCCGGCGCGCTGCTCGCCGCGCAGCAGCGCCTGGTGACTCCGTCCGACCTGGGGTTCACCACCGCCGCGCTGGCGCTGCTCGCGGTGGTGATCGGTGGCGCGGGCACGCTGTGGGGGCCTTGTCTGGGCGCTGCGGTCGTGGTGCTCGTCCGCGACGCGCTCGGTCCGACGCTCGACGGGCACGGCCCGCTGCTGCTGGGCGTGGTGTTCATCGCGGTCGTCTACCTGCTGCCGCGCGGCGCCGCGGGAGTGCGGCTGCGTCGCGGGCCGGGGCGGGAGCAGTCGGAGCAGGAGCCGACGTGACGCCGATGCTGGACGGGACGGGGCTGCGCCGCGAGTTCGGCGCGCTGGCCGCGGTCGACGGGGTCGACCTCGCGGTCGAACCCGGCGCGCGGCACGCGGTGATCGGGCCGAACGGCGCGGGCAAGAGCACGCTGCTGCGCCTGCTGTCGGGCACGATGCGCCCGACCGCAGGCCGGGTGAGGCTCGACGGTCGCGACATCACCCGGCTCGCGGAGGCCAGCCGCGCCCGGCTCGGCATGGCGCAGACGTTCCAGCACTCCAGCCTGTTCGGGTCGATGACCGCACGCGAGAACGTCACGCTGGCCGCGCAGCGCCACGGCGGGCACCCGGCCTGGCCGCTGCCCCGCAGCCAACGCGGTGTCGCGGTGGCGGTCGGCGAGCTGCTCGAGCAGGTGGGCCTGGCGACCCGGGCGGGCATCGCGGCCGGTGAGCTGTCGCACGGGCAGCGCAGGCAGCTCGAACTGGCCGTCGCGCTGGCATGCCGGCCACGGATCCTGCTGCTCGACGAACCGGCCGCCGGGATGTCCGCGGCCGAGAGCGCCCGGTTCGCCGGTCTGATCGAGGCGCTGCCCGCACGGCTCACCGTGATCTTCGTCGAGCACGACCTGGACCTGGTGTTCCGGCTCGCGGGCCACGTGACCGTGCTGCACCTGGGGCGGGTGCTGCTGTCCGGCCCGCCGGATCGCATCCGCGGCGACCCCGCGGTGCAGGAGGCCTATCTGGGCACCCGGGATCGCGAGCAGCTCTTCATCGAACCGGGAGGTGCCGATGTCGCTGCGGGTACGTGAGCTGGTCGCCGGCTACCGCCGCGGCACGGTGCTGCACGGCGTCGACCTCGACGTCGGCCCGGGGCAGGCGGTCGCACTGCTCGGCCGCAACGGCGCCGGGAAGTCGACGCTGGTGATGACCGTGATGGGGCTGCTGCGTGCGCGCTCCGGCAGTGTCCGGGTGGACGGTCACGAGCTGGCGGGTGCCCGGCCCCATCGGATGGCGCGCGCCGGCTGCGCGGTCGTGCCGCAGGGCAGGCGGTTGTGGGCGCCGCTGACCGTCGGCGAGCACCTGGAGCTGGCGGCCAGGCAGGGCCGCCGCCGGGGCGGGTCGTGGACCGTCGAGCGGATCGTCGAGGCGCTGCCCCGGCTCGGCGAGCGGCGGCGGCAGGCCGCGGGGCGGCTGTCCGGGGGCGAGCAGCAGATGCTCGCCATCGCCCGCGCGCTGCTGACCAACCCGCGACTGGTGCTGCTCGACGAGCCCTCCGAGGGCCTGGCACCCGCGGTGGCCGAGCAGGTCGCCGAGGTGGTCACGAGCATGCTCGCCGACGGCGTCGCGGTGCTGCTGGTAGAGCAGGATCTGTACCTGGCGTTCTCCGTCGCCGATCAGGTCGCCGTGATGCAGCGAGGCCGCATCGTGCACCGGGCGTCCACACCGGAGTTCCGCCGGGACCCCGGCACGGCACACCGGCTGCTCGGGGTGAGCTGATACCCGCAGCCCGACGCCATGGTGGCGGCCGGGGTGCAGAGCCTTGACACCGCGCCCACCCGCGTTGTTGTGTAGTGGTGACAGTCACACCGACGACGTCGGGGGGACCGAGGAGGCCGGATGGCTGGCGCGGTCGGCAACCCACCGTTCGTGGTCGGGCTCGGCGGCACGACGCGGCCGGACTCGTCCACCGAGCGCGCGCTCCGGTTCAGCCTGTCGGCGGCGGCCGACGGGGGCGCCGAGACGCTGCTGCTCCGCGCCACGGACCTCGAGCTCCCGATGTACGCGCCGGAGCGGCCCGACCGCACTCCCGCGGCGCAGCGCCTGGTCGACGCGCTCGCGGCGGCCGATGGCGTGATCGTGGCCTCCCCCGGCTACCACGGCTCCTTCTCTGGACTGATCAAGAACGCGCTCGACTACGCGGAGGACCTCCGCGACAACGAGCGCCCCTACCTCGACGGCAGGGCGGTCGGGTGCATCGCGTGCGCCTACGGCTGGCAGGCCACCACCACCACCCTGGTCGCACTCCGCTCGGTGGTGCATGCGCTCCGGGCGTGGCCGACGCCGCTGGGTGTGGGCATCAACACGGCCCAGCCCGCCTTCGGCCCCGACGGCAGCGTCGTCGACGACACCGCCGCAGCCAACCTCGCGCTGCTCGGCCACCAGGTCGTGGAATTCGCCCACCAGCGTGCCGCTTCCGACTACGACATCGCAGTGCGATCCCGTCACCCTTAGGAAGGAAATGCGATGAAGGTCTCCATGTTCCATCTCATGCCGCATCGGGAACTGCCGGCTGATTTCGAGCAGAAGTACAAGTCGGTATGGGTCGATCCCCCCTTCCCGGAGCTCGCCGACGCCGAGCGGGTCGGGCAGTACTACAACTGGACACTCGACGAACTGGCCTACGCCGCCAAGAAGGGGCTCGACGGAATCTGCGTCAACGAGCACCACCAGAACGCCTACGGATTCATGCCGGGTCCGAACTTGATGGGCGCCGCGCTGGCGCGGGAGACCAACGGTACGGACGTGGCACTGGTGCAGATGGGCTCGACGCTGCCCACCACGCAGCCGCCCATCCGGGTGGCCGAGGAATACGGGATGCTCGACTGCATCAGCGGCGGGCGGCTCGTCGCCGGGATGCCGCTGGGCAGCCCGATGGACGCCAACATGATCTACGGCATCGCGCCGATCGAGCAGCGGGAGCGCTACTACGAGGCGCACGACCTGATCCTCAAGGCGTGGCAGTCGCGGGAGATGTTCGCCTGGAACGGCAAGTACAACCAGCTCGGCAAGGTGAACCTGTGGCCGCGGCCGATCCAGAAGCCGCACCCACCGGTCTGGGTACCGGGGCTCGGTAGCTACAGCACCTGGGACTTCTCGGCCAAGCACGACCACTGCTACTGCTACCTGAGCTACTTCGGCGCGGCGGCGGCCGAGACGACGATGAAGGGCTTCTGGGACCACGCCGCCGAGTACGGTCTCAAGGAGAACCCCTACCGCGCCGGCTTCCTGCAGCTCGTCGCCGTGTCCGAGACCGACGCACGTGCCGAGCAGGACTACGCCGAACACATCGAGTACTTCTACAACAAGTGCCTGCACATCCCGCCGCACTACTTCGGACCCCCGGGCCACCAGGACTACAACAGCCTGGAGAAGGGAATCCGCTCCGGCCGCACCGGCAAGCTGCTGGAGGAGCTCGGCAAGCTCAAGCAGTACAGATACAAGGATTTCGTCGACAAGCAGTTCGTCATGGCAGGCAGCCCGTCGACGGTCCGGGAGCAGCTGCGGGAGGCGGCCCGCAAGCTCCGGGTCGGCAACATGATGGTGCTGCTGCACATCGGCTCGATGCCGCACGATCTGACGCTCAAGAACATCGACCTCTTCGCCGACGAGGTCATGCCGCACATCACGGATGTGTGGGACGACGAGCCGTGGGAGAACGAGTGGTGGCCCGAGCGGCTGCGTGGGCCGCGGCAGCAGTTCACCCCCACCCGGGGATGAACGGATCCTCTGACCACTTCGACAGGTAGGAGTCTGCCGTGACAACCGCGACCGACACAGGCGTGACCATCGTGACCACGCTGCGGGATGAGGTCACCTGCCGAGTGCACGTGGCCGGACAGGGCCCGCCGCTGGTGTTCCTGCACGGCGCGATGGGCCTGGCCTGGGACCCGTTCCTCGACTCGCTGACGCAGCACTACACGGTCTACGCCCCGGAGCATCCGGGCACCTCGCCCGGCGACCCGCACGCCATCGACGCCGTCGACGACCTGTGGGAACTCGTCCTGCACTACTACGACCTGCTCGACGGGCTGGGCCTCGACTCACCCGTGGTCGTCGGCCACTCCTTCGGCGGGATGATGGCCGCCGAGATCGCCGCGACCGATCCGAAGCGGGTCGGCAAGCTCGTCCTGATCAGCCCGGTGGGGCTGTGGCGCGACGACATCCCCGTCGCGCAGTTCATGCAGATGGCCCCGGAGGAGGTCGCCGAGATCGCCTTCGCCGATCCGGGTGGTGAGATCGCGCAGCAGTTCTTCGCGCTGCCCGAGGACGAGACCGCCCAGCAGGACGTGATGATCCAGAACATCTGGGCGCAGGCCTGCACCGGCAAGTTCATCTGGCCGCTGCCGGACAAGGGGCTGCGCAAGCGGCTGTACCGGATCACCGCACCCACGCTGATCGTCTGGGGCAACGAGGACAAGCTGGCACCGCCGCAGTACGCGGAGGAGTTCGCGAAGCGGATCACCGGCGCTAGGGTGGAGAGACTCGACGGCGCCGCTCACCTACCCCAGGTCGAGCAGCAGGCGTCGACCTCGCGGCTGGTCCTCGAGTTCCTCAACGGCTGAAAGGACGACAATGCCACTCAAACCCGACGTGCAAGGCCTGCTCGAGCAGTTCGAGGCACAGGGCCTACCACCCTTCGACCAGATGAGCGTGTCGCAGGCGCGCGACGTCGCGGGCGCGTTCCGTGACCTGCAGGGCGAGCCCGAACCGGTTGCCGAGATCCGCGACATCCTCGTCCCCGGCCCGGCCGGCAACCTGCCGGTCCGGGTCTACGACCCGTCGCCGGGCACCCCGTTGCCGTTGCTCGTCTACTACCACGGCGGCGGCTGGGTGATCGGGAACATCGAGGTCGTCGACAAGCCGGCCCGGGCGCTGGCCAACGCCTCGCAGTGCGTCGTGGCCGCGACGCAGTACCGCCTGAGCCCGGAGACGAAGTTCCCCGGGCCGGTCGAGGACTGCTACGCGGCCACCAAATGGCTCGCCGAGCACGCCGGTGAGGTCGGCGGCGACGCCAGCAGGCTCGTGGTGGCAGGCGACAGCGCCGGCGGCAACCTCGCCGCGGCCGTCACGCTGATGGCACGGGACCGCGGCGGGCCCCAGATCGCCTACCAGCTGCTGATCTACCCGGTGACCTCCCCGGCCCGCGGCAACGAGTTCGCCTCCTACCGCGACAACGCCGACGGCTACCTGCTGACCCGGGGCGGCATGGAATGGTTCTGGGACCACTACGTGAGCTCCCCCCAGGACGACGACAATCCCTACGCCGCGCCGCTGAAGGCGTCCGATCTCAGCGGGCTGCCGCCCGCGATGGTGATCACCGCCGAGTTCGACCCGCTCCGCGACGAGGGGGCCGCCTACGCCGACCGGCTGCAGCAGGCCGGTGTGAAGGTCAAGTCCACCCGCTACGACGGCGTGATCCACGGCTTCTTCTGGATGGGCGGCGTGCTCGAGGACGGCCGGGCGGTGCTCGCCGAGATGGGCGAGGAGCTGCGCAAACAGTTCGGGTGACGACATCCGCGAGTGGTTCGGAGTGTCCGGACACCCCGGACCGCTCACGGGCTCAGTCCCGGTTGCCGGTGGCCGATGGCCACCGGCAACATTCACGTGAAAGGGTGGCGCCAAGCAGTTGAAAACGGCAGGAGGCGTCCAGTGAGCATGATGGGGACCCGGGTGGTCCGCACCGAGGACCACAAGCTCATCACCGTCGGCGGCAGCTATGTCGACGATCTGCGCGAGCCGGATCTCGACGGCGCGGTGCACGCGATGTTCGTCCGCAGCCCGGTGGCGCATGCGCGCGTCACCGCCATCGACAGCAGAGAGGCCGCGCGGGCACCCGGCGTGGTGGCCGTGCTCACCGCGGCCGACCTCGACCTCGACCCGCCGGGCGGTGACCATGCCGAGCCGTGGCTGGCGGGCGACGCCGTGCGCTACGTCGGCCAGCCGGTGGCGCTGGTGCTCACCGAGCGGCGCTACCAGCTGGCCGACGCCGCCGAGCTCGTCGACGTCGACTACGACCCGCTGCCCGCCGTCATCGACCTCGACGACGCGCTGGCGGGCACCACGCTGCTGTTCCCGGGTACCGACAGCAATGTCGCGAAGACCCACGGCAAGCCGTTCGACGAGTCGGCCTTCGACGGCTGCGAGGTGGTGGTCACCCGCCGCATCGTCAACCAGCGGGTGGCGCCGGCGCCGCTGGAGGTCCGAGGCGCCGCCTGCGCCTGGGGGGCCGACGGGCGGCTGACGATGTGGCTGTCGACGCAGAACCCGCAGCTGGCGCGCGACGCCATCGCAGGCGGCCTCGGTCTCGACCCCACCGCCATGCGGCTGATCGCACCCGACGTCGGGGGCGGGTTCGGCGCCAAGATCGGCGCGGACCCGGATCCGGTGGTGCTCGGCTGGGCGGCCCGTCACGTCGGCCGCCCGGTGCGCTGGAGCGAGACCCGCAGCGAGAACCTCACCGCGATGACCCACGGGCGCGGCCAGCAGCAGACGATCACCATCGGCGGCAGCCGCGACGGCACGGTGAGGGCCTTCGGGCTCGACGTCGTGCAGGACGGTGGGGCCTACCCACGGCTGGGCACCACGCTGCTGCCCGGCATGACGACGCTGATGGCCACCGGTACCTACCGCATCCCGCGGGTCGAGGCGTACAGCCGCAGCGTGCTGACCACCACGACGCCCACCGCCGCCTACCGGGGCGCCGGACGCCCGGAGGCCACCGCCGCCATCGAGCGTGCCATGGACCTGTTCGCCACCGAGATCGGCATGGATCCGGCCGAGGTCCGCAGGCGCAACCTCATCGGCCCCGACGAGTTCCCCTACCAGACCCCCACCGGCGCGACCTACGACACCGGCGAGTACGCCGCCGCGCTCGACCGGGTGCTGGCTGCCGCGGACTACGACGGGCTGCGCGCCGAGCAGACCCGCCGCCGCGCCGCCGGCGATCCGGTCGTGCTCGGGCTCGGGCTCGCCTCCTACGTGGAGATCACGGCCGGGGACGCGGGCGGTGAGAGCGGCCGCATGACCGTCGAGCCCGACGGCTCGGTGACGGCCTGGACCGGCAGCTCGCCGCACGGGCAGGGTCATGCCACCTCGTTCGCGATGGTGCTCGCCGACCAGCTCGGCATTCCGATGGAGCGGATCACCGTGCGGCACGGCGACACCGACGAGGTCGCCAAGGCAGTCGGCACCTTCGGCTCCCGGTCGCTGCAGCTCGGTGGCTCGGCGATGCGCCAGGCGGGCGACGAGGTCATCGAGAAGGCGCGCCAGCTCGCCGCCGAGGCGGTGGAGGCCAGCGTCGACGACATCGAGCTGAACACCGACGACGGTGCCTGGCAGGTTCGGGGCGCACCGTCCGGCGCGATCAGCTGGGCACAGCTGGCGGCGCGGGCAGGCGACGGGGCACTGTCGGCCGACGTCTGGTACTCCGATGCCAAGCCCACCTTCCCGTTCGGAGCTCACCTCGCGGTCGTCGAGGTCGACACCGGCACCGGCAAGGTCGTGCTGCGGCGGCTGATCGCCGTCGACGACGCCGGCCCGGTCGTCAATCCGCTGGCCTTCGAAGGCCAGCGCCACGGCGGCCTGGCGCAGGGCGCCGCGCAGGCGTTGCTGGAGGAGATGACCTACGACGCCGACGGCAACCCGACCACGGGGACGCTGGCCGACTACGAGTTCATCAGCGCCACCGAGCTGCCGGACTTCGAGCTGCTCGACATGGCGACACCGACGACGCTCAACCCGCTGGGAGTCAAGGGCATCGGCGAGGCGGCCACGATCGGGTCGACACCGGCGGTGCAGAACGCGGTGGTGGACGCGCTGTCGCACCTCGGGGTGCGCCACGTCGACATGCCGGCCGGGCCACAGCGGGTGTGGCAGGCGATCAGCGATGCGAACAGGAGGGTCTGAGTGCGGGTCACGATCGAGGTCAACGGCCGGCGCACCGAGGAGG
Source organism: Pseudonocardiaceae bacterium (assembly GCA_009379815.1). Lineage (GTDB taxonomy): Bacteria > Actinomycetota > Actinomycetes > Mycobacteriales > Pseudonocardiaceae > WHSY01. The sequence continues at coordinate 12,103 of WHSY01000012.1, forward strand.
AGGTCGAGGACCGGACGCTGCTGGTGCACCACCTGCGGGACACCCTCGGCCTGACCGCCACCAACATCGGCTGCGACACCACCTCGTGCGGGGCGTGCACGGTGCTGGTCGACGGCGAGTCGGTGAAGTCGTGCACCGTGCTCGCGGCCCAGGCCGACGGCGCCGCGGTGACCACGGTGGAGGGCCTCGCCGAGGGCGAGACGCTGCACCCCGTGCAGCAGGCCTTCCAAGACCACCACGGGCTGCAGTGCGGCTTCTGCACCCCGGGGATGATCATGGCGGCGGTGTCGCTGCTGGAGGCGAACCCGAGACCCACCCGCGAGGACGTCCGCACCGGGCTGGAGGGCAACCTCTGCCGTTGCACCGGCTACCACAACATCGTCGACGCGGTCGTCGCGGCGTCCGGTCAGGAGGTGCCACGGTGATCCCGGCAACGCTGTCCTACCGTCGCGCGTCCTCCGTGGACGAGGCGCTGGGAATGCTGGCCGAGCACGGCGAGGACGCCAAGCTGCTCGCGGGCGGTCACTCGCTGCTGCCGCTGATGAAGCTGCGGCTCGCAGCGCCCGAGGTGGTCGTCGACATCGGGCGCATCGAGGAACTGCGCTACGTCCGGACCGAGGGTGACGTCGTCGCGATCGGCGCGATGACGCGGCACCACGACCTGCACACCGACGGGGTGGCGGGCCGGGAGGTCCCGCTGGTCGCCCACGTCGCGGGCGAGGTCGGTGACCCGCAGGTGCGCCACCGCGGCACGATCGGCGGGTCGCTGGCCCACGGCGACCCCGCCGCCGACCTGCCCGCCGCGGTGCTGGCCTGCGACGCCACCCTGGTGGCGCGGGGTCCGGACGGCGCCCGGGAGATCCCGGCGGCGGAGTTCTTCGCGGGGCTGTTCACCACCGCGCTGGGGCCGGACGAGATCCTCACCGAGATCAGGGTGCCGCGTGCCGCCGACCGCGGCTGGGGCTTCGAGAAGTTCACCCGCCGCCGCTTCGACTGGTCGATCGTCGGGGTCGCGGTGCTCGGCGGCTCACCGACGCAGCCGGCCGTGGGGCTGGTGAACATGGGCGAGGCGCCGATCCGGGCCACCGCGGTGGAGCGGGCGCTGGCCGCCGGTGCCACACCGGCCGAGGCGGCCGAGCATGCCGCCGAGGGCACCAGCCCGCCCGACGAGCCGCACGCGAGTGCCGGCTATCGCCGCCACCTCGCGACGGTGCTCACCGCCCGCGCGTTGGAGCGGGCCGCGGGCGGCTCGCCCGCCGGCCTCTGAGCGCGACACCCGCGCGCTAGAGCCGGGACTCGGGACTCTGCGGGACGGCCTGCTCGACCTCGTCGACGCTGCCGTAGCTGCCGGCGGGCAGCGCGCGGAGCGCCTCGACGGTCCGCTGCCCGGCGCTGCGGTCGGTCGCGTAGTCGAGTAACTGGTCGCGGTCGGCGGGAAAGTCCATGCCCTGCAGCGCCTTGCGTACCCGCAGCTCGTCGCGGTCGGTCATCGTGCCTCCCTCGGGTTGCTCGCGCCGCGGTGTAACCGTTGCGCCGCGGTCTCAAACCTCACCGCGGGAAGCAGTGGCGCATGTGACGTGTTGGCAGCGTTGAGGGTGACCGACGGAGGTGGGTGTCCATGGCTGACCGGGTCAATCGGGTGCTGGTGGTGACGGCACATCCGGACGACGTGGATTTCGGGTGCGGCGCCACGGTCGCGACGTGGACCGACGCCGAGGTGGATGTCTCCTACTGCGTGGTGACCGACGGCGACTCGGGCGGCTTCGACCGGGTCGTCCCTCGATCGGAGATCGCAGGCATCCGGCAGGATGAGCAGCGCAAGGCGGCGGCGGCCCTCGGCGTCACCGACGTCGAGTTCCTGGGCTACCCGGACGGCCGGCTGATGCTCAGCCACGAGCTGCGGCGCGACATCACGCGCAGCATCCGCCGGGTCCGGCCGGACCTGCTCGTGATCCACTCGCCACAGCGCGACCTGCGCAGCCTCTACGGCAGCCACCCCGACCACCTCGCGGCGGGCGAGGCCGCGATGTGCGCCGTGTACCCGGACGCCCGCAACCCGTTCGCGCATCCGGAGCTGCTGGCGGAGGAGGGGCTCGACGCGCACACCGTCGACCAGGTCTGGATCGTGAGCCCGAACGACCGCGCGGATCACTACGTCGACGTCACCGACACCTTCGGCCGCAAGCTGACCGCGCTGTGGGCACACGCCAGCCAGACCGCGCACATGGCCGACCTCGAGGACCGGATGCGCGGCTGGCTGGAGACGCAGGCCAAGGCTGCAGGCCTGCCGGAGGGCCGGCTGGCCGAGGGGTTCCTCGTCCTCGACACCCGGTGAGCATGCATCCAGCCGGCTGCGCTGGCTGACTTCGGGCTGGCTGACTTCGGGCTGGCTGACTTCGGGCTAGCCGGGGCGGCGGCCGTAGGTCAGCCGGCGCAACAGCAGCTCCGCAGGACCGCGGTGGCGGCACCGGCGCATGATGTCGGCCGCGAGCACGGTCAGCGCCCAGGTCCCGACCGCCAGCGCTGCGGTCGGCGCGATGCCGAAGCGGTCACCGAGGCCGCCGCCGTACGCCGCGAGGACCGCCACGAACACCACGGACTGCGAGAGGTAGCAGGTCATCGATCGCTGGCCGCACACCGCCAGTGCCGCGACGACCGCACCCCTGCGATCGCGGACGCGGATCGCGACGAGCCCGGCCACCGCGGCGTAGCCGATCCCGCCCGCGTACCCGGTCACCGCGTGCAGCGAGCCCGCGAGCATGATCGTCGTCACGGCCGGGTCCTGCCACACCGAGCCGGCCATCAGCGCCATCGGCAGCCCGCCCGCCACGGCCAGCCCGATTCCGACCACCGCGGCCCACAACAGGAACCGCCGGTGGCGCTCGGGGTCGTCGAGCAGCCGCCTGCGCGCTGCCCACACTCCGAGCAGCAGGGCGGGTACCAGGCTGAACAGCACCATCGACAGGGTCAGCCCCACCCACTCGGCTGCCCGGAAGGCTGCCGCGAGAAGCGGGTCCCGCGTCGACATCGACGGCAGCAGCGCCTGGGCCCCGTCGGGCAGCGGGACACCCTGCAACGCGCCGAACACCGCGGTCACGATCAACCACAGCCCCGCCACCGACAGCAGCCGTCGGTCGGTGGTCCGGAGGAGCACCCCCGCGAGCACGACGGCGAGCAGGCCGTACGCGCCGATGATGTCACCGGAGAACAGCAGCAGCGCGTGGGCGAAACCCAACAGGACCAGCCATGCGCCCCGTCGGCGGACCAGCCTGCCAACGGCCACCTGGTCGAGGCCGGCCGCCGTCTGGCGACGCAGGATCTGCACGATGCCGTAGCCGAACAGCGCCGCGAACATCGGATAGGCGCGGCCGTCGACCAGGGTCATCTGAACGACCGTGACCGCCCGGTCGGCGATGGTCTCGGAAACCGGGTAGCCACGCACTCCGAGCTGGTGTCCGTAGAGGAAGACGTGGGCGTTCGCGAGCGCGATGAGCAGCAGCATCGCGCCGCGGGCGAGGTCGGGAGCCAGCGACCGGGCATCGACGCCGATCGCGCCGACCGGGCGGCGGTCACCCCTCGTGGGCACGCTGGTGGATCCGGTCATCGCCGCCCCCTGGGATCGTCTCCGCTCCTCATCGTATTGCCAGGCCGGACGGGCCGTGCCGGCGTGTGACACCGGCGTTTGGCGGCATCGCCGACCGGGTACGCGCCGGCTGGCACGACGGCGCGTTCCCCAGGCAGGGGCGAGGCGGCTTGCCCGAGCCGGACCGAGGAGCAGACCATGCAGTATGACGAGATGATCGACACCCTGGTGCGCCGGCTCCCCGTCGGCGCCGAGCAGGCTCGAACCGTGCTCGGGGGTGTCGTGCGGGCGCTGGGTGAGACCGCCCGGCGCGGCGAGATGCGCGACCTGCGCTCGCAGCTGCCCGGTGAGTTGAAGGACATCGAAGCCGAGATCCGGGAGCCGGACCGCTCGGTCGACGAGTTCAGCACGCGTGTCGGGGACCTCACCGGGATCGACGACGTGGACGAGGCCCGGCGCTTCGCCGGCACCGCACTCGGCGTGATCTCCGAGGCCGTCTCGGCAGGCCAGCTCAGCCAGCTGCTGGCCACGCTTCCGCATGGCTACGCCGAGCTGCTGTCCGCTCCCGCGGGACGCGACGGGAGTTGACGCGTAGCCGGGGTCCTCCGGCGTCGGGGCGCGCCGGTTCCGCCACGCCGCTCGACCGTTTTGGAGTTGTGCACAACGGCGACCGGGGGCGGGGGGTGACGTGCGTCATGGCGAGGGCAAAGATCGGCGGACATCCGGGCCGAGCAGTCCGCACCCCGACGCGCGAGGAGAGATGGCCGTGTCCACGACCGAGCCGACCTTCGGCCTCTGGTACGACTTCCGCAACCCCAGCCAGTGGCGACGCCCGTTCAGCTCCCTGTACCGGGAGGTACTCGACCAGATCACCTGGGCCGAGGGCCTGGGGCTGGGCTCGGTCTGGCTGACCGAGCACCACTTCTGCGACGACGGCTACACGCCCTCGCCGTTCGTGATCGCCAGCGCGATCGGCCAGCGCACCAAGACGATGCACCTGGGCACCAACCTCATCGTCTCCCCGCTGCACAATCCGATCCGGCTGGCCGAGGACGCGGCGACGCTGTCGCTGCTCACCGGCGGACGGTTCGACCTCGGCATCGGCATGGGATACTGGGTGCCCGAGTTCGAGGCGTTCGGCCGCAACATCAAGAACCGCCCGAGCCTGCTCACCGAGGGCGCCGAGCTGATCCGCCGCGCCTGGTCCGGCTCGACCGAGCCTTACCAGGGCAAGCGGTTCCAGTTCCCGGGGGTCCCGGTCACCCCGGTTCCCGAGCAGGTCCCGCAGCTACTGGTCGGCGCGCTGGCCGAGCCGGCGATCGAGCGGGTGGCACAGATCGCGGACGGCTTCCTCAGCACGCAGAACGCGCACCAGCCTGCGTACCTGGCCGCACTGGAGAAGCTCGGCAAGCCGGTGTCGGAGGGGCGGATCTACGCCGGGCAGTGGACCGTCATCGCCGAGGACCCCGAGCGGGTCTGGGCCCGCATCGGTCAGCACGCGCTCTACCAGCTCAACAACTACATCTCCTGGGGCGCGTTCGGCCCGCCCGACCAGGTACCGCAGTTCTCCGATCCCGACCAGATCGTGGAGGCCGGCGCGTTCGCGCTGTGGGACGCCGAGACCGCCGTCAACGAGCTCACCGCGCTGCTCCGGGAACGCCCGCAGATCAAGGACGTGCACTTCTGGGCGCAGCTGCCCGGCGAGCCCGTCGACAGCGGCTCGGAGCGGGTCGAGTACCTCGCCACCAAGGTGATGCCCGAGGTGCGTGCTCGGCTGCGCGCGCCGGCGTGAGGGGGTCGTAGTCTCGACACCGATGAGTGGCCCGCTACTGCTCACCCACTTCCTCGACAGGGCGCGTGACCTGCACCCACGCCGCAGGATCGTCGGTTACCACCACGGCGAGGAAGTGCTGCGCTACGACTACGGGCGTTATTACGATCGTGTCACCCGGCTGGCCGGCGCGCTGCGGCGCCTCGGGGTCCGGCCCGGAGATCGGGTAGCCACGCTGGCCTGGAACCACCACCGGCACCTGGAGCTGTACTTCGCCGTGCCGCTGGTAGGCGCGACGCTGCACACGGTCAACCTGCGGCTGGAACCCGAGGAGATCCGCTACATTCTCGGGCACGCCGAGGACCGTGTCCTGGTCGTCGACTCCGCGCTGCTGCCGCTGGTCGAGGCGGCGCGGTCGGCGCAGCCGGACCTGCGGGTGGTGACCACCGACGGCGGGCCGGGCGGTGACCTCGACTACGAGCAACTCGTCACGGAAGGCCCCGTGCTCGATGACCCACCGCCCGTGGGCGAGCAGGATCTGGCGGCGCTGTGCTACACGTCCGGGACCACCGGCCTGCCCAAAGGCGTCGGGTACAGCCACCGCGCCCTCTACCTGCACACCTTCGCGGCGTGCCTGGCCGACGGGCATGCCATCTCGGCTCGCGACACGGTGCTGCACGTGGTGCCGATGTTCCACGCCAACGCCTGGGGAGTGCCCTTCGCGGCCACCATGGCCGGGGCCGCGCAGGTGCTGCCCGGCGAGCACCCGAACGTCGCCGACATCGCCCGCATCATCGAGCGTGAGCAGGTGACCTATGTCGGGATGGTGCCCACTCTGGCGGTCGACCTGCTCCGCCATGTCGGCGAGCACGGGGGCGACCTGCGCAGCCTGCGCGCCCTGGTGCTCGGCGGCTCCACCCCGAGCGTCGACCTCATCCGAGCGGTCGAGCGCGACCTCGGGGTCCCCGCCTTCCAGGGCTGGGGCATGACCGAGATCTCCCCGATGGGGACGTTCTCGCGGTCCCCGGAACCGGTCGACGACGATCCCGAGGCCGGTTACCGGCGCACCCACAAGCAGGGCCGGCTGCTGCCGGGACTGCAGTGGCGGCTGGTCGACGACGAGGGCCACGACATGCCCTGGGACGGGACGGCGCAGGGCGAGTTGCTCATGCGCGGACCGTGGGTCGCCTCGTCCTACTACCGGGACGAGCATCCGGAGTCGTTCACCGACGGATGGCTGCGTACCGGCGATATCGCCACGATCGACCCGGATGGCTACCTCGAGGTCGTGGACCGGAAGAAGGACCTGATCAAGAGCGGCGGGGAGTGGATCAGCTCCGTGACCCTCGAACAGGCGCTACTCGGGCATCCCGATGTGTTCGAAGCCGCGGTCGTGGCGATGCCGCACGACCGGTGGCAGGAGCGCCCGCTGGCGGTGGTCGTGCCGCGTGCCGGTGCCGTTGCCGACGTGGCAGCCCTGCGGGCATACCTCGCCGGGCAGCTGCCGAAGTGGTGGCTACCCGACCGCATCGTGCTCGTCGACCAGATCCCCAGGACGAGCGTGGGAAAGATCGACAAGCGACGGGTTCGCGAGGCCCACAGCCCCGGCGGCGCCGCGGCGGGCGCGTAGCCCCCGCGCGACCCCCTCAGCAGGCGCGGCCGGTCGTGTCCGGCCCCGGCGTGTCGGGGAGGGGGTCGGTGGCGAGCTCGAGCACATGGCCCATGCGGTCGCGTTTGGTGCGCAGGTAGCGCAGGTTCTCGGCGGTGGGACGCACCGGCAGCGGGACGCGGTCGAGAACGGTCAGGCCGTAGCCCTCGAGGCCCGCGCGTTTGGCGGGATTGTTGGTCAGCAACCGCATCGAGCGGATCCCGAGATCGACGAGGATCTGCGCGCCGGTGCCGTAGTCGCGGGCGTCCGCGGGCATCCCCAATGCCAGGTTCGCGTCCACGGTATCCGCGCCGGTGTCCTGGAGCTGGTAGGCCTGGAGTTTGTGCACCAACCCGATCCCCCGGCCCTCGTGCCCGCGCACGTACAGCACGACCCCGCGGCCCTCCGCCACGACCGCGGCGAGGGAGGCGTCGAGTTGGGTGCCGCAGTCGCAGCGCGACGACCCCAGCACGTCGCCGGTGAGACACTCCGAATGCACCCGGACCAACAGGTCCTCACCGTCGCCGATCTCGCCGTGGACCAGCGCGATGTGCTCGATCCCGTCGAACACCGAGTCGTACCCGAACGCGGTGAACACGCCGTGCGCGGTGGGGATCCGCGCCGTGGCCACTCGCGCGACCTGCTTCTCCGACCGCCGCCGGTAAGCGATCAAGTCCGCGATCGAGATCAGCGACAGGTCGTGCTCGGCGGCGAAGGTCACCAACTCGTCGTACCGTGCCATCTCCCCGTCGGCCTTCGCCGACACGATCTCGCAGACCACCCCCGCCGGCTGCAGCCCCGCCAGCCGCGCCAGGTCGACCGCGGCCTCGGTGTGGCCCGGCCGGCGCAGCACTCCCCCGTCACGTGCCCGCAACGGCACCACATGGCCCGGTCGTGCCAGATCCACCGGTGACGATCCCGGATCGGCCAGGACCCGTATCGTGCACGCCCGGTCCGTCCCCGAAATTCCTGTGGTCACCCCCTCGCGGGCATCCACGGACACCGCGTACGCCGTGCCCCGAGGGTCCTGATTGACGACGTGCGCCGGCGGCAGGTTCAGCCGATCACACGATTCCGGGGTCAGCGGAACGCAGATGTATCCCGACGTGTGCCGCACCATGAACGACACCAGTTCCGGCGTCGCCCGCTGCGCCGCGAAGACCAGGTCCCCCTCGTTCTCCCGGTCCTCGTCATCGACCACCACGACCGCCCGACCCGCAGCGATGTCGGCGATCGCTTGTTGGACGCGGGTTTGGACGGTCGCCCAGCTCCGGGTCATCAGAAGTTGCCCTTGCTCGACCAGCCGCCGTCGACCGGATACGTCAAGCCGGTGAGGAAGGCTCCCTCCCGGAAGAAGTACGCGACCATGGAGGCGATCTCCTCGGGCCGCCCGAGGCGGCGGATCAGGTGCGCGTCCGCGTTGGCCTGCTTCATCTCCGGGGTGATGTCAGCCAGGATGGGGGTGTCGATCGTGCCCGGCGCGATGGCGTTGATGAGCACGTTGTGCTCGGCGTATTCGAATGCGGCCTGCCGGGTCAGCGCCGCCACCCCGCCCTTGGCAGCGGTGTAGGACGCGAGGTTGGGCAAGCCGCGCAGGGCTGCGAGCGAGGAGATGTTGACGATGCGCCCGCCGCCACGCTCGATCATGCCGGGGATCACTGCGCGCATGCCGAGCCACGGACCCTTGAGGTCGGTGTTGATGACCTCGTCCCAGGCGTCTTCGGTCAGCCCGACCACGGAGTCCTCGCTGATGAGGTTGACGACGCCTGCGATGTTGGCCAGGTAGTCGATGCGGCCTCGGCGGTCGAGGACACCCTCGACCACCTGCGCCCAGGCGGTCGATGACCGCACGTCGAGCCAGACCGACTCCGCGGACCCGCCGGCGTCGTCGATCTCCTTGACGGTGGCGGACGCGTCCTGGATGTCCGCGCACACGACGTGCCCGCCCTCGCCGGCGAGCCGGACGGCGGTAGCTCGGCCGATTCCTTGCGCAGCTCCCGTGACGAGGGCGACGGTGTCGGTCAGGGTCATCGGGGTACTCCTCGCGATGCCGGTACTGGTGTCACCGACCCCACCAGCGGCGCACGACGCAGCACAGGCCCGGCCGTAGGTGTCCTTGTCGGTCGGCACAAACGCAGCAGGGCTCGACCGCCCCTCGGCAGCGCTCGACCTACCAGCCGGCGAGGTCGAGAACCTGGAAGGCCATCCGGGCCGCGAGGAGCTGGTCGAGACCAGCGGGGTCCTGGCCGGTGATCTCCTTGATCCGCGCCAGCCGGTAGCGGACCGTGTTCTCGTGGACGCCGAGCGCGTGGCTTGCGCGCTGGACGCGGCCCTCGGCGGCCACGAACGCACGCCACGTCTCGAGAAGCTGGCCGCCGTGCTCGCGCAGCGGACGCACGAGCTCGTGGGCGAACCGCAGCGCCTCCTTGACCCGCCCGCTGTTCATCACGACGCGGAACAGTCCGAGCTCATCGACGGTCAGCACGCCGCGCGACCAGCCGAACGATCGGGCGAGGGCGTCGAGCTCGCGCAGCTCCCGGTGGGCACTGGGGAAGTCCTCCGGCCGCCGGCACACTCCGGAGATCACGCCACCACGGACGCGGAGGTGAGGCGTGAGCGACGAGACCACCGACTCGACGTGGGTGCGCAGGCCCTCGGGCTCGGCCACCGTCCCCGTCAGCCGGATCAGGACGATCACCGCGTCGGGAAGGCTGACCGCGGGCGGTTCGCCGATGCCCAACGTCCGTGCGAACCGGTTGACCACCAGGCTCCGGCTCGCCGATGCGCTGAGTTGCTGCTCGCCACCGGCGAGGGAGATACGGACCAGGACATGCGGTTCGGACAGGTCGACGCCGAACTGGGGGCCCCGGCGGATCAGCTGGGTCTCGTCGCGAGAGCTGCGCAACAGGTCGGACAGGAAGTCGTCGCGCGCCTGACCCTCGGCCTCGGCCTGCCGCCGCTCGGAGAGCATCTGCAGCGAGAGCACGGTCGCTCCGTGCTCGGCGAGCTTGGTGTCGAGGTCGCCGAGGCTCCGCCCGACCTCCACGATGTCGACGAAGCCGCTCGGCGCGCCCTCGATGATCAGCCGGCACATCAGGTGCCGCCGACCCAGCCCCACAGTCAGGTTCGGGGGGATGACGGCCGAGGGGCGGGTGACGCTCAGCGCGTCGAGGGTGCCGCGCACCGACGCGATCTCCCGGATCTGTGCGGCGATGACGGGCGGCTGCGACATCCTCAGGGCGGCAGGCGCCGACCAGGACAGGACCTCGAAGTCCTCGTCGTAGAGCACCACGGGCTTGGCCGACAGCTCGCTGAGCAGGGACACGACGGCACCGATGTCGGCCCCCTGCAGCACCGCGTGGGTGAGCTTCTGGTGGACGTCGGCCAGGTATTCGAGCGTGTTCTTCTGCCGCGCTACCTCGGCGGCCTTGTCCTTGAGCTCCGCACCCTGCATGGCCTGCCGGATGAACAGCGCGGCAAGCCGCCCGAACAGCTCGGCGAGCGCCACGTCGTCGTCGGTGTAGGTGTGGTCCTGCTCGACGTTGTCGACGAAGATGATCCCGATGACGTCCTCGTCGAAGACCAGCGGTACACCGAGCATCGCGCGCACGTGCCAGCGCTCCATCGTGCGGCGATGCGGCCGGGGGTCGTTGAGCACATCGTTGATCAGGACGGGTGCCTGGCTCGAGATCACTTCCCGGCTGAAGTAGTCGCCGTCGATGCCGGCCTCCTGCGCCTGCACCGCCGGGCTGATGTTGCCACTCTCGTAGTAGCCCGCGGCGCCGTGGAAGCGGTCGTCGTCGCGGCGCATGTACACCGAGCACCGTGTCACGCCCAGCAGATGGCACAGCTGCTTGCCGATGAGCCGCAGCAGTCCCTCGAGCTTGGTCGCGGTGATCGCCTCGGTGGTGATCTCACTGAACGCCGCGATGACATCGCGTTCACGCCGGATACCGGCGCTGGGTCGGCCGGACCGCGGGCGGCCGACGTCGGTCGACGACGCCGCCGTCGTGGAACTCACGGCTCACCGCCTCACCTGTCGGGCGTCGATGTCAGCTCGAGTCTGCCTGCTGCGGTCGGTGAGGCCAACACCCCGAGGGTGCGTTGGGTCGCTGCTATGGGCCCGAACGGGTGGGTGGAACCCGGTTCCGGGCGGGGACCGCGCCCCGCCCGGAACCGGCGACGGTCAGACGCCCGCCTTGGCGTTGCTCTTCATCTTGTGCAGCTCGGGGACGACCTTCTCGCCGAAGAGCTTGAGGCTGGCCTCCACCTTGTCGTAGGGCATGCCCGCGTAGGAGAACGCGGCGTTGGCCTGGAAGTCGCCGACGACCTCCTGGCGGTGCCGGTACTTCTCGACGATCTGCTCGGGCGTGCCGTAGACGTTGGCCTCCACGTAGGCCTCGGCGGCCGCCTCCTTGCCCGCCTCGCGGATCATGTCGGCGCCCACCTGGTAGGCCTCGTAACCCGGCGTCTCCCGCCAGTGCGAGCCGGCGAAGTCGTAGTGCTTGATGACCGACATGAAGTAGCGCTCGATGTACTCGTGCGCGATGGCCTTGGCCTCGTCGGGGTCCTCGTGGCAGAACGTGAAGTCCTGCAGCAGCGGCGGCGGCGGCTCGGCGCCGTGCGTGGCGCGGTAGATCTCACGCCACTTGTTGATGCCCTCGGCGTGCTGCTCGATGTCGTACTGCATGAAGGTCATCATCTGCGCGCCGAGCTCCGCGATGGGCGCGATGGAGTCGGGTGACATGGCCACGCCGGAGATCCGGCCTTCCCACGACCGGTCGGGGTTCGGGCCGGGGCGCACGGTGGTGCGTGGCTGCTTGTAGTACGGGCCGTCGTTCTCGACGTAGCCGTTGCGCAGGCCACGGACGATGACCTCGGCTGCCTCGTCGAAGCGCTGCCGGGCCTCGCCCATGTCGACGCGCATCCCCTCGTACTCCATCTTCGCCAGGCCGCGCCCCAGTCCGAGCTGCACCCGGCCGCCGGAGAGGTGGTCGAGCATGATGGCCTTCTCGACGACCCGCAGCGGGTCGTTCCACGGCACGATCACCGCGCCGGTGCCGAGCGTGACCCGCGACGTGCGCCCCGCCAGGTACGACAGCAGCTGCAGCGGGTCCGGGCACATCGAGTAGTCGTCGAAATGGTGCTCGGTCGTCCACACGGAGTCGAAGCCGTGTTTCTCGGCGAGCACCCCGAGCTCGGCGTCACGCAGGAACACCTGCTCGTCGCTCAGGTCCTCGAACCAGTTCTGATACACGAGCAGCACACCGACGTCCATGGGGTACCTCCTGTCGTCGTTATCGGGTGGGTGGTCGGATGGGGCGAGCGCGGGGTCAGGGCGCGAGGAAGATCGCCCGGGTGTGCTCGGTGTCGAGGAACTCCTTGACCTTCTGGATCTTGCCGTCCCGCACCTCGAACACGAAATGGTAGAGGTTGTTGTAGACCCGCCCGTTGTTCAGCTCCGAGTACGACTCGGTCTCGACGGCGACACGGTCGCCCTCGGCGGTCCAGGCCAGCGGGGTCAGGCTGATCGCGCCGGTCTTGGTCAGCTGCGAGAGGCCGGCGAGCATCTCCCCGAAGCCCTGCTTGTCCTTCGTGCCGGAGATCCCGTCGATGTTCCCGGCAACCCACCAGGTCGCCGACTCGTCCATGAAGGACAGGATCCGATCCACGTCACCGGAGCCGAAGACCTCCATGAACTCCGCGACGAGCGCCTTGTTCGCCTGCTCCGTGGTGCCGGTCGCCGCTGGCGTGGTGCTCACTGCCGCCTCCTCGGTGATCCAACTGCCGTCCGTGCCGTGCGCTGGGCGTCACCTCGACCGTAACGAGGCCCACACTACGCTGGGACCACCGCGCGCGGGGATCGTTGTAGATGCCCACAACCGCTTCGGTCCGGTGCAGGTCACCGGGCGAATCCGCCGAACGACGCCATCAGTCCGCCGTCGACCGGCACGGTCGCCCCGGTCATGTAGGTGGCGCCGGCAACCGCGACGACGACATCGGCGATCTCCGTGGCGGTCCCCACCCGGCCGGCGGGTATCGCGTCGACGACGCGGTCGCGAGCCCGATCGCTCAAGCTCGCCGTCATCTCGGTGTCGACGAAGCCGGGAACCACGAGGTTGACCCGGACCCCCCGCGCGGCGAGCTCCACAGCCAGGACTTGCGTCAGCCCGGAAAGCCCCGCCTTGGCCGAGCCGTACGCGACATCGCCGGGGAAGCCACGCAAGCCGACCACCGCCCCGACGTTGACCACCGCGGAACCCGATGCCAGCAACGGCACCGCGGCCCGGCACACCTCGAAGGCGCCGGTGAGGTTGGTGGAGACGACCTCGTCCCACCGTTCCCGCGACAGCTGCTCGACCCGGCCGCCCCGGTGGACGCCCGCGCAGTTCACGACGACGTCCACCGACCCGAACTCCTCGCGCACGGTCTCGACGGCATCGCCGACCGACTCGGGATCGGTGACGTCGGTCTTGACGGCGAGCACCCGCCCGGCGCCCGGCTGCCCGGGCGGTGCCGGACCGTTCGCGACGGGGGACCGGGCAAGAACCGCCACGCAGTCACCTGCTGCCGCCACGAGGTCGACGACCGCCCGACCGATGCCCCGGGAACCGCCGGTGACCAGCCACGACCTCGTCACGCTCGCTCCCCGGTCACCGGTTCCGGAAGCCGATCAGCTCGGAGCTGTCACGGTCCCGCTCCTCGATGAACACGCCCCGGCCGTCGACGAGCACGATCGGCCTGCGGTGCCCGTCGTGATGCTCGACGTCGATGCGCCGAGAACCCTCGACCTCCGGGTGCGCCACGGTGTCTCCTCGTGATCGTCGTGTGCTGCCGACGCTAGGCGCGCCCACGAGGCCGACCGATGGCTTGTCCGGGCTCGGCTTGTGCGGTTCCACAACCGCCGTCAGACCGCTCGTGACCGCGCTCGCACGGCACCGCTTCGCCACCGGGCCGGTCGATGCGGCGAACCGCCGCTTGCACCGCGTCCATGCCGGGAGTTGGGTGGGCGTGTCGGTACACGACGTGTCGGTATGCGCCGTGTCGGTATCAGACCAGGAGGGCGACAGCCATGGACCGGCAGGACATCGCGTTCGACGCCGAAGGCGTCACGCTGCGCGGGTGGTTCTACCAGGCCGCGGGAGTCAGCGGCCCGGCGCCGACCGTCGTGATGGCGCACGGGTTCTCCGCGGTCAAGGAGATGTACCTGGACAGCTACGCCGAGACCTTCGCGGCCGGCGGCCTCAATGCGCTCGTTTTCGACAACCGTAACTTCGGCGCCAGCGACGGCGAGCCGCGCCAGGAGATCGACCCGTGGGCACAGGTCCGCGACTACCGGCATGCGATCACCTACGCGACCACGCTGCCCGGGGTCGACGCCACGCGGATCGGCGTCTGGGGCAGCAGCTACTCCGGCGGGCATGTTCTGGTGGTGGGGGCCATCGACCGCCGGGTGGGTGCGGTGGTCTCCCAGGTCCCGATGGTCAGCGGGTACGACAACATCCGTGCGCTGGTACGGGCCGACTTTCTGGCCGGGTTCCGGCAACAGTTCGACACCGACCGGCAGGCCCGGTTCGCCGGGCAGGCCCCCGCCATGGTGCCCGTGGTCGCCGAGGACCCGCTGGCACCGTCGGCCCTGCCCACCCCCGACTCCTGGCGGTGGTTCACCGAGACCGGCAAGACCCGGGCACCGTCCTGGCGCAACGAGGTCACGCTGCGCACCGTGGAGATGCTCGGCGAGTACGAACCCCGGACCTACCTGCCGCGGATCAGCCCCACCCCACTGCTGATGCTGGTGGCCCGGGAGGACCACCTCACCCCCGCCGAGATCTCGATCGCCGCCTACGACCAGGCACACGAGCCGAAGAAGCTCGTCATCCTGCCCGACGGGCACTTCGACGCCTATGTCAAGGGCTTCGCCGCCTCCAGCGGCCCTGCCCGCAACTGGTTCGTCGAGCACCTCGGCGGCTGACCTCGCCGCGGAACGGAGGCCGCTGCCATGCGGGTGCAGCACAACGTGGGCGGCATTCAGGGGCTCGGCCCGGTCTGGACCGAGCGACGGATCTTCGTCGAACCGTGGGAAGAGCGGATCTTCGGCGTTCACGTCGCGATGATGGGGCTGGGCATCTGGAGGTGGACGGACCTTCGCAAGAAGGCGGAGTCCATGAACCCGATCGACTACTTCACCAACCGCTACTACGAGAAGTGGCTCGGCGGGATCGAGGCGTTCCTGGTCGAGAACGGCTACCTGGACGGCGCCGAGATCGAGGCCCGTACGAGCGCGATCCTCAATGCTGCGGACGCCGTCCCGCAGGTCCCCGGGTCGGATGCGGCGACGGGGCGGATCGTGGACTATCTGTGGCGGGGCGACTCGCCCGAGCGGGAGCTCGGCTGCGCCCCCTCGTTCCAGGTCGGAGACGCCGTACGAGCCACCGTGTACGAGCCGTGGAACCACACCCGCCTGCCCGGGATGCTCCGGGGCAAGGCCGGCGTCGTCGACCTCGTCTATGAGGGCGCCTACCACCTGCCGGAGGCGGGACCCGACGGGAACGAGGCGGGGCCGGGGCCGGTGTACAGCGTTCGTTTCGATCCCGCCGCATTGTGGGGCGCTCTCGCCGAACCCGGCCACGCCGCCTTCTACGCAGATGTCTGGGAGCACTACCTTGAGCCGGCATAGCTGTCGGTCACCGGTGCCGCGCCTTCGAGAAGGGGCATGTCGTGACGGCGAACCATGAGCACTACCACCACCCGGAGACGGAACGTCACAGCGCGGCCCGGACCAAGGCGATCGAGTCGCTCCTGCTCGAGAAGGGCATCATCGGTAGCGACACCGTCGACAAGGTCATCACGTTCTTCGAGACCGATATGGGCCCGCTGAACGGGGCGAAGGTGGTGGCCCGCGCTTGGACCGAGCCGCAATTCCGGGAATGGCTGCTGCGGGACTCCACCGCGGCGGTCGCGTCCATGGGCTTCTTCGGCGCCGAAGGTGAGCACATCCGCGTCGTGGCCAACGAACCCGGTGTCCACCACCTCATCGTCTGCACGCTGTGCTCCTGCTATCCCTGGCCGTTGCTGGGGCTGCCGCCGTACTGGTTCAAGGACCCCGTCTACCGGGCGAGGGCGGCCATCGAGCCGCGCGCCGTCCTGCGCGAGTTCGGGCTCGACATTCCTGCCGGCACCGAGATACGTGTGTGGGACAGCAGCGCCCAGATCCGCTACATGGTGCTGCCCGAGCGACCGGCGGGTACGGCGGGAATGTCCATGGCGGAACTCGTACCGCTCGTCACGCCCGGGTCCATGCAGGGCATCGAGCTCGCTCGACCGGTGGCGAGTACCTGATGGAACCGTCCCGTAGCCTCATCGACGACCTACCGGCTGACCAGGCGCCACCTCGCGCCAACGGCGAGATGGTGTTCGCCGAGCCGTGGGAGGCGCGCGCCTTCGGCATCGCCCTGGCACTGTCGGCCGACGGGCACTACGAGTGGGAGTCGTTCCGGCAGTCGCTGATTCGATCGATCGGGCGCTGGGAGTCAGCTCATGCCGTCGAGGATGCCGGCTGGAGCTATTACGAGCGCTGGCTCGAGGCGCTGGAGAACATGCTCGCGGAGTGCGAGCTGGTAGTACCCGGGGAGCTGGACCAGCGCACCGAGGAGTTCACCCGCCGCGCGCGCGACGAGGCCTTCTGATCCGGTCGCCCGCGCGCCGTGCGGTGCCGGAGGTGAGGTCGGCCGCGAAATCGGGTGCGAGGTCGCGGACCGGCTGCTAGCGTCGTCCACATGATCAGCTGATCTCTTGCCGCGCCTTCGAGCGTGCGCGCGCCTGGCCGCGGTGCGGCGGCGCCGAAGTCCTTCGTTGTGACGCCCCGGACCACGGGTCCGGGTCGGCTGCTGCGCTCGGATGCGAGCGCCACCGTCGATCGAGCACGTCGAGCTGGAGGAGATCCCTGTGGCGAAACACCCCGAACCCCGACCCGAGCCCCGGCCGGACGGTGTTGACACGCCGGTCCCCAACCGGCGCGAACGCCGCGGCGGGAAGTCCGAAGCGCCGTTGCCCCGCGGCGAGAAGTCGGCCGTCGGGCGCAACCGCGGCATGGCCCCCAACCGACGGCAGTACTCCACGCGGCGGCGTGGCGGCTGACCGGCCCGTTCCGGCGATGCCCTGGTTCCGAGCCGGATGTAGCGTTGCACCGCCGGGTCCGGGGCGGATGCTGCCGAGAACAGGGAGTCGATGCGTGACCGAGTCGTCGCCTGCCGAGGAGCGCGGTCCATGGCACCACCGGATGAGCCCGACCGCCTACGACCAGCGCTGGCAGCGCATCGAGGCCGCGGGTGGGAATCCGCACGGCGAAGCCGACTTCGTATGCCGCTACGCTCCCCGCTCGGTGCTCGATGCGGGGTGTGGCACCGGCCGGGTCGCCATCGAGCTGGCCCGCCGCGGTCTCGACGTGGTCGGCACTGACCTCGACCAGGACATGATCGCCATGGCGCGTGCCAAGGCGCCCGAGCTGACCTGGGTTCATGGCGACCTCGGTGATCTGGAACTGGCCACGCGGTTCGATGCCGTCGTGCTCGCCGGCAATGTCATCCCCTTCGTGACAGCCGAGCACCGCCGGGCGGCGGTCCACACGTGTGCCCGGCACGTCGCGGGCGATGGCCGGCTCATCGCCGGCTTTCAGCTCCAGCCCGGCTGGCCCACAGTGGCTGACTACGACACCTGGTGCGAGAGCGCCGGCTTTGCATGCGAGGCTCGCTACGCCACCTGGGACCGCGATCCGTCCACCGATGCAGCCTCCTACGCCGTGTCGGTGCACCTCCGTCCGTGACGGTTGAGCAGGCTTGACGGGGCACGCGCCGGGTCGGCAAGGTCGATCATCATCGCGACGGCACGTCCGTCAGATCCTGCCAGGAAGATCGGAGTTCTCCGGATGCCCAAGGCGCTCTACGAGAAGCGCGGCTCGATCGCCTACGTGACCCTGAACCGGCCGGAAGCCCGCAACGCGGTCGACCTCGAGATGCACGAGTTGCTGTGGGAAATCTGGCGAGACTTCGACGAGGACGACGACCTCGCGCTGGCGATCCTGACCGGCGCCGGTGACGACGCGTTCTGCGCAGGCGCGGACCTCAAGACGCACTTCCCCCAGTGGCTCGAGCAGGCCGATGCGCTGCTGCCCCGCCGCAAGATCCGTGACGGGCTCGGCGGCATCACCCGTGGCCTGCACCGGATCACGAAGCCGATCATCGGTGCGGTCAACGGCTGGGCACTGGCCGGTGGATTCGAGATCGCGTTGGCTTGCGACCTGCGTATCGCCTCCGATCGCGCCATGTTCGGGTCGTTCGAAGTCCGCCGTGGCTTCCACCACGGCGACGGCGGCATCGTGCGGCTGGTCAACACCTGCGGTTCCGGCTTCGCCCTCGAGATGCTGCTCACCGGCGAGCCGGTCGACGCCGAACGGGCGCAACGGCGCGGGCTCGTCTCGACGGTGGTGCCGCACGACGAGCTTCTCGATGCCGCCGAGGACCTGGCCGCCCGGGTGCTGCGCAACGACCAGTGGGCGATCCGCTCGGCCAAGGAGACCATCCTCGACGTCATCGGCCGACCCCTCGACGACCAACTCGCCCTCGAAGCCGTATACGGCTACTCCGGCGCGGCCAACCCCGCCATCCCCGACCGGCTGCGGCACTTCTACGACAAGACCGACCCCGGGCGTGCCGGGCAGCACACCACGCCAGTGGACTGACACCAGCCTGGAGTCCTACGCACTGCGATGCGCTCAAGAACTCGGCGCCAGGCATCATCTGAATGGTGGTCGGTGCCAGCGTGGCCTCCTCCTTGGGCAGGGCGCTACCGCCCGTCGGACGGCACCGCCCCCACCCGCAGCGCCGTCACGGCGCCCGCGATGACAGCGCCGACGATGACGGTGAACGCGGCTGTGGTCAGCGCGTCGGGGTGCACGATCGACTGGCCGCGCAGCGCCTGCCACGTCAGGAGGGCGAGCACCGCGACGTAGCCGGCCGTCGCGACGCCGACCAGCCGGTGCCTGACGGCAGCAGCACGCAGTGTCCGGATGCGGCGGCCGAGCAGCTCACACCCGATCGCCAGCAGCGGGATCAGCTGCAGCGCGTGCATCCCGACGAAGTGCGGGATGCGCAGGTCCCCGCCGACGGTGCTCCAGCCGAGGATGGGAAGGCCGGGCCCGCCGTCGGCGAGGCCGACCGTGTGCGCCCCGATGATGTCACCGCCCTGCGCGATCTGGCCGGCGGCGGGGATCGTCATCAGGAAGCCCAGGGCCATCCCGACGAGCGCGATGATCGCGCCGGCGCGGACCGCGAGGTTGCGGCCACGGTCCGGGCCGGGGTTGCGGAACAGGATCACGCTCACGAGCAGGGTCGCCGCCCACACCACCGCGATCGAGCCGCCCATGATCTCCCACAGTGCGGTGTTGAAGGCGGTGCCGGTGTTGAAGTGGCTGGTCGTTCCCCGCACGACCTGGCCGACGATGATCACTATCTCGACCCCGAGGAACACCGCCGACACGGTGCCCGCCCACCACGCGGCGCGGTGTGCCCGGCCGAGCTGGGCGATCAGCCACGCCCAGGTGATGGAGTAGATCAGGATCGACAACGCGAACTTCGTCGGCTTGGCCCAGATCGGCAGGCCGGTCAGGACTCGGCTGTCGGCGACCATGCCGACGGTCCCGACGACCACCAGCACCGCCATGGCGGCGGCGAGCGTCAGCAGCGGCCGGTGCCATCGCAGTGCCTGGGCCGGATAGCCGGCGCCACCGGGGGCAGGAAGTGCGCCGGTCGTGGTGGTGGTCGTGGTCATGGCTTCCCCCGGGTCATTCGGTGGGTGGCGGGAACTGTTTCGCGGAGATGTGTTCCTGTGCGAGCCTGCGCAGCGCCGCGATCAGTACGTCGCCGAGCAGGGTGCCCAGCACGGCGGTCTCGGCCCGCGCGTCGCGGCCCTCGACGGCGGCCACCACCGCGAGATCGGCCTCGGCGATCAGGTCCGCCGCAGCCGCATAGGCGTCCAGCGCCTCGATGACCCGCTGCTGCCCCAGCCGGTCCAGCCGGGCAAGCACGTCCTCGGCGATGGCGCGGGACGGGTTGGTCCGGTGCACCTGCCAGCCGCGGCGCGCGATGAGGTCGTCGACCATCCGGGCCGCATCCCGCTGCTCGCCGCCCGTGCCCGCACCCGGCCTGGCGGCCGTGATGGCCTGCACGGTGGCGCCGAGGACGTCGTGGATGGGGATCCCCGGCGTGTCGATCACCTGGAGCACGGTTCGCACGTCGGCGATGGACATGCCGCCGACGTCGGTCAACGAGCGGATCAGGGCGACGCGGTGGGCGTGCGCGTCGCCGTAGCGGGCCCGGTTCGGCGGGGACAGCTCGCCGCTGGGCAGCAGCCCCTCCCGCAGGTAGTACTTGATCGTCGCAACCGGAACCCCGGTCACTCGGCTCAGCTCGGACACCCGCATATGGATAGAGTAACTATCCGATAATGTCACTGTCTACCACGTTCTCAGGTCTGGTGACCGAGCTCGAACCCCTCGCTGCACCCGCCACCGGTCGCCACCGAGAAGCCGTCGGCCCCGACCGCCACCACCTCGACGCCCGTACCGCCGGCCCGCTCGGCCTCCCGCACCGGCGGTGGGGTGGTCGGCACCGGCGTGCCGTCCGTGCCGAGGACGGTGGAGGCCTCGGTGTACCAGGAGGGCGCCACCTCGTGGCCCCAGAACGAGCGTCGCCGATTGTCGGTGACATTCCAGCGGACCGTCGGGTTGTCCGGGTCGCCGGTGTAGTAGTCGCTGGTGTAGATCTCGATCCGGTGCCCGTCGGGGTCGCGCAGGTAGAGGTAGAACGCGTTGGAGACGCCGTGGCGGCCCGGACCGCGCTCGATGCGGGCCTCCTCGTGGAGCGCGCCCAGGACGTCGCAGGTGTGCAACACCTGTGCCCGCTCGCCGGTGGCGAACGCGATGTGGTGCAACCTTGGCCCGTCACCGCCGGTGAGCGCGATGTCGTGCACGGTCGGCTTGCGGAACATCCAGGCGGCGTAGAGGTTCTGCTCGTCGTCCTCGATCGTCTCCGACACGCCGAAGCCCAGCCCCGCGTAGTACGCGTGCGCAGCCTCGACGTCGGGCACCATCACGTTGAAGTGGTCGAGCCGGGTCGGCGCGTTGCCCCGGTGCAGGTGGTAGTGCTGGGTGCACCGCTCGACGTGCTCCGCGTCGTAGAAGAACTCCACCGGGAAGCCGAGCGGGTCCTGGACTCGTACCGCCGCGCCGATCCCCCGGGTGGCGCCGGGTGGCACCCGGTGCACCGGGGCCCCGAGCCGGCTGTAGTAGCGCTGCGCCGCGTCGACCTCGCCCGGACCGCGCACCCGGTAGCCCATCCGGGCGAGCGCGGGCGTGTCACCCCGGCGCAGCACGAGACTGTGATGCAGGTACTCCTCGAACGCGCGCAGGTACAGCGCATCGGGCTGCTCGGCGGTCACGAGGAGCCCGAGCACGTCGACGTAGAACCAGCGAGCGGCATCCAGGTCGGTGACGACCAGTTCGACGAAGGCGGAGCGGATGATGTCGGGAGGGCGAGCGGTCATCGGGATGCTCCGAACCGTGGGGTGTGCACCTGGCCGAGCGCGACATGGACGACGTGCTCGTTGGTGTAGAACTCGATGCTGCGCCTGCCCCCCTCGTTGCCCACCCCGCTGTGCTTCACCCCGCCGAACGGGGTGCGCAGGTCTCGGATGTTGTGCGAGTTGAGCCACACCATGCCGGCCTCGATCGAGCCGGCCACCCGGTGCCCGCGCTGCAGGTCGCCGGTCCACACGTAGCCCGCGAGCCCGTAGTCGACGTCGTTGGCCAGCGCGATCGCCTCGGCCTCGGTGTCGAACGGGGTGATCGCCACCACCGGCCCGAAGATCTCCTCCTGGAAGATCTTCGCGTCCGGTGCTACGTCGGCGAAGACGGTGGGCGCCAGGTAGTTGCCGGTCGGCAGGTGCGCCGGGCGGGTGCCGCCCGCCAGCAGCCGCGACTCCGCGCGGCCGGCCTCGACGTAGCCGAGGACCCGCTCGTAGTGCTCCGGATGCACGAGCGCGCCGACCTCCGTCGCCGGGTCGTGCGGCGGGCCGACGACGACCCGCTCCGCGCGTTCGGCGTAGCGGGCGCAGAACTCGTCGTAGATCGCCCGCTCGACGAGGATCCGCGACCCGGCGGTGCAGCGCTCCCCGTTGAGCGAGAACACTCCGAACAGGGTGGAGTCCAGCGCGGCATCGAGGTCGCAGTCGGCGAACACGACGGCCGGGGACTTCCCGCCCAGCTCCATGGACAGGCCCTTGAGGTGTTCCGCCGCGGTCCGCATGATCGTCTTGCCGGTGGCGGTCTCGCCGGTGAACGAGATCAACGGTACGTCGGCGTGCCCGGCCAGGGCGGCACCGGCGTTCTCACCGATGCCGTGTACCAGGTTGAACACCCCGCGGGGCAGCCCCGCTTCGGCGAAGATCCCGCCCCACAAGCTCGCGGACAGCGGAGTCAGCTCGGCCGGCTTGAGCACCACGGTGCAACCCGACGCCAGCGCAGGCGCCAGCTTCCAGCTCTCCAGCATGAAGGGGGTGTTCCAGGGGGTGATCAGCCCGGCCACACCGATCGGTTTGCGCAGCACGTAGTTGATCTGCGATCCCGGCACCGAGTAGGCGTCCTCGTGCAGCGCGACGATCACGTCGGCGAAGAACCGGAAGTTCTCCGCGGCGCGCCGGGCCTGCCCGCGGGCCTGGGTGATCGGCAATCCGGTGTCGAACGACTCCAGCTCGGCCAGCCGGGACTCCCGGGCCTCGACGGCGTCGGCGATCCGGTTGAGCACGCTGGCCCGCTCGCGGGCGCGCATCGACGGCCACGGCCCGTCGGTGAACGCCGTACTGGCGGCCCGGACCGCGCGGTCGATGTCCTCGGCCCCACCATCGGCGACGGTCGCGTAAGTCCGGTTGCCGGTGGGCTCGAGCACGCCGAACGTCGCGCCGGACAGGCTCTCGACCGGCTCGCCGCCGATGAGGTGCGGCAGGTGGGCGGGCAGGTCGGCGGGTGTCATGCGTCGGCTCCATCGAGCGGAGACAGCAGGTCCTGACCGGCGGCGAGCAGCGGCGTTGCCCTCGTCCGGCCGGCCTCGGTCAGCGGGATCAGCGGTGGGCGCACGTGTGCCGAACCGAGCAGGCCACGCTGGGCGAGCACCCACTTGGCTGGCGCCGGGTTCGTCTCCACGAAGAGCAGATCGACCAGCGGGTGCAGCCGGTAGTGCAGGTCACGGGCCCGTTGCTGATCGCCTGCCTGCCACGCCTCGTACAGCTGCGCGACGGCGACCGGTGCGAGGTTGGCGACCGCGCTCACGAACCCGTGGCCGCCGAGTGCGAGCAGCGGCAGGCAGAGCAGCTCGATCCCGGACCACACCAGCAACCCGGGCCCGCACTCGGCGAGCACGCGGGAGAAGTGCTCGAAATCCTTGGTCGTCTCCTTGATCCCGACGACGTTGTCGAAGTCGCGGTAGAGCCGGCCGACGGTCGACGGGTCGATGTCCACCGCGGTCCGCGCCGGCACGTTGTAGATCACCAGCGGCAGATCGGGGAACTCCCGGGCCACCGTGGCATACCACTGGTAGAGCGCGTCCTGGGTGGGTCGGGCGTAGTAGGGCGTGATGACCAGCGCGGCGTCGGCGTCGGCGTCCCGTGCGATCGAGGTCAGCTCCAGCGTCTCGTCCAGCTTGGCCGAACCGGTTCCGGGCAGGAAGGGCACCCGGTCGTCGATCTCGACGGCGGCCAGCCGGATCGCCTCGGCCCGCTCGGCGATCGTCTGCGCGCTCGGCTCACCGGTGGAGCCGCCGAGTGAGATGCCGTGCGACCCGCTGGCCAGCTGCCAACCGATCAGCCCCCGCAGGCCCTCGGGGTCGGTTGCACCGGTGTCGGTGAACGGGGTGACGACCGGGGCGATCGACCCCCGGAGCTGTGCCGGATCGCTGCGGAACTTCACGGTCGGTCCTCCCGATGATCGCCGTCAAATGAGTCGCGGGCGAGCAGGGCGTTCATCGTGGCGAGGCGGTGCGCGCGGGCAGACTGCTCGATCCCCTCGACATCGGCGTCCCCGTCGGGCAGCCCGGCGATCAGGTCGAGCAGCCGGTCGTGCTCGCAGACCGATGCCTGCGCACGGCCGGGCACGAAGACGAAGCTGGACTCGCGGATCGTGGCCAGCCGGGTCCACTCGCGGCGCACCAGGTCCACCAGATGCGGGTTCGGGCACCGGCTGAAGAGCACCCCGTGGAACTCGTGGTTGAGTGCGGTGAAGGCGCGCGGGTCGAAGTCGCGCAACGACTGCCGCATCCGGTCGTTGATCGCGCCGGCCCGGTCCAGGTCGGCGCCGTCGAGCCGCGGGGCGGCCAGCGCGGTCGCGGCGCCCTCGACGATCGCGAGGCTCTGCATGGTGTACCGGTACTCGGTCGGGTCGATCGCGATCACCCGTGCACCGACGTTGCGCTCGAAGCGCACGAACTCCTCGGCCTCCAGCCGGCGGATCGCCTCCCGTACCGGGACCGGGCTGACCGCGAGCTCCTTGGCCAGCTGGTCGAGCACCAACCGGTATCCGGGCCCGTAGCTGCCGTCCACGATCCGCGTCTTGATCGCGTCGTAGACCAGCTGGGACTTCGACGGCGAGCTCACGACGGGTCCGTCCATTCCTGGTAGCGGGCCTTCCACTGCGCGCCGAACGGGTAGAGGGTGGTGATCGCGTGCCCGGTGCGGACCTGCTCGGCGACGAACCGTTCCTGGCGCTCCTGCTCGACCGCGGCCGCGGCGACGTCGGCCGCGAGCGCGGCCGGGATCACCACGACGCCGTCGTCGTCACCGGCCAGGACGTCGCCCGGCTGCACCAGCGCACCGCCACAGCCGATCGCGACGTCGATCTCCCAGGGAACGTGCCTGCGGCCGAGCACGGCGGGATGCGCACCGCCGTGGAAGACCGGGATGTCCAGCTCGCCCACCGCGGCGACGTCGCGCAGGCCGCCGTCGGTCACGATGGCCGCCGCACCGCGCACCTGGGCGCGCAACGCGAGGATGTCGCCGATGGTGCCCGCGGTGGTATCGCCGCGCGCCTCCATCACGAGCACCTCGCCGGGGCCGACCGTCTCGACGGCCTGCTTCTGCGGGTTGAAGCCGCCGCCGCGCTCGGTGAACAGGTCCTCGCGCAGCGGCAGGTAGCGCAGCGTGCGGGCCACCCCGACGAACCGGCTGCCGCCCCTGGCCGGGTGCACGCCGTCGATCGAGACCGCGTCCAGCCCGTGCCGCCGCAGCTGCGCGGCCAGGGTGGCCACCCCGACGCGGGACAGCTGCGCGAGAAGCTCCTCGCCGGGAGCCGTCGCCGCGGGTCGCGCCGCACCGTGCGCCGTGGCCCGCAGCGCGTCGTCGACGCTGGGCTGCGCCCCGTACGACGCGAGCGCGGGGCCCTCGACCACGGCGCTGCGCAGCCGGCCGGTACCGGCGGGGTGGGCCGGGTCGAGGCTGTCGACCTCGACCTCGACCACGTCGCCCGGTCCGATCACCGACGCCCCGGCAGGCGTGCCGGTGAGGATCACGTCTCCGCGCTCCAGTGTGGACAGCCGGGAGAGGTCGGCGACGAGCTCGGCGAAACCGAACAGCAGGTCCCCGGAGGAGTCCGACTGTGCCAACCTTCCGTTGACCCAGGTCCGCACCCGCAGCCTCGCGGGATCCACCTCGGCTGCCGGCAGCAGGCGCGGGCCGACCGGGGTGAAGCCGTCACCGCTCTTCGAGCGCAGGTTGGATCCTGCGTCGGCGTGGCGGAGATCGTAGAGACCCAGGTCGTTCGCGGCCGTCACCCACCCGACGTGGCTCCAGGCCCGGGCGGCGTCGACCCGCAACGCCGGCTCGGCGATCACCAGCGCGATCTCGCCCTCGAATCCCAGCAGCTCGGTGCCCGCCGGACGAACCACCTCGCCGCTGCCGGCCAGCGAGGACGGCGCCTTCAGGAAGTAGGAGCCGAAGGCCGGGACGTGTCCACGCTGGGCGGCCCGGCTGCGGTAGTTCAGGTGCACCGCGACGATCTTGCCGGGGCGCGATCCGAGCTCGGCCGTGACCGGGTCACCGGGCATCGGTTCGGTCACGAACTCCTCCTCCCCTCGTCGCTGTGTACGAAATCATATATGGTGACCGGCCGTGAAGCCTTCAGGCTTCCGTGCTAAGCCGGATCGTGTAAGCAATCACATACGGTCAGGAGGCCGGATGGCTGACCGCGCCACCCCACCGTTCCGCGCCGACCACGTCGGCAGCCTGCTGCGGCCCGAGCCCTTGCACCGGGCCCGCGAGCAGCACGCGTCCGGAGAACTCGCTGCCGCCTACGCGGCCGAGATCCGCGACCTGCACGAGCTGGGATGCACCTACCTGCAGCTCGACGACACCAGCCTCGCCTACCTCAACGACCCGAGGCAGCGGGAGATGATCGGCCGACTGGGCGGGGACTCCGAGAACCAGCACCTGCGCAACATCGAGGCCATCAACGCCGCACTGACCGACCGCCCCGCCGGCATGACGATCACCATCCACATGTGCCGGGGCAACTTCCGCTCCTCCTGGGTGGCCGAGGGCGGCTACGACTACGTCGCCGAGGCGCTGTTCACCCAGCTCGCCGTCGACGGCTTCTTCCTCGAGTACGACGACGAGCGCTCCGGCGGGTTCGCTCCGCTGCGCTTCGTCCCGCCCGACAAGACCGTGGTGCTCGGCCTGGTCACCACCAAGCGCGGCGACCTGGAGTCCGCGGATGACCTGGTCCGGCGGATCGAGCAGGCAAGCCGCTACGTCGACATCGACCAGCTCTGCCTCTCGCCCCAGTGCGGGTTCTCCTCCACGGTCGACGGCAACGACCTCAGCTACGACCAGCAGGTCGCCAAGCTCGCCCTGGTGGTCGAGGTCGCCGAGGTCGCCGACCGGGTCTGGGGGTGAGCAGGCCGTGGCCCGCATCCTGACCACCCACGTGGGCAGCCTCGTCCGGCCCCCGGAGCTCGTCGGGCACCTGCGGGCGATCGAAGCCGGGGAACCGCACGACCGCTCGGCCTACTCGGCGTGCCTCCGGCGCTCGGTGCACGACGTCGTCGCGCGGCAGGCCGAGGCCGGGCTCGATCTGGTCAGTGACGGCGAGTTCGGCAAGACGGTCAGCTGGTCGCGCTACGTCCGCGAGCGGTTGGCCGGGTTCAGCGAGCGTCCCGCAGGAGAGGCCGGCGGCACCGTCCTGCCGGGCACCGACAAGCGCCGGTTCGGAGAGTTCTACGCCGAGTACGAGACGACCCAGGGGTTCACCGGCTCGCTGGGCGGCTGGGTGTGCACCGGTCCGGTGCGCTACGTCGGGCACGACGCGGTGCGCCGCGACATCGACACCCTGCAGGCAGCCCTGGCCGAGGTGGACGTCTGCGGCGGCTTCCTCCCGGTCGTGGCCCCGGCGAGCGTGGTCCCGCTGCGGGCCGACGAGTACTACCCCGACGAGGCCTCCTATGTCTTCGCCGTCGCCGACGCCCTGGCCGTCGAGTACCGCACGATCGTGGACGCGGGGCTGGGACTGCAGGTCGACGACGCCTGGCTCGCGTCGATGTACGACACGATGGTCCCCGCCCGTTCGATCACCGAGTACCGGGAGTGGGCGGAACTGCGCGTCGAGGCGCTCAACCGGGCACTCGACGGAATCCCGCCCGACAGGGTGCGCTACCACGTCTGTTTCGGCAGCTGGAACGCACCGCACGTGGGGGACGCCCCGCTGCGCGAGATCCTCGACCTGATCCTTCGGGTCCGGGCCGGCGGCTACTCGCTCGAGCAGGCGAACCCACGACACGAGCACGAGTGGCGCATTTGGGAGGACGTGGCACTGCCGGCGGACAAGGTCCTGCTGCCCGGTCTGGTCAGCCACGCGACCAACGTCGTCGAGCATCCCGAGCTCGTCGCGCAACGCATCGTCCGCCTCGCCCGGCTGGTCGGTCCCGAGCGGGTCGTCGCCAGCACCGACTGCGGCTTCGCACAGGGACCGTTCGCCCTCTCGGAGTGCAGCTTCACCGCCGAGCCGGGACAGGTCCACGCCGTGATCGGCCCCAACGGTGCCGGCAAGTCGACCCTGTTCAACGCACTGTGCGGGATCTACCGGCCGGCCGCGGGCAGCATCCGGTTGGACGGCACCGAGCTGGTGGGCCGCCGCCCGGACAGCGTGGCGGCGCTCGGAGTAGGCCGCGCGTTCCAGAACAGCTCGATGGTCGCGGGGCTGAGCGTGGCGGACAACCTGCTGCTCGGCCGGCACCGGCTCACCCGTTCCGGGTTGCTGTCCACCGGGCTACGCCTGCCCCGGGCGCGCCACGAGGAACGCGACGCGCGGCTGCGGGTTCGGGAGGTCGCCGCGTTCCTGGGTACCGAGGAGCTGCTGGCACTCCCGGCGGCCGAGTTGGCCTACGGCGCTCAGAAGCGGGTCGACATCGCGCGGGCGCTGTGTACCGAACCCCGCCTGCTGCTGCTCGACGAGCCCGCGGCGGGCATGCCCGCACACGAGAAGGTGGCCATGCGCGACACCGTCCGCCGGATCGCCGTCGACCTGGGGATGACGGTGCTGCTGGTGGAGCACGACATGGGCCTGGTGATGTCCATCTCCGACCGGGTCACCGTGCTGGACTTCGGCACCGTCATCGCCGGCGGCACCCCGACGCAGATCCGTACCGATCCCGAGGTCATCCGGGCCTACCTCGGCCGTGCCCACGGTGATGCCGCCAGCCTGCTCGACGAACCCACCGGATGAGGACGGGCTGTCGATCGGCGCCGTCTACGCCCTGATCGCGCTCGGGCTGGTCGTCATCTTCAAGGCGTCCCGGGTGGTGAACTTCGCGCATCCGGCCCTGCTGGTGCTGGGGACCTATGTGATCGCCAGCGCGCACACCGTGCACGGGCTGCCGTTCGCGGGGGCCGTGCTGCTGGGCCTCGCGGTGACGGTAGCCGTCGCGGTGCTCGTCGACCGGGTACTGATCCGGCATTTCCAGCGGACCAACGCGGTGGTGGCCGCCAGCATCATGACGATCGGCTTGAGCGTGGTGCTGTCGACCGAGGCCGATCGGCGGATCGGGGCCCGGATCCTGCCCACCGGGGACCCCTGGGGCAATGACGTGGTCGACGTGCTCGGGGTGTCCGTGCCCGCCACCCGGCTCGCCGCGCTGGCGGTCAGCGCGGTACTCATCCTCGTGTTCTGGCAGTGGTTGCACCGAAGCGACTTCGGGATCGCGATGCGCGCCGCCGCGGAGGACCCCGAGATCGCGTCGCTGATGGGGGTGCGGCTGGGGCCGGGTGTCGGCCACCGCGTGGGCGGTGGCAGGCGGGCTCGCGGTGGTGGCCGGGGTGTTCCTGGTCGGCTACCCCAACCCGGGGCTGAGTATCTCGGCGGAGGCGGTCGCGCTCCGGGCGCTGCCCGCGGCGATCATCGGTGGGCTGGATTCCACCAGCGGCGCCGTCGTCGGCGGACTGCTGGTCGGACTCGCCGAGACGCTGGCCGGCGGCTACCAGAACGAACTGCTCTTCCTCGGCCGAGGGTTCGACCAGGTGGCGCCCTACCTGCTCATGCTGATCGTGCTGATCATCCGCCCCGCCGGGCTGTTCGGCACCCGCGAGGCGGCCCGTGTCTAGCCTACCCCGGCCCCCGGCCCGACGGGTGGTGCGCGACGCGGCGCTGGTCGCCGTCGCGGTGGTGGCGCTCGCGCTACCGCTCTATGTCGGCGGGTTCTGGTTGCAACTGGGCTCGTTCGCCTTCGCCGCCGCTGTCGGCGCGATCGGCCTGGCGATCCTGTTCGGCCGGGTCGGGCAGCTGTCCCTCGCGCACGCGTTCTTCCTGGCCGTGGGCGCCTACGGCTACATCTGGCTCGCCTCCCCGAGCGGGGACGACTCCTGGGGCCTCGGGCTGCCCAGCCTGCTGGCACTGGCCCTCGCCGCCGTGCTCGCCTCGCTGGCCGGCTGGGCGTTCAGCCCGATCGCCGCACGGCTGCGGGGCCTGTATCTCGGGGTCGCCTCACTCGCGCTGGTGTTCCTGGGCCAGCACATCCTGTTCACCGCGGAGCCGCTCACCGGCGGCTACAACGGCCGACCGGTGCCGACCCTGGCCGTCGGCGGGGTGCAACTGTCCGGCTCGCAGCCCGAGCTCGTGGCGTTCAACGTCCTGATCGGGCGCGACGAGCGGCTGTGGTATCTGACGCTGGCCGTGCTCGTCGTGGCGGCGGTGTTCGCGGTCGCCGTGCTGCGTGGCCGGGTCGGCCGGGCTTTCGTCGCGATCCGCGACGCGGAGGTCCCCGCAGCGACCCTCGGCGTGAACCTGGGCCGGTACCGCGCCATGGCGTTCGCGCTCTCCAGCGGGTACGCCGGCCTCGCCGGAGCGCTGCTGGCGCTGCTGTTCCAGCGCGTCGTGCCGGACTACTGGGGGCTGCTGCTCTCGCTGCAGTACCTGGCCATGGTCGTCATCGGCGGGTCGGCCTCGATCGGCGGCGCCATCCTGGGCGCGACCTTCGTCTCGTCGCTGCCGATCCTGCTGCAGCGCTACGGCGACGCCATCCCCGGTGTCAGCACCGCGCTGGGCTCGGGACTGGGGCCCGCGGTCGTCGCCCAGTTCTGCTACGGCGCGTTGATCATCGCGGTCCTCGTGGCCGAACCGCGCGGGCTCGTCGCGCTTCTCGGCCGCATCCGCCGCAGGCGTCCGGGCACCCCGGGCGCCGACCGTCGCGCCGAACCCGAACCCGCGCTATCGATGAGGAGCCAGCAATGACCACCGCCCCCCGAGCCGATCATGTCGGCAGCCTGCTGCGGCCACCGTCGCTGCTCCTGGCCCGCGACGACGCCGCGGCCGGACGTCTCGGCCCCGACGCTGTGCGCACCGCCGAGGACGAGGCGATCGGCGAGGCGCTGCGGCTGCAGCGCCAGGTCGGGCTGGAGATCTTCTCCGACGGCGAGTACCGCCGCCGCTCCTTCCTGTCCGAACTCGCTGCTGCCGTGGACGGCTTCACCGACGGCCACAGCGAGATGCGCTGGAAGGGCGACGACAACCAGCCGGACATGCGCAGCACCTCGAAGATCGTCGGCGCGACGCTGCGCAAGCGCCGCCGAATGACCGAGGCCGAGGTCGCGTTCCTGCACGAGCACGCACCCGGCCCGTTCAAGACCACGGTGCCGGAGTTCTCCTACTTCCCGCTGTCGAGCTGGCAGCCCGACGTCAGCGGCGGCGCCTATCCGCGGCGAGAGGACCTGTTCGACGACCTGTCCGCGATCGTTCGCAGCGAGGTGGAAGCGCTGCAGGCCGACGGGGTGAGCTACATCCAGCTCGACTCGGTCGGGTTCGCCACGCTCGTCGACGACGATCACCGCGAGTGGCTGGCCGGTACCGGCACCGACCCCGACAGCTACGTCGCGGCGGCTGCGGAGGCGCTGCAGCGGTGCCTGCAGGGCCTGCGGTGCGACGGGGTCACGCTCGCGATGCACATGTGCCGGGGGAACAGCCGTAACCGGTGGCTGGCCAGCGGCGGCTACGACCGCATCGCGGCGGAGGTGTTCGGCCGAGTGCCGGTGGATCGGTGGCTGCTGGAGTACGACACCGAGCGGGCCGGCGGCTTCGAGCCACTGCGGCACGTACCCGACGGCGCCACCGTCGTCCTGGGTCTGGTCAGCACCAAGACGTCGCGGCTGGAAGACCCCGACGACCTGGTGCGGCGGGTCGAGGAGGCCTCGGCGTACGTACCGGTGGAGCGCCTGGCGCTGTCCCCGCAGTGCGGCTTCGCCTCCGTCGCCGAGGGCAACGCGCTGAGCTGGGACGACCAGCGGCGCAAGCTCGAACTGGTCGTCAGCACCTCGCAGCGGATCTGGGGGTAGTGATGCCCGGCTGTCCCGTCGCCTCGTCCTTCGACCCCTTCGCCGCCGGCTACCTGGCCGACCCGTACCCGCACCTCGCGGCCGTGCGGGACCGGACACCGGCGTTCTACGTGCCGGAGCTGGACATGTGGGTGGTCACGCGGTACGCGGACATCGAGGCGATCTTCTCCGACGTCGAGACCTTCTCCGCGCGCATCGCCCAGGACCCGGTGTTTCCACTGGCGGAGCAGGCCCGTGCCGCGCTCGTCGAGGGCGGTTTCCGTGCCGGCGCGACGATGTCGAACTGCGACCCCCCGAAGCACACCCGGATCCGCCGGCACAACATGCGGGCCTTCTCCGCCCGTCGCATCTCGGTGCTGGAGCCGAAGGTGGCTGCCAAGGCCGAGGAACTCGTCGGCCGGATGCTGGCCGCTGAGCGGTTCGACGCCGTCGCCGGCCTGACCTACCCGCTACCGGCGTACATGATCTTCACGCTGATCGGGTTCCCGCCCCGGGACACCGAGATGCTCAAGAGCTGGTGCGGCAACCGGATGGCGTTCTCCTGGGGCCGCCCGTCGCCGGCGGAGCAGGCCGAGATCGCCGTCGGCATGGCGCGGTACTGGCGATACTGCGAGCAGTTCGTCAGCGACCGTCTCGCGGACCCACAGGACGACTTCACCAGCGATCACCTCGCGGTCCACCGTGCCGACCCCGAGGCACTGACCCTCGACGAGATCACCGGTGTGATCTACGGGCTCAGCTTCGCCGGGCACGAGACCACCACAAACCTGACCAGCAACGCGATCCGGCGGCTCCTCGAGCATCGCGACCAGTGGGAGGCGCTGTGCGCCGACCCGTCGTTGATCAGCGGTGCCGTCGAGGAGGTACTGCGCTACGACACGAGCGTCGTCGCGTGGCGCCGCGTGACCACTCGCCCGACGCGCATCGGCGAGGTCGAGGTCGGCGCCGAGGCCAAGCTCATGCTGCTGCTGGCCGGCTCCGGACGCGACCCGGCTCGTTTCGCCGCACCCGACACCTTCGACGTGCGCCGCGTCGACGCGGCCCGGCATCTGGCTTTCGGCCGGGGCATCCACTTCTGCCTGGGTGCCCCGCTCGCCCGGATGGAGGTCCGCATCGTGCTCGAGCTGCTCACCCGGCTCGCCCCGGACCTGGAGCTCGTGCCCGACCAGGTGTTCACGTTCCCGCCCAACATCTCCTTCCGCGGTCCACAGCAGCTGTGGCTGCAGCACGGCCCGCGCCGCTGAGGAGCTGCCTCCCGAGGCGTCCGATCCGCGAGGCGGCTACAGCCAGTGCTTCCGTCGCTTGTAGTGCTTGACGTCGCGGTAGCTTTTGCGCCGACCGTGCTCGCCCAACCCCAGGTAGAACTCCTTGACGTCGGGGTTGTTCCGTAGCTGTGCTGCGCTGCCCTCGAGCACGATCCGGCCCTGCTCCATGACGTAGCCACGGTGGGCGACCTCGAGCGCCTGGCGCGCGTTCTGCTCGATCACGAGCACGGTCGTGCCGAGCTCGCGGTTGAGGCGTGCGATGTAGCCGAAGATGTCCTCCACCAGCGTGGGGGCGAGCCCCAGCGACGGCTCGTCGAGCATGAGCAGACTGGGCCGGGCCATCATGGCCCGGCCGATCACCAACTGCTGCTGCTCCCCGCCGGACAGGTAGCCCGCCGCACGGCGCCGCAGACCGACCAGCCGTGGGAAGTACTCGTACACCAGGTCGAGGTCCTCCCGGCTCGCTGTGCCCCGCGTGTACGCGCCCGCGGCGAGGTTGTCCGCGACGGTGAGGTGCTTGAAGACGTGCCGGCCTTCCATGCACAACGATATGCCCAGCCGGACTCGCGCGGCGGCATCGAGGTGGGTGACGTCGCGATCGCAGAACCGGATGTGCCCGTCGCTGATCTCACCGCGTTCGGTGGGCAGCAGACCCGAGACCGCCTTGAGGGTGGTCGACTTTCCGGCCCCGTTGGGTCCGAGCAGCGCAGCGATCGTGCCTTCGGCCACCTCGATGGACACGCCACGCAGCGCGAGAACGACCCGGTCGTAGATGACCTCGATGTTGTGCAGGCGCAGCACCGGGTCGCCCCCGGAGGAGGCCTGGTGGGCCCCCTCCGGGGTTGCCGGCGATCGGTCGCGCAGCGTCATGACCCTCAGGCCGCGGGCCTGGCGCCGGCTGCGATCTCGACCATCGCCCCGTCGCGCACCTGGTAGATGTTCGTGCCCGCCGCGCCCTGGTGCGACTCGGTCGTGAAGTCCACCGTGCCACCGCCGACCACGCCACCGGTGTCGACCGACAGGCCCTCCAGCGAGCTCTTGATGTTGGAGCCCGTGACCTCCTGCCCGTCCTGGATGACCCGCTCGATGGCCTGAGCCATCACGTGCATGGTGTACCAGCCCTGCGCGTAGTGCAGGCCCTTGTCTTCGATCGCGCCGCCGTTGGCCTCGACGAACCGGGCCACCTGTTCGTAGCCGGGCTTTCCGCTCGCGGGGGTGGCGAACGGCTGGACCATGACGTGGCCTTCGGCCGCCTCCGCGCCGGCCGCCTCGATGAAACCCTCGTCGGAACACCAGTTCAGACAGACGATCTGCATGTCCAGATTCTGGGCCTGGATGTCCTGGGCAACCTGAGCGGCGGGGGTCGACGTGTTCTGGATCACGATGTACTTCGCACCCTGCCGCTGCGCCTGGTTGAGCAGGCCGACGTAGTTCGCCGCATCCTCGGGCATCGGGTAGGCGTCGAAGCCCACGTCGTAGCCCTGCTGCTCGATCCAGGACCTGCCCGCGGACAGCGGCGCCTCACCGAACGGCGAGTCGTTGTGAAGCACGGCGACCTCTGCGGTGCCCGCACCGCCCTGCTGCTCGATCCAGTCCAACGCGACGCGCATCTGGTCGCCGTAGGTCGGCGCTACGACGAAGTTGTACGGCGACTCCTCGGGGTTGGCCAGTGGCGCGGCGTACGAGGCGGACATGAACGGCAGCTCGTCCTGGGCCACGTCGTTGCGCAGCGCCTCGGAGTCGCCGGTGCCCCAGCCCTGGATCGCGACGACGCCTTGTGACTTGTACTTCTTGTACAACGACTGTGCCCGGGGGATCTCGTAGGCGTAGTCGTCGGAGAGCGCCTGTATCTCGCGGCCCCCGATACCGCCCTGCTCGTTGACCCAGTCCACATAGCCGAGCATGCCTTCGTTGTAGGGCCTGCCGACATCGGAGGTGGGGCCGGTGAGTGTGGCGAGCACGCCGATCTTGATGGGGCCCCCGCCGTCGTCACCACCACCCCCGCTGACGGCCGCGCCACCGCAGCCGGCCGTACCCAGCAGGATGGCCGCCCCGAGCGCGAGCCAGCGGGCACCGTTGATCATTCTTCGGCTACGTTGCATCGGCTTTCCTTTCCGTTGTGCTCGGCAGGGTCCGGTGATCAGGTCCGGAACGGCCAGGTTCGCCCGTAGTCCTTCACGCGTTGCCATATGTGGTTCAGACCACGAGGCTCGAAGATCAGAAACAGCACGATCACCAGCCCGAAGACGGTGACCTGCAGGGCGGGCAGCTGCTCGGCCAGCGTGGGCACGCTGCCTTGCACAGCGTTGCTCGCGGCGGTCAGTACCGGGGGCAACAACGACATGAACGCCGCCCCGTAGACCGAACCCGCAATGGTCCCGAGGCCGCCCACAATGATCATCGCGAGGTAGAGGATCGACACGTCGAGCGTGAACCTCTCCCAGGACACGGTCTGGGTGTAGTGCGCGGTCAGGGCCCCGGCCAGTCCGATGAATCCGGACGACACGGCGAACGCCATCACCTTGGTCCTGGTGACGTTCACGCCCATCGCGGCGGCAGCGACGTCCTGATCGCGCACGGCCATGAAGGACCGTCCCAGGTCGGTGCGGAACAGGTTGCGCGCCGCGAAGACCGCCAGGCCTGCGACGACGAGCAGGACCGCATACCACTCCACCTCGAACAGCCCCGCGCCGACCTCCCAGCCGAACAGCTCGAAGGCGCGCACGTCGATGAAGCCGGTGCCGCCGGTCAGCCAGTCCCACCGGCGCGCCACGAACACGATGATCACCTGTGCCGCCAGTGTGGCGATGGCGAGGTAGAAGCCCGCCAGGCGCAGCGCGGGCAGGCCGAAGAACGCCCCGATCGCCGCGGTCAGCAGCACGGCCGCGGCGATGGCCACCACGGCGGGTAGCTGCGCACGCTCGTACACGATGGCCGAGGTGAAGGCGCCCACGGCGAGGAAGCCGCCCGTGCCGATCGAGATCTGGCCGGTGTATCCGACGAGGATGTTCAGTCCGACCGCACCGACCACAGCGATGAGGATCGTGTTGACGATCGACAGCCAGTAGACGTTGACAACGAACGGCATGGCGAGCGCGCCCAGCACGACCAGAGCCAATCGAAGGCGCTCTGCCTTGGTCTGTCGCAGCGCGAGTTCGGACCGATAGCTGCGGTGGTGGATGCCGGTCGCGGTTGCCATGGCTGCGTCAGACCCGCTCGATCCGTACCTGTCCGAACAGCCCGTAAGGCCGAACCATGAGAATCACCACCAGGAGGATGAAGGGCACGATCTGGGCGAACCCCGGGTCGTAGAATCCGGAGACGAACTGCTCGCTGAGCCCGATGATGATGCCGCCGACAATGGTTCCGGCCACCGAATCGAGGCCGCCGAGGATGACGACGGGGAAGACGAGCAAGCCGAAGCTCACCAGGTCCGGCGTGACCGCGGTGATGTCGGCCAGTAGCACGCCGGCAACCAGAGCGCTGACCGCGGCCAGCGCCCACGACATCGCGAACACGCGCCGCGCCGAGATTCCCATCGTCAGCGCCGCCTGCTGATCGTCGGCGACCGCCCGCATCGCCACGCCGTGCCGGGAGCGCCGGAAGAACAGCGCGAACGCGATCAGCACGACCGCGGCCACGACCAGCACCAGCAGGCGGTTGAGCGGCAGCCGCGCGCCGAGCACCTCCACGGTGCCTGCGGGCAGCACCGCGGGCATCTGCCGCGCCTGGACCCCAAAGATCAGCTGCATGACTCCGCGAAGCACCGCAGCCAGCCCGACCGTCACCATGATCACGCTGATCGCGGACTCGCCGACCAGCGGCCGCAACACGAACCGCTCGACCACGACCCCGAGTGCAACGGCCACCACCACGCCGAACAGGACTGCCACCGTCGTGGGCAGGCCGAACAGCACGAACGCCGCATAGAATGTGTAGCCGCCGATGAGCAGGAACTCGCCCTGGGCGAAGTTGATGACCTGGGTCGCCTTGTAGATGAGCACGAACCCCAGCGCTGCCAGCGCGAGAACCGCACCGTCGGCCAGCCCGTAGACGGTCAGCGTGGTCAGGGTTTCGACGTTCATCCCGAGTTCACCGCCGTAAGCTCCAGATCGGGCGGCGCCCGTGGTCGGGGGGTACGAGGTTTTCGGGCACCTCGTGGATCCGCACACTGGTCGCCGCCGCCTCGTCGCCCCGCTCCACGGCGTCGATCAGCTCCGCGTGCCGGGACGCGATGACGTCGCGGCGCACCTCGCGGGTCCAGGTGATCTCGTCGTCGGGGTCGAACCGCCGGTGCAGCAGCACGAACCGGTGCACCCGGACGACCTCCGGCAGATCCCGGTTGGCATGGCCGATCTCCTCGGCGACCAACTCGTAGACCTCGCGGTGGCCCGCGAGGTCGGCGTAATCGGTATGTGCCAGGTGCTGCCGCTGCGCCCAGGCACCGACCGATCGCGGCTCGATGGCCACGACCGCGCTGACCCCTGCAGGCTGCGGCTCTCCGACGACGACGGCCTCGGCGACGTAGGGCGAGGATCGCAGCTTGCTCTCGATGGATGCTCTGGCGAACCGTCTGCCGTCACCGGCCACCACGACGTCGGCCTGTGGCCCGAGGACGACGAGGTGACCGGAGTCGTCGAGCCGGCCGGCCTCGCCGGTGTGTAGCCACCCCCGCTCATCGACGGCTCGCGCCGCGGCCTCCGGGCTGCGCCGGTAGCCGCGGAAGGGGGAGGCGCAGCGCAGCAGGATCTCGCCGCGGTCCGAGAGCTCGACCCCGATTCCCGGCAGCGGGATGCCGACGGTGTCGAACTCGACGTCGCCGTCGCGGTGGACGGTGGCGATGCCGCCGACCTCGGCCTTGCAGTACGCCTGCTTGAGGTTGACCCCGAGCGCGTGGAAGAAGCCGAAGACACCGGGGCCGAGCGGGGGGCCGCTCGTATAGCACCGGCGAATCCGTAGCAGGCCCAGGTGGTCGCGCACCGGCCGCAGCGCCATCCGGTCGGCGAGCGGGTGTGCCAGCCGCGTGAGCAGGCCCGGGGTCCGCCCCCGCACCCGCAGCGCCGCGACCCGGCCCCCCACCCCGTAGCTCCAGCCGAAAGCCGTGCGCTTGAGCCACCCGGCCTCGGCCAGACGCACCTGGACCTCGGCGAGCATCGATTCCCAGACCCGCGGCGGGGCGAACATGACGGCGGGCCCGATCTCACGGAGGTCGCCCCGCTGCGTGGACGCCTGCTCGGGGAAGGACAGGCCCGCGCCCGTCGTCAGGGCGCGGGCGACACCGAGCAGTTGCTCGCCGATCGAGGCCAGCGGCAGGAAGCAGATGTAACGATCCTCGGCCGTGACGGGGTCGACCTCGGTGAGGCGATCGACCGCGGCGAGCATGCAGCGGTGGGTCAGCTCCGCCAACTCGGGGCGCGCGCTCGCGCCCGACGTCGTACAGATGACCGCGACCTCATCGGGGCCGCCCTCGGCCACGCGCGCATCGAGCCACCCGGGGCGGTCCTGGCCCCAGGCCCGGCCCCGATGTTGCACCTCGGCGAACTCGTGCAGGTACGGCTCGGCGTACTGCTCCAGGCCGCGCGGGTCGTAGTAGACGACCGCCGCGAGCAAGGGTAGCCGCGGTCCGCGGTCGATGAGCTGGTCGACCTGCTCCTGGCCCTCCACCACCACGACGCGCGCCTCGGCGAGATCGAGAACATGCGCGATCTCCTCGCCGCTGCTCGTGGGCTCGACCCCGACGACCGCCGCCCCCAGCGACTGCGCGGCGAACTCGGCGATCAACCATTCCGGACGGTTGTCGCCGATCACCGCGACCGCCTGACCGCGGTCGACCCCGAGCGACGCGAGGCCGTGGGCGAAGTCGCGGACGCGATCGTGACAGTCCCGCCAGGTCAACGGCTGCCAGATGCCGTACCGCTTCTCCTGCAGCGCCACCCGGTCGGGGTGCAGACGGGCCCGGTCGGCCAACAACCACGGAAAGGTGCGAGCCTCGGTCGCCCAGGTCTCGCCGTCGGCGTCGGGCTCGGCGAAGTGGCTGGCCGTCCCGGTCATCCGGCCCCCGCCTCCGCCCCGAGGTAGGCCTCGATCACCGCCGGGTCGTTCCTGACCTCCTCGGGAGATCCATCCGCGATGAGCCGACCGAAGTCGAGCACGCTGACCCGATCCGAGAGGTCCATGACGACGTTCATGTCGTGCTCGATCAGCATCACGGTCAC
Organism: Pseudonocardiaceae bacterium; assembly: GCA_009379815.1. GTDB lineage: Bacteria > Actinomycetota > Actinomycetes > Mycobacteriales > Pseudonocardiaceae > WHSY01. The sequence continues at coordinate 51,497 of WHSY01000012.1, forward strand.
CCCGCGCAGCTCGTGGACGTCGAGGATGAACCGGGCCATATCCTCCTTCTCCTCGACGTTCATTCCGGCCATCGGCTCATCCAGCAGGAGCAGTGCCGGCTGCATGCACAGCGCCCGCCCCAGCTCGACACGCTTCTGCACGCCGTACGGAAGCGAGCTCACCACCCGATGCCGCACGGCCTGGATCTGGAGCAGGTCGACGACCTCCTCGACGAGCTCGCGGTGGGCGATCTCCTGCCTGCGGGCGGGCCCGAACCACAGCATCGACGGCACCAGCCGCCGCGACATGTGCACGTGCCGGCCGAGCATGAGGTTCTCCAGCACGGTCAGGTGCGAGAACAGTTCGATATTCTGGAACGACCGGGCGACGCCGAGCCGCGCGATCCGGTGCGGTCGCATCGTCGCGAGATCGTGCCTGCCCTGGCCGGTGTGCAGCTCGATGCGCCCCCGCTGCGGGCGGTACAGCCCGCTGATGCAGTTCAGCAAGCTGCTCTTGCCCGCGCCGTTCGGACCGATGACAGCGTGGATCCGGCCCTGGGTGGCGGACAAGCCCACGTTCTCGAGCGCGTTGATGCCGCCGAAGGCCAGCACGACACCCTCGATCTCGAGCAGAGTGTGCCCCGGTTCGAGCAGGCTGCCGTTGAGGCTGTGGCGGTACGCGCGGGAAGCCACTCCGGGGCTACCTCCTGGTGCCTGGCGTCGGACGGACGAGTGGCTCGCCAAGCTAGCGAGGGAGGCTGCGGGCCACCACCCCCGAAAGTTGGTGTGAGCGGGTTTCTCGTCGATCCGTCAGCCAACCCGCGTCCTGCTCCCACTCGGGTAGCGGCATGATGATCGGGTCCGACAACGCCGGCGCCGCAACGCCCTGATCACCCCGGCACAACGGCTGATCTACCGTCGGCGACGGCCATGGAGTCACCTGGAAGGAGCGTTCCCGTGACCTCCCCGCAGAAGGGCGCCTGGATGCTCGGGCTCGGCATCCTCACGGTCGGGGTCATCGCCTCGGTGCTGGCTGGCAGCTGGAAGATCGCACTGGTTACGGCCCTCGTGGCCGTCTTCCTCGTGACCATGATCGAAACCATCGAGAGAACCTCCGCCGGGCACCGGCCGTCGGCCGGATCGCCGACCGATCCGGCGCGGCGACGAGCCGGGCGACCCCCGTCGGCTGCATCCAGGGAACGCACCCGACCACAACGCCCTTCATCGCCCGGGCCGGGCTGATTCCGCTTGGGCCGAGCTGGTTGCGTCGGCTGCCGCTCAGGGTGCTGCTTCGGGTTGCTGCCTGGGGTGCTGCTTCGGGGGCACTGCGTGCACGACATCAGGGGCGAAACAGCGCCACACTGGTAGAGCTCGCAGGCGGGCGAGATGCGTGCGCATCGCGACGACGGATCATCCGTCGGCGGCCCGCCCGGCCCTACCGACAGGGGGAAGTCATGTTGATCACTCACGATCGCCGCACTCTGCGCCGCAGCCGCATTGCTGCGCTCGCCGCCAGCGGCGCGCTGGTCCTCGGTGGGTGTGGCGGCACCGCCGGAGATGATCCCACCGCCGCGTTGGTCGAGAACCTCGTCGGTCAGCAAGTCGAGATCGGCGCGGAGGTCAGCGAGATCATCGGCCCGAACGCGTTCACGATGGCAGGCGACATCGGCGAGGCGGTGCTGGTGATCTACACCGGGACTCCCCAGGATCTGATGGTGAACGCGCCGATTCAGGTGACCGGGAGTGTGAGGATGTCCTTCGCGCTCGCCGAAGCGGAGGAGTTCGCCGGAGCGGGGCTCGATGACACAGCGTTCGAGCCTTTCAACGGTGAGCCCTACATCGAGGCCAGCGGCGTCACCACCTCGGCTACACACCGCTCTTCTTCAACAACATGACCCTCGTCCTCGACCGCCACTTCATCCATAGACTCCGCATGGAGACTGGCAAGGACGGCAACCCACTCAACGAGGTCGAGCTGATATCGGACTCCTTGCTGAACAACGACGGTGTCCTGCGCGGCAACAACGTGGTCAAGCTGATTCCTGATCAGTCGGTCCTCAAGCTCAACATCGGCGACCGGTCGAGACGGCGGAACAGTGGTGGGAGGCGCTGGCCGCGGAGCCCGCGCTCACGCCCCTGCTCGCCGAGCGGGCCCGGCAATTCGCCGCCAAGCACCGCCAGGACTCACCGTCCGACTTCGACGCGCACGTGGCAGCCCTGCGCGACGCCGGCTTCCGCGACGTGGGAACGATCTGGCAGATGTTGTCGAACCGCGTGCTGCTGGCCATCCGTTAGGGCCCGGCGGCGCTCGCGATCGTCGATCCGGACAGGGAACAGGAGAAATCACATGCGCGCCAACCGCATCATGGCCAACCTCCGGGTGGCCGACGTCGACGCGGCGAAGAGCTTCTACACTGACTACCTCGGGCTGAGCACCGAGGAGTTCAACATGGGATGGGTGGCCCGCTACACCTCCCCCGAAACCGGGGCGAACATCCAGCTCGTCACGCGCGACGCCACCGCATCCGAGGACTCGGTCGTCTCCGTGCACACCGACGACGTCGACTCCGCCTACGCGCAGGCGCAGGAACTGGGCTTCGAGATCGTACGCCCGCTGACGACGGAAGCCTGGGGCGTGCGCCGGTTCCTCGTCCGGGCACCGGACGGCAACGTCGTCAACATCGTGAACCACCGGGACTGAGCCCTTGCCAGAGACGCGGGCCGGCCACCCGCTACGACGGGCTCGCCTTGACCTTCCGCGGCGGAGTTGTCCTCAAGGCGATTGTCACTTGGCTGAGTATTGGGAGACAGGCCCCAGCGGGGCTGACGCCCCCGCCCGACGAGGCGTGTTCGGGGGCTTCAGCCCCGCTGGTTATAGGCTGAATCTCACACGTAATGGACAGGAGGCTGAGGTGGCCGAGACGACGCTGGCCGAGGCGACGGTGGCCGAGGTGATGGCCGAGCTGGCCGCGCTCGAGGACCCGAAGACCCGTGAGGTGAACGAGAAGCACGGTGACGATCACGGCGTGAACCTCAGCAAGCTGCGCGCGCTCGCGAAGCGGCTGAAGACGCAGCAGGAACTCGCGCGCCAGCTCTGGGAGACGGATGACACGGCGGCGAGATTGCTGGCGATCCTGATCTGCCGCCCGAAGGCGTTCGAGCGTGACGAGTTGGACGTCATGCTGCGCGAGACGCGCACCCCCAAGGTGCACGACTGGCTCGTGAGCTACGTGGTGAAGAAGAACCCGCACTCCGAAGAACTGCGCCTGGCCTGGTTCACGGATCCGGATCCAGCGGTCGCGAGTGCCGGCTGGGCGCTGACCACCGAGCGGGTGGCGAAGAAACCCGAGGGCCTCGACCTCGCGGGACTGCTCGACGTCATCGAGGCGGAGATGAAGGACACCCCGGATCGCCTGCAGTGGGCGATGAACCACTGCCTGGCCCAGATCGGGATTGAGCACGCCGAGCACCGCGCCCGCGCCATCGACATTGGCGAGCACCTGGAGGTGCTCAAGGACTACCCGACGCCCCCGAACTGCACGTCTCCGTTCGCGCCCACCTGGATCACCGAGATGGTGCGCCGCCAGCACGATAAGTAAGAGGTTCCGCCCACATGATCAACAGGGTCCCGCCAGCGCTCTCACCAGCCAAGATCACCTAGGTGCGGCTGCCGTACTAGGCAGTAACTTGGTGGTATACCCGGCCCGGGCTGCTGTGGGCGACAGCGTTACTGCTGGTCACAGTGGTGGAGACGAGGGGAATCGAACCCCTAACCCCCGCCTTGCAAAGGCGGTGCTCTGCCAATTGAGCTACGTCCCCGAGCCGGGCAGCGGTGCTGCGCCGGTCGTGTCACGCCGTCGGCGCGGTCGCCTCACGCCAGAGGTCGGCCTCGGCCTTCACGGAGCGCTGCCGGCGCAGTACGGCCACTGCGGCGAGACCGACCAGCACGAGTGGGATGATCTTCTTCATGGGGTTCGCCTCCAGGCGGGGTGTGGGGTGTGGGCCTGGCTCGACTCGAACCGGCGACCGTTTCGTCAGCAGCGTCGTTCCTGGTGTAGAACTGCCACGCCATAGGCGTTGAACATAGCATGTGACGTGCGGCGACCCAGCGATGGTGTCGGTGGAGCCGGCTCGACGCGCACGACTGGTTGTGGTGGGCTTCGCGGCCGGGGTGGCTTCACCGGGCTGCTGCTGGGCTCGGTCAGCCGCGCCCTGGTCCATCATTCGCCGTGCCCGGTCGCCGTCGTGCATGGATCGTGAGCGATCCGGCCTGCCACCGCTGGTGGGCCTAGCTGGACTTGAACCAGCGACCTCTTCGTTATCAGCGTCGTTATGTCCGGATGAGCAGGGCCTACAGGTTGTGGCTACCCAGTCTACCCACGCGGTATGGGGCGAGCTTCACCGGTGTCTGGCGTCTGCTATTGGCCGGAACGTTCCCGCAATGTTCCCTCGCCGGTTGCCGCTGCAACGCTGGTAAGGCCGGAGGGCATCCCGTCGCGTCGGCGGGCTCGTCCCGGAGCAGACCAGGGGCCGGTGGCCAGGTGGAGCACCCGACTGTCTGACCGACCTGGACGCCGGCCCCTGGTCTGCTACGCCTTCGGCGCCGATGCGTCGGGGTGCCCGCCCCTGGTGACATGCTCTGCCCTGCTGCTCCTTCGGGCCATCCCGGAGCGGAGGCCGGGTCCAGGGCAGCGCCCTGGCCGCCGGAGGCCTCGTCCGCATGTCCCGCGGCCCCCAGCGATCACTTTCGTCCCTGCCTGGCCTTGCCCCTCTCGCGTAGCCGCCCGGTCGCCCGGAGGCCGAAGGCCGGAAGGGCGGCCGGTTGCGGCCGCGTCCGGGCCGTCAGGCCCGGCTTGAAGACGTACTGAAAGTCCTCACCGGAAGATGAAAGGGTATATGTCCGGTCCCGGTAGATGCTTGACGTTGCTGTCCCAGCTGATGCTTGACTTCGGGCCTGATCGGCTCTTCCTTCGCTGTCCTGGGTGGACGGTGAGCGGAGGCCGGGAATGGCTCTGGTGGACATGTCGGTTGTCGAGCAGCGGTACCGCGCCGTCCTGGCTGTGATCGTGGTGGCCGCGCAGTGAACCTGCGCGCCAGCCCGGCCGCGGTCGTCGAGCCCAACCCGGCCACCGGCGCGAGCACCTGCCCAGCCGCATCGGCGCGCTGGCGGTCCAGCCCCACCAAGAAGTCCTCTCCGGCCAGCTGCACCGCCGCCATCCGGACCAGCAACTGCCCGCCACTCAACCCACGGTCACGGGACTTGATCGGCCCGACCGCAGCATCCAACACCTTGATCATGTTCAACCGGTCGACCAGCTCGGTCACCGCCGCCATTCCCGACACCGGGGTCAACGTCGCATCCGGCGCGCCGATGCACACCCACCGCCGCAACCGACGAATCTCGCGTACCCTGCCCACCAGATGGGTGTCCTTCCAACCTCGAGATCGTGGCCTCGTAACCGCCATCATCGCAGGTCAACAGGACACCCATCGTCATCTCAAAGCTACTCGCGGATCCGGGTTCAGCGACCGCGGAAGCTACTCGCCGGCTATTTTGCACTTCGGGTCAGCTTCGGGAGTTCCGGGCCTACTTCGGTTGCTGGCTCGGCAGCTTCGGGGTCTTACCGAATTTACCGAAGATCTCGAAACCGGGCATCGACAAGCCCTGCTGTCCGTAAAGCAGCGACGCGAGCGCCACGCTGCACCACGGTGCGAACGCACCCACCAGACGTAAGGGCGCGGTGTCGTTGAAGTACAGCTCGAACTGCCACGCCTCCGGCGCCGGCCGCAGCTCGACCACACCGCCGAGCCAGAAGATCACCCAGCCGTGGTGGTCGCACAGCAGACGTCGGTCCGTCATGATTGTGCGCACGATGCCGAGGTGCTGCCAGCGCGGCGTGGCCTGCTCGTTCGCCCACTGCGCCCACATCTTGTTGTTCGCACGGATCCGCCGGTTCTGCAGCGCCCGGATGATCGTGGTGGGTCCCAGCCCGAGCATGCCGATCCCGTACTTGCGCCGTGCCTGCACCGGCGCGGTCGCGTTCCTGCCGATGCGGCGCTCGAACCCTAGCTCGGTTTCGATCAGCACCTGCTCGCCCTCCTCGAGGCGAACTGTGGTGGGTCCCGCCGACGGGATCGCGCCGCCCTCGGCGAGCACGGAGTAGAGAGCGTGGGCACGTTCCCAGCCTGTGTCGAAGATAACCCTTCGGTCAGCCACCAGCTCACTCTGGCGAGGGCGGAACACGGTGTCAACAAACAAGCCCGTGCACATCCTGGCTACCTTCGTCGAGTTCGAAGTCGACCTCGTGCACATGCGCACCCGCGGAGGCGCCACAGCGGTGCTATGCGTTTGGCGCCGATGGCGAACTCCACATCGGCGAAGTGCGCGGCTCGGGCAAGTTGCCCGGCGAAGTAGCCAGCGTCGGCGCGTAGCCGGATCCGCCCGGCACGTGCCGCCGACGGGAGGGCGGACAGCGCCCGCCACCCGCCGCACCTCGCCGGCCAGCCCGATCTCACGTACTCTGCCCACCCGATAGGTGTCCTTCCAACCTCGCTGATCGTGCCTTCGCAAACACCATCATCGCAGGTCAAAGGGCACCGATGGTCATTTCCACGCCCGCGCAGGACCACCTACTCGCGGATTCGAGTCAGTCCTGTTCGTTGATGTAGGCCATCATGATCGTCATGACGTCGTCAGCCGCGTGGTCCATCCGGTAGACGCTGTCGAGCTGGAGTAACTCGCCCTTGCGCACGGTGCCGAGGTTCTGACCCGTGCAGAGCCTCATCGATTCGATGTGGCCCATGTAGGCCGGGTCGGTGCCGTAGCCGGCCTCCGAGGTGCACATGTGCTGCCCGATGCTGGCGTTCGACAGCGCGAGCGACTGGCCACCGTCGTGCAGGTGCCCACCGGCCGCCTTCACCGTGCCCGAGAGCGTGGACTGCCAGCGCCAGGTCGTCGTCGAGGTGCCAGCGGGCACGCTGTGCTGGGAGTCCCCAGTGCAGTTCGCCGCGTCCAGCCAGACCGGGGTAACCTCCTCCATCCCGGGGGTGCTTGCCGGGACGTGTCTGATAGTGGCCTCAAGGAACACGGTCTGCGGCTCAGGCTTCATGTTCATCAGCTCGACGACGGCCCAGGTCATTGGCGCCTGGCCCAGCTTAACGCCGTATCCGTCTGGCAGTTTCCCACCGGTCCGCTCGTTGCCGGATGCGAAGAGCCGCCTGCCGGTGAGCTCGTAGAAGGTACGACTGTCGCCGCAGGTGACGTCCTCTTTGGAACGATCGAACAGCACCGAGTGGTGCAGCATGACGCCGGTGTCGTAGTTCGCCGAGGAACCGTGCGAATAGGTCAAATCCGGCTTGATGCTGGTGACGTAGCAGTTTGCGCACGGCGGCATCACCGGCCCGGCGACTGTGGTGTGGGTCCCGTTGCTGTGCTCTCCGCTCCCATGATCGGAATGCGGCTGCGCGATGATCGGTCCCATCTGAACGGTGCTCTCGGTCGCCCCGTTCGGCAGCTGCCGCTGCTCGACGATCCTGGCCGCCGGTGCGGGCTCGGGCAGTGCCGACTCGGTGTCGGGTACCACCCCGGTGGACTCCGCGTTCGCGGTCGCACCCGGTGTGACCAGCACCGCCGCGCCTACGATCAGCGCGCCCGCTGCCACCATCAGTCGCGAGACTCGCCTCATTGGACGACTCCCTTCGTCCCAGTCAATCTACCCAGAACAACGCAACCACCGCCACAGAGTGACGGCGCCCGTGCGCGGGAGAGCGCTGCACGCGACATCCCGAGACGTCACGTCGCCAACGCTACAGCGATGCGCTCAGCCACGCCTCGTGTATGACCGACTCATGGACCAGCAGGGGGAGGTCAGCGAAGCAGACTGAGTTGTAATTGCTGGCGCTCATGCTGACTGTCGTGTGGCCGTGATCAGTGCATGATGAAAGTCCATTGCGCTTGATGTGTTTGGGAACCGATCCTGTAATGCTCGATCTAGTTCGGAGCCGACCATTAACAGTGAAGGCTGCGAGCGGCGTCCAATTGTCAAAGCTTGTTTCCCGTAGGACATTGCCTTATCAAGTTCACCTTGGCGAGCAGCTATTACTCCAAGGGTGATCTCGGCTTCGGCTTTGCGCATCGGAGAGAGGTCGGTGCCATCGTGTGCGGTCGTCTTGCGGATGATTTCACGGGCATGCATCTCGGCCAGGTCGTCGTCACCGATGAGCCGGTAGCAGTCCATGGCGTAGAAGTCGAACTTGTCCGGGTCAACGACGAAGTGGTTGTCGGGTCGCTCCGGATAGGGCAGTGAGTCGAGGAGTGTCCGCCCTTTCTCCAGGGCCTTGACGACGTTGCGCTGGTTACCGGTGCGCGCCCAGGCTTTCGCTTCCTGCGCGAGAAGTTGGACGGATACGGACCGGCCGGGCGCTGCGTCTTGCCCAGCTTGTGCGGCGTGAATGACTTCAGGGTAGCGGCCACCGGTGATGGCGAACCAGGAGCGCAGTTCGTGTGCCCAGCCGACCAAGGACGGGTTGCGGGCGTCCTCGCCGAGCCGAAGGGCGCCTGTACGGGTCGCCTCGGCCTGCCGGCCCTGGCCGGTGTCGTGCTCGAGACAGCCGACAAGGAGGGTGAGCCAGCCGGCAGCGTCGAGTACGTCGTGGTGCTGGCTCAGTGTGAGACGCTCGTCGAGGAGTTGCGTGATTTGCGACAGCCACCGGCGGCTCTCTCCGATTAGCTCTGCTGCGTCACGCGAGGCGTACTCGCAGCACAACTGCTCAACAGTCAAGGCCAGGGCGTCGAGCGTGGTGTTGTCGACGGAGGGCCGGCGGATGCGTTGAACGAGCTCGTGGGTGTCCATGCCGCTCCGGCTCAGCAGCAGCTCGTCATGGGTACCGGCACGTCGTGGTGGCCGTGGGCCAGGGAAGAGCGATTCGACCACAGTGCCCAAGGTCGCCGCGATCAGCGGCCGATAAAACTCGTCTGGCTTGGTCCGGCCGCGTTCCCACCGTTTCCACTGATCGAGAAGACCGTCCGGTAGCGGAACATCAGAGAACGTCCTGAGAGCCGCGACAGCATCGCCCTGAGACCATCCGCGTACTGCGCGCTCACGCCGTAACCGTTTCGCCCATTCGGGACGGTCCGTGTCGTCCTCATCCACAGCCCCCATCGTACCGGAAGGGCTGGGGGCAAGCCTGCCCCCAATAGTTGCCCCCTTCTGTGCCTCCTGTGCTCCGGATCACAGCCGCTCATAGTGGTGGTGCACCCGCCGGGGTGCGGATCACCACTCCGAGAACAGGAGACATGTCATGAAGAAGTTGCTGCTGGACACGTCGATCGTGACGCTGACCGTCGGTCGTGGGTGGATGCCCAAGACGATGCCGGATGGCGAGCAGAAGACGGAGAGGGGCACGGGGCGGCCGTTGCACACCGTCCAACTCATCGCTGACAGCGGGGATGAGACCGAAGACGCTGCGATGTTCCTTGTCACCGTGCCGATCGAGAATCCGCCAAAGTTGACCAAGGGCACCGTGGTTGAGGTCGAGGGCCTCGAAGCGATTCCGTGGGTGAACCGGGCTGGTTCTGCGCAGGTCGCATTCCGCGCTACCTCTGTCAAGACCGTCTCGTCTGCGAAGCCGTCGAGTGCGTCGTCTACATCGTCTGGAGCGTGATCGACGGATACGCCAGACAAGCACGAGCAGGAAGGAACCAACACGTCATGACTGCTACAGCTGGTCGCAGCGGGTCGCTGATATCGACTCCGACTGTGCCGACCGCGCAGGAACCGAGCACGGGCCGTGGGGACCTCGGCAAGGTCCACGAAGCCATCGCGCACTCGCTGGCCCGAGTGGTGACCGAGTCCGGTCACTACGGCGTGATGCACGTCCACGACTGGATCGAGGCGGTCAATTTCGCCAAGGAACTGCCGGGACCACGCAGCGAACTGCGATATGCCCAGGAGTGCCTGGAAATCTCGCTGCAGTACCTGCATATGCTGCGCAACGAGGTCGACCACCAGGCCGACGTGGTGGCACCGAAGACCGATCCGGAACCTCCGTGGTGAGCCATCACCACCTGACGTGAACGGCGGTCACGGGACCGGGCAGGAATCTTGCCGGATCTCACTCCCGGCCCGTGGCCACCTTCACCAACCAACCCCGCCATCACCTGATTGAAAGGAACTTGGGGGTTCGTCGTGTCCAAGAAGTCTACCAAGACCACCGCACGCCGGTCGGCACAGACCGGCACCTTCGAGATCATCCACCGCGCCGAACAGTCCTTGCCGCTGCGCATCCTCGCCGGCCTGGTCCGGCTGCGCGCCGAACTGGCCCTGTTCACCACCGTTGTCGTGGCCTGGGCGCTGCTCGATGCCTACGTGACTCCGGGCCTGGGCGCTTGGGTGGTCCTCGGCGGCCTGGTGCTCGCCGTCGCCGCGATCCCGCACACCCGCCGGTATGCCATGCGCCGGTTCTGGTCGATCTACACCCGCCACCGCGTGCGGGCCTGCCTGGTCAATTCCCGGGTGACGACCCACGAGGGTCAGGTACCCCGCCTGCTATGGGCCCGACCGATCCCGGTCGGCGTCCGGGTGTGGGTGCTGCTGCGAGCCGGGCTGGCCGGCCGCCACATCGAACACGTCACCGACGAAATCGCCGCAGCCTGTCTGGCCCGCGAAGCCAGAGTGCACATCCACGACCGCTGGACCGCATTCGTCCGCATCGACGTGGTCCGCCACGACCCACTGTCCGGCAAGGCCGACGTCGCCTCGGACCTGCTGACCGGCCGCGACACCGCCACCGATTCCGGAGCGGACGTGATCCCACTGCCGGACCGCACCACTGTCACCCCCGAACCCAACACCACGGGAACGGGCGGTGCACCCACCACTGATGCTCCCGCCACCCGGCGGGCCAAGACCAGGACCACCACCCCCACCACTACCGCCGAATCTGACGGGTCAGTGGCCATGGGCCGGTCCGGAGAGGACGTATCCGACTATGTCTGACCCCGCACGCGGGGACCGGGGCCGCCGCCGGCGGCCCCACCTTCCCCGATTCAACCCGCTCCACAAACTGCGAGCCACCCCGGAAAGCGCCGACGTGTCGGTGCCGGTCGGTGCACTGTCGATCTACGACCCGATCCACCTGGGCGTCGACGAAGACGGTCTGCCAGTAGCCGTGACCCTGATATATCGCAACCTGCTCGCCGGGGGAGAACCCGGCTCGGGCAAGTCCTCGGCGCTGAACATCATCGTCGGCCACGGCGCCCTGTCACCGGACTGCCGGCTGTGGCTCTTCGACGGCAAACGCGTCGAACTCGGCCCGTGGCGCGAAGTCGCTGACGTGTTCGTCGGCTCCAACCCCGACCACGCCATTGCCAAGCTGCGTGAGCTGCAAACCGAGATGGACATCCGCTACGCCATGATCGAGGCGGCCAAGCGTCGCAAGATCGCCCGCCACGACGGGCTCGACGTCATCCTGTGCGTCATCGACGAACTGGCCTACTTCACCGTCACCACCGGAACCAAAGACCAGCAAGAAGAAGTCAGAAACCTCGTCCGCGACCTCGTCGCGAGGGGCCGAGCCGCCGGAATCATCGTCGTCGCCGCAACACAGCGACCCAGTGCCGACATCATCCCCACCAGCCTGCGGGACCTGTTCGGCTATCGCATGGCATTCCGATGCACCACCGACTCATCCAGCGACATCATCCTGTCGCAGGGCTGGGCCGGACAGGGCTACTCCGCCAAAACCATTCGCCCGGAAGCGATCGGGCAAGCCTGGGTGCTCGCCGAAGGCGGATTTCCCCGCCGCATGCGATGCGCCTACCTCTCCGATGTCCACATTCAGACCCTGATCAGCCACGCCATCCGGCTGCGCGCACCGGGGCGTTTCGGTGACGACGGCGGCGCCGCCAGCGCGCTCGCCAAACTCTGACCCCCAGCCCTTTTCGCTCGATCCGCACATTCCGACCGCAGGAGGAGTCTGCCATGAACACCACCGACTTACCACGCCGCATCCCGGAATTCGGCGCCGGCCACGGTGCCCGTACGGAACGGCGAACCGCCACCACCGTCATTGTGGTGATCTCTTCCGTGGCACTGGCCTACGGCGCATCACCCGCCGTGGCACACATCGTCAACACGGCCGCCATTGCCGCCGCGATCCTCGCGGCACTGGCACTGACGGTCGCCGGAATCGTCCTCACGACCACCGGCGGCACTCGATGAGGGGACCGCGCCGCGACTGCGGCATCTACACCGACCGGTGGGGCTGGCAACCCCACGCCTGGCGCCAGAACGGACTGACCACCTACCCGTGGCGCACCGCCCCCACCGGGCTGATCACCCGGCGGCAGATGCGCACCGCCGGCCTGGCGCCTAACCGGGCCGAACCCGTCGCCCAGATCATCACCCGCCGCAACGGGCGACGCGGCTACCTCTACGACCCCACCGAACTCGCACCCAAACGCACCGCCAGCCCGGCGCAACTCGCCGCCCTGGACAAAGCACTCGCAGCGCGCCGCTGGTGCCCCGACTGCCGCCAAGACGCCGGTTATTGCATCCCCACCTCGCTGGGCCGCTGCATCGACTGCGAATACCCCCAAACCGATGAGCCGGCCGATCGCTCGGCGCTGGCCGAGTCCTGACAAGGAGCACGCCATGATCCACAACGGCAGCCACCCGATCACTCTCGCTCGCTCCGACGCCGACAGACGTGTCAAGCCAGACCTGACAGCAAAACGTCGAAGTCGGCCCGTGGTGGAAAACGACACCTACGCCGCCTTTTCCCGGCGTGTCATCGCTGCTCACGCCCGCCGGGTTGCCACCGGCGATATCGAAGCACTGCCCGACCTGACCGCCCTCTATGACGACCTCGACCAGGCGGTGCTCGGGCTCCGCAGCTGCGGCTACTCGTGGAACGAGATCGCCACCCGACTCGGCATCACCCGACAAGCAGCCCACGAACGCTGGGCCGACTCGCCGTGACCTCGACCGCGACTCTCACCACCAGCCATACCCGTGTGTGTCTGGTGGCGGGAGTGACGGCCGAACCCTCCGGCCGCCAACCCAACACACCCTCACCGAAAGGACCGATTACCGATGAGCACCCTGCTCGACGTCGACCAGCCCGTGCTGCTGCCTCCTGACGACAACCCCGCCAATGACGAACTGGTGCTACTGGCCCGCATGAACGGGCAGCGCTACTCGTTCACGGCGATGCAAGTCATCGACGCGCTGGCCTCCTACTTGGCCACCGGCGGCACCCTGACCCAACCCGACACCGACGACGGCGCGACTGATGCGGCCGGGCCGCTGCACGTCATTACCGAGCAGTGGGCCTGGGGCAACGTCCCCGGCTGGCTCGCCAGCACCGACCCGATCGCTCGCGACACCTACCGCGCCCAGGCCGTCGACTTCGCCGCCGACTACTTCGGCAGCTTCCCGCAGGTGACCTGGTGACACGCACCCGCACGTTGGCGGGGCCGCTGCTGCTCGAGTTCCCCACACCTGCGCAGCGGCGGCTCCTCGACGCCCCTCGACGCCGCTCGGTGACCTACGCCGGGCTGGCCGCCCGCCACGTCGCCGTGGGCATCGCCTACGGCCGGGTCGCCGTCATGGTCACCGTCACCGCCGGCCACACCGTCGACCTCACCCTGCCCCCGGCCGACGCCGTCGAGCTCCGCGCCGCCCTCCTGTCCCACGCCGAATGGGCCGCCCCGACCCGATGACCGCTGGCCTCGCCACCCTGCCCCCCGGTGCTGATTCTGCGCCGGGGGCCAGACCTGTCACACCACACCAGCCGGCCACGGATGCGGCCAGCACCGCCGCCGCCCGTGTCGATTCACCCGGCTACCACTACTGGCTGTCCCACGTGCTGGCTGCCGGGGGCTGCAGCCGACCCGTCCGGCTCGCCGGCCACCTACACACCCTCGACCCGGCCACCGGCACCGTCGCCTCGTCCCGGTCCACCGAAACCCTCCCGGACGGGGTCATCTACACCCCCTGCGGCGACCGCCGCGCCTCCGTGTGCCCGGCCTGCGCCGAGACCTACCGCGCCGACACCTACCACCTCGTCCGCGCCGGCCTCGTCGGCGGCAAGGGCACCCCCGACACCGTGGCAGCGCACCCGTGCGTGTTCGTCACCTTCACCGCCCCCTCCTTCGGACCCGTCCACACCCGGGTCATTGACCGCCGCACTGGACGGGTCAAGCCCTGCCGGATGCGTCGCCGCATCACCCGTTGCCCACACGGGCGGGTGCTGGCCTGCCCGCAGCGCCACCCCGAAGGCGCGCCGTGCCTGGGGCGGCCGCTGTGCTCGGAGTGCTACGACTACGAGCGCCACGTCATCTGGAACGGCTGGGCCGGTGAACTGTGGCGCCGCACCACCATCGCCGTAACCCGCACCCTGCGCCGCGACCACGGACCGCATGTGCGGCTGTCGTTCGCCAAGGTCGCCGAATACCAGGCTCGCGGTGTGGTGCACTTCCACGCCCTGATCCGCCTTGACGGCCTCGACCCCGCCGACCCCGACACCGTGATTCCCCCACCGGCCGGGCTGTCTGCGGCAGACTTGGACCAGGCCATCAGCCGGGCAGCGGCGCAGACCACGTTTTGCACCCCACCGCACCCACAACGCCCGGACGGCTGGCGCATCGCCTGGGGCGACCAACTCGACATCCGCCCCGTCAACCACGCCGGCGAACTGACTGACACCGCCGTGGCCGGCTACCTCGCCAAGTACGCCACCAAGTCCACCGAAGCCACCGGACACGTCTCCCGGCGGATCACGTCGGAGACCATCGGCGGCTACGCCGATCACCAGACCCATGCCGGCACGCTGATCTCGGCGTGTTGGGAACTCGGCGCCAACCCCCACGATGTCGGCAAGCTCGATGGCACCGGGCGCCCGTTCCATCCCGAAGCCAACCGCCCGCTCACCCCGCAGCGGGCCGAATGGTCGGCCACCTATGGGCGGCTACGCCGCTGGGCACACATGCTCGGCTTCGGCGGCCACTTCGCCACCAAATCCCGCCGGTATTCCACCACCCGAAAAGCGCTGAAAGCCGCCCGCCGCCACTGGCGACGCAGCCACCACCACCGGCCCGCCGGCTTCGACACCGCCGAGCACACCGACGAGGAAACCACGCTTGTCGTCAACACCCTGTCGTATGCCGGGATCGGCTACCGCACCACCGGCGACGAATGGCTCGCGCTGGCCGCCGCCGCCCAAGCCCGCGAGCAACGACGCACCGCAAAGGAGGAAACCACCACTACCCGACTCGCCAGCTGAAAGGACCACACCCTGTTATGAGCGTCATCCCGTTGCACGCCGCGTCGATCGATCCCGACGATCCGGTCGCACTCGCCGACGTGCCCGCCCGGCAGGTCTACACCGTCCCGCAGGTCTCGGCGCTGCTGGGCATCAACCTCGGCGCCACCTACGACCTGTGCCGGAAGGGAGAAATCCCCGCCAAACGACTCGGCAAACGCTGGGTCATCCCCCGCCAGCTGTTCCACGACTGGCTCAACCACACCGAAGGAGGACACACCACGCGATGAGTATCCACCGCACTCCCACGGGGAGCTACCGCGTCAAGTGGCGCGATCCCTCCGGGCGGCAACGGTCCAAGAACCTGCCCACCAAACGCGCCGCCCGCGACTTCCTCGCCGACATCCACGGATCGATCAGCCGGGGCCGCTACGTCGACCCGCACGCCGGAAGGGTGCTGTTCCGCGTGCACGCCCACCAGTGGCTGGCCAGCCGCAACGACGAGGCCACCACCAAAGCACGCGACGCCTCGATCATGCGCAACCACGTGCTACGGCAGTGGGGAGACTGGCCACTGTCCAAGATCGACCACCTGTCGGTACAGAGCTGGGTCACCGACCTCGGCCAGCGACGCTCACCTGCCACCGTGGCCGAAGCTCACCGGCTGACTGCAGCGGTATTGAAGTCAGCGGTTCGCAACCGGCTCATCGCTTACAATCCTTGCGAGGGCATCCGGCTACCCCGACGCCGCAAACACGACAACGACGAACGCGTCATCACCCGCGACGACGTGCTCACCCGCCTTCTTCCGGCCGCACCCGACCGATACCGGGCCATCATCGCCACCGCCGCCGGCACTGGACTGCGCTGGGGCGAAGCCGCCGGGTTGTGCGACGACGCCCTCGACCTCGACGCCGCCACCCTGCGCGTGGTCCGCACCGTCGTCGAAGTCGGCGGACACACCGCCTTCAAGCTTTACCCCAAAAGTGACGCCAGCCGCCGCACCGTCCCACTGCCGCACTGGCTGGCGCCCATCATCAGCGACCACCGCGCCCGCTACGCCCGCGGCGTCCACCAGCTGCTCTACCCCAACCAGGTTGGCAAGCCGCTACGGCGAACCCTGTTCCGCGCACGCGTCTGGCGCCCCACCCTTGTCCGGGCCGGGCTCCTTGGCTCAGTCACCGAGATCGCGCCACAGCGCTACGAAGGCCAATGGACCGACGACGCCAGCCAGCTGGTGACCGAGAAGTTCCGGACTCACGGCCAGGCCGTCAAGCACGTTGCCCGACACGCCACCGGCGCGCTGCGGTTCCACGACCTGCGCCACTCGTATGCCACCTGGCTCGTCGACGACGAAGTGCCACCCAACATGGTCCAGCGGGTCATGGGACACGAACACGTCGCCACCACACTGCAGCTCTACGTCCGTCGCACTGAACACCACGACCGCATCCGCGAAGCACTCGGCATCCACGACAACCAGCTGGACCAGGCCGACGACGACGAGGGCGACGAGGGCGAGGGCGGTACGGCCGGTGTGCTCGTGCCCATCGGATGATCGATGTTCCCCCGATGTTCCCCACCGCTCCTGCGAAGCAAGGGCACCGGAACTGTTTGTCCTGGTGGGCCTAGCTGGACTTGAACCAGCGACCTCTTCGTTATCAGCGAAGCGCTCTAACCGACTGAGCTATAGGCCCCTTGACAGACGCTGCGAGGTTACCGCACCGCCGCACCCGCCCCCAAACCGAGCGAGCCGTGATCAGTCACGCTCCGACAGCGTGACCTCAGCACCACCGACCAGGTCCGCCGCCACGTTGTAGATGTAGGAACCCACGGTTGCGAGGGCTGTGAACAGCACGATGTTCACCGCCCCGATCAGCGTCGCGACACCGAATACCCGGCCGGCGCTGATGAGCGGGCCGCCGCTGGGGTCGTTGACCGCCGTGAGGTCCGAATACGTGCCGTTGAGCTGGTCCCAAACGCCCATGCCGCCGAGCACGGCGTAGAGGACACCGACGGCCACCATCCACACGAGGAAGCCGGCCACGCTGAGCACCAGCGTCAACTTGAGGATCGACCAGGGGTCCACCCGCTTGAGCTGCAGGCTCGCCCGGCGTGGCACCCGGGGAGGGCGGATCCGGGCGCTCATCGACTGTTGCGCGTCCGGCGGAGCGGTCTGCTCGAACACCGGCTGGTCGGTACGTACCTTCGTCTGCCCGAACGCCTCCGGGCTGCGGCCCGAGGTGGCTCCGAACACCGGCGACATGTAGCCCGTCGGTGCGTCCGCAGCGCTGGGCGCAGACTGCCCGGAGAAGGCGTAGGTGTTCTCGGCGGGCCGCTGCCCACCGTCGGGCTTGGCGCTCCATGACGGTCCGGTGGTGGGCCTGCCCGCACCGTGCTGCGGTTGCCCGGCGTCGAGCCCGGAACCACCGCCGTCCGGGGACCCGGTCGCGCTACCGCGTGCCCATGGTGGGGGTCCTTCGGATTGCCGTTGCTCGTCCGGCGCAGCCTCACTTCCCCGTGCCGAGTCGGTGATCAGCGCGGTGCGCTCGGACTCACTGTCGTGGGCCGGGGGCCGTGCCCGTCGCCCGTCGTCCCCGGCCTCGTGTTCACCGCCCGCGGTCGGCTCGCTGCGCTCGCTCACGTATCACCTTTCGCGGTCTGGGCGCCGCCGGCATCCGGGTCACCCGCCTCCTCGGCGTTTCGGGCGACGGCTACCAGGGTTGCCCCGTCTCCGAGGTTCATCAGGCGGACCCCCTTGGTCTGCCGACCGGCCTTCCGCACCTCCTTCGCGGTGGTCCGGATGACCTCACCGCTGGAGGTGATGGCGTAGAGCTCGTCGTCCAGCTCGACGATGAGCGCCCCCACCAGCGTGCCACGCCTACGGTCGTACTGGAGGGTCAGCACCCCCTTGCCACCCCGGCCCTGCACCGGGTAATCCCCGATCGGGGTACGTTTGGCGTAGCCGCCGGACGTGGCGACCAGCACGAACCGCCCCTCGTGGACGACGCCGATCGACAGGAGCTCGTCCCCGGAGTTGAACCGCATCCCGTACACCCCGGAGGTGGCCCGGCCCATCGGGCGCAGCACCTCGTCGGTCGCGTGGAACCGGATCGACTGGCCCATCGAGGACACCAGCAGCAGGTCGTCGTCGGCCGAGCACAGGACCGCACCCACCAGTTCGTCCTCGCCGCGCAGGTTGATCCCGATCAGGCCTCCCGAGCGGTTGGAGTCGAAATCGCTGAGCTTCGACTTCTTGACCAGTCCGCTCTTGGTGGCCAGCACCAGGTACGGCGATGCCGTGTAGTCCTTGATCTGCATGACCTGGGCGACCCGCTCGTCGGGCTGGAAGGCCATCAGGTTGGCCACGTGCTGGCCGCGGGCGTTGCGGTTGGCCTCGGGAAGCTCGTAAGCCTTCGTGCGGTACACCCGCCCCTTGTTGGTGAAGAACAGGATCCAGTCGTGCGTGGAACACACGAAGAAGTGCGCCACGATGTCGTCCTGCTTCAGGCCCGCGCCCTGCACGCCCTTGCCGCCGCGCTTCTGCGCCCGGTACAGGTCGGTCCGGGTGCGCTTGGCGTAACCGGTGCGGGTGATGGTGACGACAACGTCCTCGACCGCGATGAGGTCCTCGACCGAAACGTCACCCTCGTGGGGGATGATCCGCGTGCGCCGCTCGTCGCCGTGCTTCTCGACGATCTCGCGCAGCTCGTCGCGGACGATCTGGCGCTGCCGTTCGGGCTTGTCGAGGATGTCGAGGTAGTCGGCGATCTCGCGTTCGAGCTCGGCGAGGTCGTCGACCACCTTCTGCCGCTCCATCGCGGCCAGCCGGCGAAGCTGGGTCTCCAGGATGTAGTTCGCCTGGGTCTCGTCGACGTCGAGCAGCTCGATCAGCCCCGTCCGGGCGTCGTCGACGGTCGGCGACGCCCGGATCAGCGCGATGACCTCGTCGAGCATGTCCAGCGCCTTGACCAGGCCGCGCAGCAGGTGGGCGCGCTCCTCGGCCTTGCGCAGCAGGTAACGGGTCCGCCGGACGATGACCTCGAGCTGGTGGCGGACATAGTGGCGGATCATCTGATCCAGCCGCAGCGTGCGTGGCACACTGTCGACGATCGCCAGCATGTTGGCGCCGAAGCTGTACTGCAGCTGGGTGTGCTTGTAGAGGTTGTTGAGCACCACCTTGGCCACGGCGTCGCGCTTGAGCGTGATCACGATGCGCATGCCGATCCGGTCCGACGACTCGTCGTTGATCTCGGCGATGCCGGCGAGCTTGCCGTCCCGGGACAGCGCCGCGATCGACTCGATGACGCTGTCCGGGTTGACCTGGTACGGCAGTTCGGTGACCACCAGCGTGGTGCGGCCTCTGGTGTCCTCCTCGACCTCGACCACGCCGCGCATCCGGATGGAACCGCGACCCGTGCGGTAGGCCTCGGCGATGCCGTCGGTGCCGACGATCAGTCCGCTCGTCGGGAAGTCCGGTCCCTTGATCCGCGCGACGAGTTCCTCGAGCAGCGTCTCGTCGTCGACGTCCGGGTTGTCGAGCAGGTAGACGACCCCGTCGGCGACCTCGCGCACGTTGTGCGGCGGGATGTTCGTCGCCATCCCGACGGCGATGCCGCCCGCGCCGTTGATCAGCAGGTTGGGGATCCGCGCCGGGAGCACCGTGGGCTGCTCGGTGCGGCCGTCGTAGTTCGGCTCGAAGTCGACGGTGTCCTTGTCGATGTCGCGCAGCATGTCCATCGCCAGCGGGGCCAGCCGACACTCGGTGTTGTGGCTGACGAACCCGTTGGTGACGAACGCGTGATCGTCGGAGTCGACACGCAGGCTGTAGACGGGCGCCACGCCCGACTCCTCGATGGACTCGACTTCGGCGAAGTAGTGGCGCCCGTCGGTGAGCTCGGTGGCGATCTCACGTGCATCCGGGGAGTCGATGTGGCCGAGGATCTCCTCGCTCCGATGC
Source organism: Pseudonocardiaceae bacterium (assembly GCA_009379815.1). Classification (GTDB taxonomy): domain Bacteria; phylum Actinomycetota; class Actinomycetes; order Mycobacteriales; family Pseudonocardiaceae; genus WHSY01. The sequence goes on from WHSY01000012.1 coordinate 71,700, forward strand.
TCCCACCGCTCGATCCGGTCGACGTTGTGGCGCGCCAGCCAGCCGCGATCCGCCCGAGAAGAGGCGCCGTGCGCCCGAAGGAACGCGCCCAGCCCCGGCACGTGGTCCTGGCTCATGGCGCGACTGGTCACGGCACCCAGTGCCAGGATCTCCTCGATCGTGCCCTGCTTGCGGCCGAGGAAACCGATCCTGGTCGCGAACAGCCGGGCGTCTCGCCGGTTCGTGATGACGACCTGGTGTTCACCCGTGGCGTGCTCGTACCGGCGCGAGACGACACCGAACTCGAGAAGCAGCTGCTGAACGTCGATCGCGAGCTGCTCGCTGCGGGTCGAATACGACACCTGGATGGTGTTGCGCGGCAGCATCGAGCAGGACCCGTCGCCGGTGAACAAGGCCTGCAGGAAGGCGCGTTTCAGACTCGTCGACCCGTCCCAGACGAAGTCCGGGACGCACTTCACGGCACTGCGGCCGACGACCTCGCTCAACACGCTACGGCGCACTGACGAGAGATCGTGGATATCGAGCTCGTGTCGTACCGAACCGGAGGCGATGGTGCGCGAGCCGACGTATCGGGGACCACCGACAGCGGTGTCGTATGCCTGGAGCACCACGGAGAAGAACTCACCGTCGGTGTTGTTGAAGCCGGCGCGGCCCTCCGAGACAAAGCCCTCGCTCACGAAGGCACCGAGCACGAGGCCCGCCGCTGCCTCGTACCAGGACGGGGTACCCCACTCCGGGCGAGGGGTGCGCTGGATCACGACCCGGTCCCCGGGCCTTACCTCCTCGAAGAGCTTCCAGAGCAAGGTGGGCACACCGAGTACGTCCACCAGGCACAGCACCGGGTGGTTGGTGGTGCCGGACAGTCGGTAGCCCTCCGCGGTGGTCACGGTCAGGGTCTCGTGCTCGCCGGAGTGGAACAGCATGTCAGCGTGTACCGGGTCGCCGTGCCGATCCATGACCTTGAGGTCGATCGCGTTGTCGCTGTTGGGCTGCGCGCCGGGCACGATGTCGGCGATCCGGGCCGCACCACCCGTTGCGAGGCGCACTCGGCTGTCCCCGGTGAGGCAGTACCTCATCGCGGCCGGCGGATCGTTGCCGCGGGAGCCGAAGTTGCCCTGCCCGTCGACCAGCGGGTAGCGCATCGACCACGGCTGGGCCAGCCGCACCAGGGCGTCGTAGATGGCCGTGTCGCCGTGCGGGTGGTAGTTGCCCATCACGTCGCCGACCACCCGCGAGCACTTGTTGTAGCCGCGGTCCGGGCGGAAGCCGGAGTCGTACATCGAGTAGAGCACCCGGCGGTGCACCGGTTTGAGCCCGTCCCGGACATCCGGCAGCGCCCGGCTGACGATCACACTCATCGCGTAGTCGATGTAGGAGCGCTGCATCTCCTGCTGGATGTCGACCGGCTCGATACGGTCGCCGTCCGGGGGCAGGGTGGTCTCGGTCACTGATCGACCTTCCTGGAAGTTCGCTGGGAACGACAGATGGGGTCAGACGTCGAGGAAACGCACGTCCTTGGCGTTGCGGGTGATGAACGATCGCCGGGATTCGACGTCCTCGCCCATGAGCACGCTGAACAGCTCGTCCGCAGTGGCCGCGTCATCGAGGGTGACCTGCAGCAGCACGCGATGATCGGGGTCCATTGTGGTCTCCCACAGCTCCTTGGCGCTCATCTCGCCCAGTCCCTTGTAGCGCTGGATCCCGTCCTCCTTGGGCAGCCTCTTGCCGGCCGCCGCGCCTGCCTCGATCACGGCTTCGCGCTCGCGGTCGGAGTAGACGTACTCCGCCTCCGCACGAGGCCACTTGATCTTGTAGAGCGGCGGCTGGGCCAGGAACACGTGACCGTGCTCGACCAGCGGGCGCATGAACCGGAACAGCAAGGTGAGCAGCAGCGTGCGGATGTGCTGACCGTCCACATCGGCGTCGGCCATCAGCACGATCTTGTGGTAGCGCAGCTTGGTGAGGTCGAACTCGTCGTGGATGCCGGTACCCAGCGCGGTGATCAGCGCCTGCACCTCGTTGTTCTTCAGCACCCGGTCCAGCCGCGCCTTCTCCACGTTGATGATCTTACCGCGGATGGGCAGGATAGCCTGGTAGAGCGAGTCACGACCGGACTTGGCGCTGCCGCCCGCGGAGTCACCCTCCACGATGAACACCTCGGAGCGAACCGGGTCGGTGGAGCGGCAGTCCGACAGCTTGCCCGGCAGTCCTCCGAGATCGCCTGCCGACTTGCGGCGCACCAGCTCCCGCGCCTTGCGTGCGGCCATCCGCGCGTGCGAGGACGAGATCGCCTTGCTGATGATGGTCTTGGCCTCGGCGGGGTTGCGCTCCAGCCAGTCGGCGAGCCACTCGTTGCAGGTCCGCTGGACGAAGGACTTGGCCTCGGTGTTGCCCAGCTTGGTCTTGGTCTGGCCCTCGAACTGCGGCTCCGCGAGCTTGATCGACACGATTGCGGCGAGCCCCTCGCGGACGTCGTCGCCCGTCAGCGCGGACTCCTTGTCCTTGAGCAGTTTCTTGTCGCGCGCGTAGCGGTTGATCACCGCCGTCAGGGCGTGCCGGAAGCCCTCCTCGTGGGTACCGCCCTCATGCGTGTTGATCGTGTTGGCGAAGGTGTACACCGACTCGGTGTAGCCGGCGTTCCACTGCATCGCGACCTCGACCTCGAGGCCGTCTCCCTTGGTCTCGAAGCCGATCACCTTGCGGTGGATGGGGTCCTTGGCGCCGTTGATGTGCTTGACGAAGTCCTCGAGACCGCCCGGGTAGCAGAAGGTCCGCTCCTTGACCTGCGCGGTCTGCCCCTCGGCGTCGGCGGTGTCGTCGGCGTCGTCGACCCGCTCGTCGCGCAGCACGATCGTCAGGCCCTTGTTGAGGAAGGCCATCTCCTGCAGCCGCCGCGCCACGGTCTCGGCGCTGTAGGCGGTGGTCTCGAAGACCTTGGGGTCGGCCCAGTAGGTCAGCGTGGTACCCGTCTTGCGGGTCGTCTCGCCCTTCTGGATCGGGGTGACCGGTTTGGAATCCTCGTAGCGCTGCCGCCAGACCGTGCCGTCGCGGTGGATCTCGACCTCGAGTGCGGCGGCCAGCGCGTTGACCACGGACACGCCGACGCCGTGCAGGCCCCCTGACACGGCATAGGACTTGCCGTCGAACTTGCCGCCTGCATGCAGCGTGGTGAGCACCACCTCGACGGCCGGACGCTTCTCCACCGGGTGGTTGTCGACGGGGATGCCGCGGCCGTCGTCGCGGACCCGGACGCCGCCGTCGGCGAGCAGGGTGACCTCGACCTTGCTCGCGTAGCCGGCCATGGCCTCGTCGACGGCGTTGTCGACGACCTCCCATACGAGGTGATGCAGCCCCCGCTCGCCGGTGGAGCCGATGTACATACTAGGCCGCTTGCGGACCGCCTCGAGACCTTCGAGGACGGTGATGGACGACGCGCTGTAGTCGTTCTTCTTGGCAGCCACGAGCAGCGGTGTCTCCTTGATGTGAACGTCCCGACCGCGGAGCCTCCAGGGGCGGTCGGGTTCGGCGTACCGGCCCGCGACAGGTGCAGTGGGGCTGCCGTCGATCCGGTTCCGGGACCCTGCTGTCAGTCTACCGGTCCGACCCGACAGAACGGGGGCAAGGACACCCCTCAGGCGCGCGCAGAGCCACGACGGCAACGTCGCACGGGGGCCCACGCTGGCGAGCGAGGGTGGAACAGCCTCGCGGACGTTGAAAGCCCACACCGTCTGCCGTCCGGGCGAACGACCGCGCGCGGCGTCCGGATCATGCGGATACACCGCACAAAACCGACGGACACTGCGGGTCAGCCGTAGGTGTCACGCGGGCCGCGGCCGCGGACGTGCCGGGTACCGTGCTGCCAGCTGGGTGCGGCCGGGCCCAGCACCCGCAGCCGGGTCACGACCCCGCGCCCGACCCCGGTGGCGATCCGGCCCAGCAGCTGGCGTTGCAACAGCCGCAGCTGCGTCGCCCATGCCGTGGAGCTGGCCTGCACGGTCAGCTCACCCTCGCGCAGCGAGACCGGGTTGGCGTGCTCGGCGACGTCCTCGCCGACCAGTTGGGCCCAGCGGCCGAACACCTGGCCGCCGGAGACCCGGTCGGTCCATCCCCGGTCGACGACGAGTCGCGACGCCAGCCGGCCCAACGGCTGCGGATCGCGGTCGTCGGCGCGCGATGCCGACCAGCCACGCCTGCGCGGCGCGCCGGCCCGGCCACGACGTGGCGCCCGCCGCGACGGCGGGTTCGTGCGCCCGGTGTCGCGGGCGGCCGCCCGCGCCGACTCCAGCGCCGACCGTGCGAGATCGGCTCCGCGCTCGGGGCCACCGGGAGTGATCGAGTTGTCCACAGCATCCACAGGTTTGTCCCCAGCTGGCTGGCCCTTCGGGACGTGGCGGTCATCGGACACGGCGCACCTGCCCATCGTCGATGTCGAACCGCGTGCCGTCAAGCTCGTCGGGCACGTCCTCGGCGACGGCCGCGGTGACCAGGACCTGCTCGGCGGCCCGCGCCACCTCCGCCAGCCGCGCGCGGCGCCTGCGGTCGAGCTCGGCGAAGACGTCGTCGAGCAACAGCACCGGCTCGGCGCCCTCGGCGCGCAGCAGCTCGTAACTGCCCAACCGCAGCGCCAGCGCGAACGACCACGACTCCCCCTGGCTGGCGTAACCCTTCGCCGGCATCCCGCCCAGCGACAGCTCGACGTCGTCGCGGTGCGGGCCGACCAGGCATGCACCCCGTTCGACTTCCTGGTCGCGTACCCGCGCGAGCTCGTCGAGCAGTGCCGCCTCGATCAGCTCGGAGTCGGCAGGCTCACCGGCTGCGGGCACGGGCAGTGCCTCGCCCAGGCCGGAGCGGTAGTGCAGCCCGACCGGGCGCGATTCCGGCGCCACGTCGGCATAGCAGGCCACGGCATGCGGGCCCAAGGCCGCGAGCAGGTCCAGCCGCGCCGCGAGCAGCTGCGCGCCGTGCCGGGCGAGGTGGCCGTCCCAGACGTCGAGCGTGCTCAGGTCCGCGCCGCCGCGACCGCCGTGCCGTGCGGTCTTGAGCAGCGCCGAGCGTTGCCGCAGCACCTTGTCGTAGTCGGCGCGCACGCCGGCGAGCCGGGGCGCCCTGGTCACCAGCAGGTCATCGAGGAAGTGCCGCCGCTGCCCGGGGTCGCCGCGCACCAGCGCGAGATCCTCCGGGGCGAACAGCACGCTGCGCAGGATGCCGAGTACCTCCCGGGGGCGCGGCACGGGCGAACGGTTGACCCGTGCCCGGTTGGCCCGACCCGGGGTGATCTCGACCTCGACGGACAGCTCCCGCTCGTCGTGCACCACGGTGCCGCGCACGATCGCCCGATCGGCACCATGGCGGACCAGCGGCGCATCAGTGGCCACCCGGTGCGAGCCGAGCGTGGCGAGGTACCCGAGCGCCTCGAGCAGGTTGGTCTTGCCCTGCCCGTTGGCGCCGACGAGTGCGGCGATGCCGGGTTCGAGCGTCAGCTCGAGCCGCTCCCAGCAGCGGAAGTCGCGCAGCGCGAGGGTCCGGACGTGCACTACCGCGCGTCGCCGGATCCGGCGCGCAGCCGGCCGGGCTCGACGTGGTGGCCGCCGAACTGTTGGCGCAGCGCAGCAACCGCACGCATCGCAGGCGAGTCCTGCTGCCGGGAGCTGAAACGCGCGAAGAGTGCCGCGGAGATCACCGGTGCCGGGACGGCGTTGTTGATCGCTTCCTCGACCGTCCATCTGCCCTCCCCGGAGTCCTCGACGTATCCGCGCAGTTCATCGAGCTCTGGATCGACGTCCATCGCGAGCACCAGCAGGTCGAGCAGCCAGGAACGCACCACGGTGCCGCGCTGCCAGGCCTTGACGACGGCGGCGACGTCGGTGACGAGGTCGGCGCTGTCGAGTAGCTCGAAGCCCTCGGCGTAGGCCTGCATCAGCCCGTACTCGATGCCGTTGTGCACCATCTTCGCGTAGTGCCCCGCACCGACCCCTCCGGCGTGGGCGAATCCCTCGTCACGAGGTCCCTCCGGTCGCAATGCGTCGAAGATGGGCATCATCCGCTCGATGTCACCGGACTCGCCGCCCGCCATCAGCCCGTATCCGTTCTCGAGGCCCCATACCCCGCCGGAGACCCCACAGTCGATGTAGCCGATCCCGCTCTCGGCGAGCTGCGCGGCGTGCTGCTGGTCGTCGGTGTACCGCGAGTTGCCGCCGTCGACGACGATGTCGCCCCGCTCGAGCAGGTCGGCGAGGGCGTGCACGGTCTGCCGGGTCGGCTCCCCTGCCGGGACCATCGCCCATACCGCACGGGGTGCCTGGAGGCCGGCGACGAGCTCGTCGAGCGAGTGTACGTCGGCGATCTCGGCATTGCGGTCGAAGCCGACGACCTGGTGACCGGCAGCGCGCACCCGATCGCGCATGTTG
>WHSY01000130.1 GCA_009379815.1 Pseudonocardiaceae bacterium
CGCTGCTGTTCGGGCTGCTGGTCGATCACTTCGGCACGTCGGTCGCGTGGCTCGCGGGCTGCGCCGTGATGATCGCGTCCACCGTGACGTTGCTGGTGGTGCGCGTGAGGTCGCGCTGAGGCCGCCGCAGACGTCGACGGGGGGCTTACTGCCCTAGCGGCCGGGCCGGCCGGGGTGTGACATGGCGGTATGAACGAAGTCGCCGTGGGGACCGGTCCGCTCTCGTGTGACGAGATCGTCGCGATCGCTCGGCACGGCGCCACTGTCGTGCTGTCGGCCGCGGCCGAGCAGGAGATCAGCCGCAGCCGGGAGGTGATCGAATCCCTGGCCGGCGACACCGAGCCGCACTACGGCGTGTCGACCGGCTTCGGAGCACTGGCGACCCGGCACATCCCGGCCGAGCGTCGCGCCCGGCTGCAGCACAGCCTGATCCGCTCACACGCCGCGGGGTCGGGGCCCGAGGTCGAGCGCGAGGTGGTGCGGGCGATGATGCTGTTGCGGCTGTCGACGCTGGCCACCGGGCGCACCGGGATCCGGCTCGAGACGGCCCGCACCTACGCGGCGATGCTCGCGGCGGGCATCACCCCGGTAGTCCCGGAATACGGCTCGCTCGGCTGCTCCGGCGACCTGGCCCCGCTGGCTCACTGCGCGCTGGCCATGACGGGGGAGGGGCACGTGCGCGACGCCGGCGGCGTGCTGCGGCCCGCGGCGCAAGCGCTGGCCGCGGCCTGCATCGCGCCCGTCGCCCTGCAGGAGAAGGAGGGGCTGGCGCTGATCAACGGCACCGACGGCATGCTCGGCATGCTGGTGCTGGCCTGCCACGATCTGCGCGTGGTGCTTCGCACCGCCGACATCACCGCGGCGATGAGCGTCGAGGCGCAGCTGGGCACCGACGCCGTGTTCGCGGCAGACCTGCAGGCGCTGCGTCCGCACCCCGGCCAGGCCGACAGCGCGGCGAACCTGCGGGCACTCGTGGCCGGTTCGGCCCTCATGGACAGCCACCGCGGACCCGAATGCACGCGGGTGCAGGACGCCTACTCGCTGCGCTGTGCACCGCAAGTGCACGGGGCGGCGCGCGACACCGTCGCCCACGCCGAGGTGGTCGCGTCGCGGGAGCTGTCCAGTGTCATCGACAACCCGGTGGTGACGGCGGACGGTCGGGTCGAGAGCAACGGCAACTTCCACGGCGCGCCGCTCGGCTACGTGTTGGACTTCCTGGCGATCGCGGTCGCCGACGTCGCGTCGATGGCCGAGCGGCGCACCGACCGGTTCCTCGACGTCGCCCGCAACCACGGGCTGAACCCGTTCCTGGCAGACGACCCGGGCGTCGATTCCGGCCACATGATCGCCCAGTACACGCAGGCCGCGATCGTGTCCGAGCTCAAGCGGCTGGCGGCGCCCGCCTCGGTGGACTCGATCCCGTCGAGCGCCATGCAGGAGGACCATGTCTCGATGGGGTGGTCGGCGGCCCGCAAGCTGCGCCGGTCGCTCGACGGACTGACCCGGATCATCGCGGTCGAACTGCTCACCGCCGCACGGGCGCTCGACCTGCGCGGACCGCTCGAGCCGGCACCCGCCACCGCGGCGGTCCGCAGCGGGCTGCGCGCCGACGTGGCCGGCCCCGGCACCGACCGCCACCTCGCGGTGGAGATCGACGCGGCGGCGTCCTGCGTCGCCTCGGGTCGGGCGCTCGCCGCCGCCGAGTCGGTCACCGGCCCGCTGCGCTGAGGTCGACACACTCGATCTGATCGACCCGGAGCAGCTCGCCGACCGGTATCCCGAACCCGATCATCGCGAGCTTGCCGAGCGCGCCGCCGACCGCGACTGGACCTACGGGCGTCACGCCGTTCGCCGCGAAGGGGCTGGAGTTGATGCCCGCTCCGTTGCACCGGCTCAGGCAGAGCTGACGCGGTCGGCCGGCAGCAGCGCGATGCCTTCGGCGGCGGCTGCGGACCGCAGCGCGTTGTCGAACGCGGCCAAGCCCGTGCAGTCGTCGTCGGCGTCCCTGGCTGCCCGGGCGGCGGCCAACTGGATCGCGTCGTAGGCGCGCAGTCCGTGCACGCCGGTGCAGCGGGCGGCGTCGTCCAGGACTGCGGGCGTCACCGCCACCACCGCGAACCGAGGCGGTTCGTCCTCGGTTCCGAAGTAGTCAGCCTCGAACGCGGCCACCAGCACCGCGCTGTCGTCCGGGGAGAGCTCGTTCATCCGGCGCTTGCGCCACACCGCTGCCGGCACCTCGACACGCGCAAGCTGCGAGATCACCAGTGGTGCGAGGGAGCGGACCTCCTCGTACCGCGTCTCGTCGGCATACAGCTTCACCAGCGCGGAGGAGTCGGCGAAGGTACTCACCTCCGGTCGTCAGCGACCAGATCTGCGAGCGCGGTACCCGATCCCGCAGCGTGCCGAGCCCGTTCGAGCCGGTCGGCGCCCGGTCGCTGCCGTGGCACACCGGGGGACACCAACAGCCCCGCCCGCGCTAGCCGCTCGCGGACGCGGGCGGCGTCGTCACCGGCGAGATCGGGGTCGATCACAGCTTCCATGACCCGCGTGAGGTAGTCGTTCATGCTCCGGTGCTCGCGTGCGGCTGCCGCGCGGACCTGCTCGACCAGCTCGTCCGGAGCACGCCACGTGACCTGTGCCATACCTGCATGCTAGCAGGCATGCCTGCGTCGCCCAGGTGCCAGATCTGTCCGCGATCACGAACCAGCACTCGCCGAGCAGACGGCCGCGGCTCAGCCGCTCCGTCCCGCAGAGGAAGGGCGAGGGCCTCCTCGCTGGCCTCGCTAGCGTCCAGCCGTTGACTTCAAGCTTTGTTGAGGTTCTACCGTCGCACACGACGGCGCCGGAAGGGAATCAAACCATTCGCCGCGATGTCACAGCTGCGGCAAGGATGTCAGACCGGTCCGGCGCGCTGACCTGACCGATTCGCGACAGGAGCACAACACCGATGGATCATGCGATACGGGCCGAGGGACTGGTCAAGCGCTACGGCGAGACCACGGCCCTCGACGGGGTGGATCTCGCCGTCCGCACCGGCACGGTGCTCGGCCTGCTCGGACCGAACGGTGCGGGCAAGACCACCGCCGTCCGCGTCCTGGCCACGTTGCTGCAGCCCGATGCCGGGCACGCCACGGTCGGCGGCTACGACGTGGTCCGTGATGCCCATCGGGTGCGCCAGCTGATCGGGCTGACCGGGCAGTACGCCTCGGTGGACGAAGCCCTCACCGGGACCGAGAACCTGCTGCTCATCGGCCGGTTGCTCGGGATGTCGCGCCGAGCGGCGAAGGCGCGTGCCCGCGAGCTGCTTGCCAGATTCCAGTTGGAGGATGCCGCATCGCGCGCGGCGAAGACGTACTCCGGGGGCATGCGCAGACGACTCGACCTGGCGGCAAGCCTGGTCGGCAGGCCGGCGCTGCTCTACCTCGACGAGCCGACTACGGGGTTGGACCCGCGTAGCCGCCTCGAGCTGTGGGGCCTGGTCCGCAGCCTGGTAGCCGACGGCGTCACCGTGCTGCTCACCACGCAGTACCTGGAGGAGGCCGACCAGCTGGCCGACGAGATCGCGGTCATCGACGAAGGCAGGGTCATCGCGACGGGTGCCCCGGACGAGTTGAAGGCCAAGATCGGCGCCCGATGCCTCGCCGTGCGGCCCGCGGACGACGCGGATGTGCCCGCCGTGATCTCCGTGGTGGGCGAGCTCGCCGGTGTCGCGCCGGAAGTGGAAGGACGGCTGGTCACGGCGCCCGTCACCGATTCCGCGTTGCTTCCAGCCGTAGTGCGGCGGCTCGATGACGCCGGCGTCGTCATCACCGAGCTCGCGCTGCGCAACTCCAGCCTCAACGAGGTCTTCCTCTCGCTGACCGGACATCCGGCGGGGGAGACCGAGCAGGCCGACGACACTGAAGGGGTCCTGGTATGACCGCCGCGAGCGTGACCGCGAACGCGCCTGCCACACCGGAGTCGGCTGCCAGGGTCGGCCCGATCGAGGGGTTGCGGCAGACGGCGACCCTTGCCTGGCGCACGCTGGTACAGATCAAGCACAACCCGTGGGAGCTGGGGGACTTCAGCTTCCAGCCGATCATGTTCGTGCTGCTGTTCACCTACGTGTTCGGCGGCGCGATCTCGGGATCAACCGGTGCGTACCTCACCTTCGCACTGCCCGGCATCATCGTGATGAACATGCTCTTCGTCACGATGTACGTCGGCATGGGGCTCAACACCGACCTGACCAAGGGCGTGTTCGACCGGCTGCGCACGTTGCCGCTCGCGCGATGGGCGCCACTGGCCGGCCGGATCACCGCGGACCTGGTCAAGCAGGCCTGGTCGATCGTCCTGCTGCTCGGCGTGGGTGCGATCCTCGGCTTCCGGATCGGCACCTCCGTGGTCGAGCTGCTGGCCGCCGTCGGGCTGATCCTGGTGTTCGCGCTGGCGTTCTCCTGGGTGTCGGTGCTGGTGGGCGTGCTCGCCGCCGACCCGGAGAAGGTGCAGATCTTCGGGATGACCGCGCTGTTCCCGATCACCTTCGTCAGCAACGTCTTCGTGCCGATCGAGACGATGCCCGGGTGGCTGCAGGCGTTCGTGAACGTCAACCCGGTCACGCTGCTGGCGGACGCGTCACGCGGCCTGATGGTCGGCGGGCCGGTCGCGGGGCCGGTGATCGGGTCGCTGCTGTGGGCGACCGCGATCGCCGCCGTCTTCGGGCCGGTCTCGGTGTGGGCGTTCAAGCGCCGCGTCTGACAGGAGCCGGCACGGCGCTGACGACATTCTCACTTGATGAGCGAAAGGGGAGGGGACGGATGACTGCCGCACCGCAGGGTGCCGCCGTGACGGGCATAGCGGTTACTGGCACCGCTGCGTATCAATCCGTCGTATTCTGCGTGGGAGTGGCTGCCCCTCCTTATCGCGGCAGTAGCACGCGCCTTGCAGACATGAGCAGTGCTCGCGAACTGGTAGATGCCGGTCGTGGATGCGTGCTCGTGTCCCATCTGGTGCTGGACGAACATGGGATCCCAGCTGTCCTCGAGCAGATGCGCGGCGTACGACCGGCGCAATGAGTGCAGGTCGAGTCCCTCCGGGTCGGCGGCCTGCCCACGGCCGATTCGCCGCGCCGGCGACCCGTCCGGCAGATCGGCGGCCGACGGAGCCCCCCGGACTCAGCGGCTCACAGCAGTCTCCCGCTCCACACGCGACAGCTTCTCGGGATTGCGCACGTAGTAGAGCCCGGTGACCAAGCCGTCCTCGACCCGCACCGCCACGACGCCGTCGATCTCGCCGTTGAGCCGCATGATCAGAGCCGGGCAGCCATTGACCTGTACCGGCTCGAGCGACGCCTCGGCGCCGACCGTGGCCAAGCCGGCGGCAAACAAGCGAGCCACCTTGTCGGCCCCCACGATGGGCCGCAGCATGGCCTGCTTGACTCCGCCACCGTCGCTCAAGACGACGACGTCCGGCGCGAGGATGTCGAGCAGGCTCTGCAGGTCGCCCGTCTCGACCGCCCGTTGGAAGGCCTCGAGCGCAGCTCGGGTCTCGGTCGGAGAAACGACCCCGCGCGGTCGGCGCGCAGCGACGTGTGCCCGTGCCCGATGGGCGATCTGGCGGACCGCGGCCGGGCTCTTGTCGACGGCTTCCGCGATCTCGTCGTACCCCAGATGGAACACCTCGCGCAGCACGAACACCGCCCGCTCAGTCGGCGTGAGCGTCTCCAGCACCAGCAGCATCGCCATCGAGACGCTGTCAGCCAACTCGACGTCCTCGGCCACGTCGGGCGCGGTCAGCAGCGGCTCGGGCAGCCAGGGGCCGACGTACGACTCCTTGCGCCGGCCGAGTGTACGCAGCCGGTTGAGCGCCTGGCGGGTGGTGATCCGGACCAGGTAGGCGCGCTGGTCGCGCACAGTGTCGAGGTCGACGTCCGCCCACCGCAGCCAGGTCTCCTGGAGGACGTCCTCCGCGTCGGCGGCCGAGCCGAGCAGCTCGTAGGCGACGGTGAAGAGCAGGTTACGGTGAGCGACGAACGCCTCAGTAGCGGGGTCCGGACGGCCGTCCTCGCTCATGCCCCCGCCACGACCTCCGGCGCGGTCTGCGACTTGAGGGGCGCCTTGGGGATCCGGAACGTGCTGGCCACGGGTGGCTCCTGTCTTTTCGCTCTCGACTGTGTCACCCACAAGACACCGGGGCCCACCGTTTTGTGACACCAAGACGGCAAAGTAGGAGTCGAAGAACGATCAACACCACTCGCCGACCTCCCTGAAGGGGCAGATGGAGCCCTGCAGTACGTCGAGGTCGGTGCCGCGCCGCAGGTGCGCGAGGCGCCAACACCCATGCTCATCAAGGCGGGGGCGGAAGCGGTGGGGCCGCTTCGGCCCCGAGTCCTTCACCGGCTGACAGGGTGCGGTGTCTTCTGGATGCCGGGCCCGAAGTGACCAAGCAGTCAGCTCCCAACGGCGTCACCGCCTCGAGGGATCCGACCTCACGATGGCGCGCCGGACTGACGACGTGAGTGACCACCGGATCATCGAGATCGACATCATCGCTGCCCCTGCGCGCCTGCGCCCCGTCGACATCACCCGCCCTGGGGAATGTCGTCCTTGCCGGTCGGGAGGAGGTCGGAATAGCGGAACTCTGCGTCAGCCACGGTTGTCGAGAGTATCTCCTGCAGCTGTCACATCCGAGTCGCAGCCGGTGTCTTGATGAGTGAACCGAAGGACAACCCACCGACAACAGGAGGACGAGATGTCTACCCCCCGGATCCCCAAGGCCGAGATCACCGGCCTCTACGGGGCGATGGTCAAGAGGTTCAGCACGAAGATGTTCGGCGAAGCGCCCGAGCCGCTTGGGGTGATGTGGCATAACCGGCCGGTGCTCAAGGCCAGCCTCGGCTTCGGCCAGAAGGCCAGCAAGTGGAACGGGTGCGACGAAGGCCTGAAGTCCTTCGCCCACATGGCGGTGACATCCCTGATCGGCTGCACCTGGTGCCTGGACCTCGGCTACTTCCAGGCCCACAACGAGGGCCTCGATGTGGCCAAGGCGCGCGACGTGCCGCGTTGGCGCGAGTCCGACGTCTTCACGCCGCTGGAGCGCGACGTCATGGAGTACGCCGAGGCGATGTCGCAGACGCCGCCGACGGTGACTGACGAGCTCTCGGCACGCCTGCTCGAGCAGCTCGGGGCCTCGGCGATGGTTGAGCTCACCGCGTGGGTCGGGTTCGCGAACCAGGCTGCGCGTACGAACGTCGCTCTCGGCATCGAGTCGCAGGGTTTCGCGGCGGCGTGTGGTCTCCGCCCGCTGGCCGAGCCGTCGACTCGCGACGACAGCCTGACCTGATTCATGACCGACCATCCGATCGTCGCCGACGGCTCGGTTGCATGATTCATCCAGTGAGATACGCAGGCCCGAGATGACATAATGTCGATTATCGGATTCAGGGTGCAGCGTCGGGTGGGTGAGCGCTCGGTGTCATGTGTGCTGCAACTCCTGGACCCTGCGGGCCAGGTCTTGCGCCGTGCTGTCGCGCCGGTTGACCAGCGCCTGACCGAGCGGGGCGAGTCGGTCACGGACCCGTTGTGAGCCGACCCGCAGGTCGCCGTCCCGGTCTTCGAGAAGGCCCAGGAGCTGGGCGTCAATTTGATCGGCGTCCACAAGGGAGTGTCGCTGGGTCCGCAGCCGATCGAGTCCACCCAGACCTGGACGGTGCCGCGGCGAACTTCCCCGACATCAACTTCGTGATCTTCCATGTCGGGCTGCCGTTCATCGACGAGACCTGTTGGCAGCTGATCCGCTACCAGAACCTCTACGCCTCGCTGGCCGCCACCATCAACTTCTCGAGGCTGGGTCGCGCCCAGCGCTGACGTCACGGTTGTCACAGCGGGGACGTCACAGCGTCGGTCGGCGCAACCCGTGCACGGTGGACGTCCCGATGGACGTCCCAGTGCCCGACCAGGTCCCGGTACAGCGGCGACCGGTCGAGCAGCTCCTGGTGGCTGCCGAGCAACGGCTGGTGCCCGTCGAACACCAGGACCCGGCGCGCGCGCAGCGCCGAGCTCATCCGGTGCGCGATCACCACGAGCGCTCCGGGCCTGCGGGCGAACGCCAGCTCGACGTGCTGTTCCGCCGCGGGGTCCAGAAAGCAGGTCGCCTCGTCGAGCACGACCAGCCGCGCGGGTGACAGGTACGCCCGGGCCAGCGTGATCAGCTGTCGCTCGCCGGCGGACAGAACCCCGGGGTCGATCTCGACCTGGTAACCGCCGAGCCGATCGATGAGCTGCGCGGCGCCGACCGCCCGGACCGCCTCCTCGACCTGCTGCAGCGTCGCCTCGGGCCGCAGATACGTCACGTTCTCCTCGAGCGTGCCGGCGAAGACGTAAGCCTGCTGCGGGATCAGCACCCGGCGCTTCCGCACGGTGTCGGGCCCCAGCCGGTGCAGTGGCACCCCGCCGAGGCTGACCTTGCCCGACCGCGGCTCGAGCATCCCGGTGGCAAGGTTCGCGAGGGTGGACTTGCCCGCCCCGCTGGGGCCGACGATCGCCAGGTGGTCACCGTCGGGGATGATCAGGTCGAGGTCCTCGATCACGGGCCGAGCCGACGAACCGTAGCCGAACGTCACGGCTGTCAACTCCAGGTCGTGGCCGTGGGGCCGGGCCACCTCCTGCGGCGCCGGTTCTGTGGCCGCGGCCAGGCTGCCGGACGCGTCGAGGATGCGTCCCAGCGCCACCACGAGCCACAGCCCGCTGTTGCCCAGGCCCTGACCCAGCGACCGCAGCGCGGGCTGCAGGCCCTGCATCACGTAGGTCACGGCGCCCAGCACCACCCCGGCCGACGCGCCCTGCCGCAGCAGCGCGGGGGCAGCGACGAGCAGGAGCAGCAGCGGTAGCCATCCGGCGATGGCCAACGCCAGTGCCCGCACCCCCGCGCACCGCGCCACCTGCCCGGCCGCCTGCGCCTGAGCGTCGATGTGTCGGCCGGCGGTGGACTGGACGGTCTCCTCGGCGCCGCAGGCCGTCACATCACGCAGCCCGGTGGCGACCGTGCTCGCGGTCTCGGCGATGCGCTCGCCCGCCAGCACGAACGTCCGTTGCCGGGCGGCCATCGCGACGAGGACACCGAGGAAGAGCCCGAGCCCGGCCAGCAGCGGCGGCAGCACCAGCACGAGCACGGCGGGTACCAGGGTGAGGAGGCCGAGCAGCGCGCTCACCGTGGTCACCACGAAGCTCTGCACGATCAGGATGACGGTGGCGAACGACTCCCGGACGATCTCCACCTGATGGGTCAGGCGCGCGACGGCCGCGCTGTCCGCCCGCTGCGCGCCGCACTGCCGCAGCGCGCTGCCCACCACCAGCTCGACGAGGTCGTCACGGAACGGCTCGACGAGGGTTGCGAGCCGCAGGTAGGTCAGCCGGTTGCCCCATGCCCCGACGAGCACGGCCGCCGCCAGCAGGCCGAGCCAGCCCAGGCCGGTGGTCACCCGGCCCGCCATGAAGCCGTCGTCGATGGCCAGCGCGACCAGGCGTCCGGACAGGAAGGCAGGCAGCGCTTCCAGCAGCGAGGCCGCCGCGAACCGTGCGAGGATCCGTGGCCGGCGGCCCAACCAGCACCGCAGGAAGCGCCACACCACCCGCGCACTCACCCGGCCTCACTTCCCGCGGGGATCACTGCCGGGTCCGGTTCGAAGACGGCACGGTAGTCCGCGTGGTGCCACAGCTCGTGGTGCGGGCCGACCGCGCGGACCGCACCGCCGTTGAGCCAGACGACGACGTCGGCTCGGCTCGCCGTCGACGCCCGGTGGGCCACGATGAGCCGGGTCCGGTCGCGCAACTGGCCGGTGAGCACGGCGTCGATGTGGTGCTCGGTGACGGTGTCCAGGCTCGCCGCCACGTCGTCGAGTACCAGCACCCGTCCGGCACGGGCGAAGGCGCGCGCGAGGCCCACCCGCTGAACCTCGCCGCCCGACATCGGCGCGTCGGCCAACGGAGTGCGGTACCCGGACGGCAAGCGGCTGATGAAGACGTCGGCACACGCCGCACGGGCCGCCCGGCGCACGTCGGCGCTGCCGACCCGTGTCGGCCCGAACTCGATCACGTCATCGAGCGTGTCCCCCAGCAGCACCGGCCGCTCGAAGCCGTAACCGACCGCCGATCGCAACGCACCGCGATCCAGCTCCGGCAGCGGCACACCGTCGAGCAGCACCGTCCCTTCGTCGGGGTCGGCGAGGCGGCCGGCGAGGCCCGCCAGCAGCGACTTGCCGGAACCGGAGCGCCCGATGACGGCGACCAGCGCGCCCGCGGGAACCACGAGGTGCAGGTCGGCAAGCACAGGCTCGCCGCCCGCTCGCACGGTGACACCGCGAAACTGCAGCTCTCCCCCACCCGGGGGCAGTTGCCGGCTCCCGTAACT
>WHSY01000131.1:0-9910 GCA_009379815.1 Pseudonocardiaceae bacterium
ACCTCACCACACACGCGCCGGTACCACCGATCCCGATCTTGCTGAGAAAACCTCAATGCTCGTCAGCGTGATCCACGGCCAGTGATCAAGGCGTGCGTACGTTGCACCGGCGTGCTTTTCACTCGACCTGGTTTCCATAGAGGTTCTGGCACTGCTGTGAGGGATGGCCGTCGCCGCCGGATGCTGACTCCTCGGCTTGCGCCACCGCGTTCCATCTCCGGCAGCGCCACAGCGGGCTTCTGCGACACCGATCGGGGCGGCAGTCGTATTCTCAGGCTGGACACTGTCAGAGCGTCGGCTTGGTGGGGAGCAGTCCTTCGAGCTCGGCTTTGATCTGCAGGGCCAGGAACCGGGAGTAGAGGCGGCTTTCGTTTAGGGCGCCGCCCATGAGCCAGAAGCCGTCTTGGCGAGTCCGCGTCCACATGTTGCGCATGAACCCGTTTTCGTCGAAACCCCAGACGCGGCCGATTTTCTCGGCGACGTTTTCGCCGAACATCCGACGTATTGCTTCCTGTTGGTTCTCGTAGCCGGTGGCGAGGACGATCAGATCGGCCCCGATCGTTGTTCCGTCGGATAGCAGCAGCCCGTTTGGGGTGAACTTGTTCATGTCCTGGGCCTGGACGAGGCCGATCTTGCGGTCGGCGATCAGTTCGGAGCAGCCGACGTTGATGTAGTAGCCGCCGCCCCGCCGGAGGTATCTCATGTGGAAGCCCGTGTGGTCGGGTTCGAAGTCGGTCTCGAAGCCCACAGCGTGGAGCCGGCTCAGGAGGTCTTGGTCGTAGTCGCAGGTGCGCTTGGTGAGGTGCTGGTAAGTGTTGTGGAGGACGGGGTAGGGGATGGCTGCGGTGATGAGGTCGATGTCGTCGACCGGTGGGCCTTCGGAGTAGAGCGCGTAGACGAGGGTGCCGCTGGGGACGAGGCTGACCACGCAGGTCGGGCTGCGTTGGATCATGGTGACCTCGGCGGCTCCGTTGCTGTACAGCTCTTGTGCCACGTCGTGGCCGCTGTTGCCCGTACCCACGACAATGGCCCGTCTGCCCTGGTAGTCGATGCCGCTGCTGAACTGGCTCGAGTGCAGAAGCTCTCCGCTGAACTCGTCGAGGCCGGGCAGCGAGGGCAGGTTCGGGACACCACTGACGCTGCCTGTGGCCAGCACGACGTGGGGGACGCGAAGCACACGCTCGGTTCCATCGGCCCGGGCCAGGCGTGCCGTCCACCGGCGCGCCCGCTCGTCATAGTCGGCATCGACGAACTCGGTGCCCGTCCAGACGTTCAGTTCCATGAACTCGGCGTAGGCCTCGAGCCAACCGGCGAGCTTGTCCTTCGGCAGGAAAGTCGGCCAGGTAGGCGGAAAGGGGAGGTAGGGCAGATGGTTGGCCCACACCTCGTTGTGCAGCGTGAGTGAGTGGTATCGATTGCGCCAGTTGTCGCCGACCCTAAAGTTCTTTTCCACCACCAGCGCGTCGACGCCGAACTGGCGCAGCCGGGCGGCGAGGGTCAGCCCCGCCTGAGCGCCCCCGACGACGAGCACCTCGGGATCCCTGTCGGCGAACTCCTGCTCGTACTTCCGCGCGTCCAGCCAGTTGTCACCGGCGAAGTTCTCGGAGTGCTCGACACCCGTCGGGCGTCGGTCACCGAGCTTTTCCTCGAACCCGCGCAGCTCGTGCAGCGTGGTCAGCAGCAACCAAGCCCGCGACCGGAGAGGATCGACGTCGTCGAGGAGCAGCCGGACGAACCCGGTGCCGCGGCCCACAGCGGTGTCGAAGTCGAAGAATCCCTCGATGACCTGTTTGCCCGATCGCTTGACCAGTCGCGGCTCGACACGATCTGCGACTCTGCGGAAGCCGCGGGGTGCTGTCTCAGGCAGGGTCGCCTTCAGCGCTGACTCGATCTCTCCGCGCCCGCTGAAGGTCCGGTAGGCCCACGTGAAGGACAGGATGTCTCGCCAGTATCCGTCGTCGATGACGCTGTCGGCGATGCGCGCCGGGTCGGCGTGCTCCATGGCTGCCCCGAATTCGTCCAGCCACGTGGAGAACACCTCGTCGATCGTGTGTGCGGGCAGGTCCGCCACGGTCATCGCCGAACTCCTTCGTCTCTGGCCAGCGAGGCCGTCATCGAAGCCCCTAGCTGTGCCGCCCAGTCCCTGGCGACCATTGAACTCAAGGCGACTGACTCTGTCAACAGGTATGTTGACAGAGTCAGTCGCCGTCAGTCGAGGTACCGTCCAGGGCGCGACGCTGTACCGGTGAGTTGGCTGCGAGCGCGAGGCAGGCGTTCATCAACCCGGGCTCGACCTGCAGGCCCGCGCGGGCCCACGTGCCATCGGCACGATTCTCGGGGGTGTTGCGGACTTGCGCTCGCATCCGGAGGTAGATCGATAGGACGTTGGCGGCGGAGAGCTCCAGCGCGAGCGTAAGGAAGTGGCTGCAGCCCTGGGTCCCTCCGAGCAGTTCCATCACCTGGCGCCGGTAGCCGCGCTGCAGGCTGAGACCGCGTAGTTTCGCGAGCGGAGCGACGGTCAGGGCGCACTGGTCATAGGGCTGGTGCTCGGCGTGCCCTGAGACCTCCCGAATCACCAGGTCCGGCACGGTGATGGTCGCCTCGAGCCGGAGGTCGTGGATGAGCTCGACGTCTTCGGGGTCGTCGAGGGCGACGCTGGTGTCGCGCAGGGTGGCGATGACACGCATCTCGGTGTCTGAGAGCGGGACAACGTCAAGACCCTTGCCGCGGCAGGCGCTGCGATCGATCATCTACACCACCGCCACGGGTGCGACCGGGCTGCCGACCGCTTGGTGAATGGGCAAAGGTGCGACGACGAGGAGGAACTCCCGCCTTCCGGCTGTGGCCAGCACGGCGGTCAACGCCTCGAGCTCGAGCAGCTCGAGAAAGTAGACGCCGTGGTCCCGGATCAGGGCGATGTGCAGTGGGGAACCGCACGTCGGATCCGTCGACGGAGACACCTCGACCCCGATCGTGTCCGCGCCGACGAGCGCGAACCCGGACTCGAGGATCCACTCCACGCAGTCGACATCGAGCCCCGGCCACGACTCGGTGCCGATCGACGGGTCAGCGCGCCACAGCTGCGGCCATCCCGTCCGCACGAGTAGGGCGTCACCGGGGCGGGGATCGCAGCCGGCGAGAGCCGACCGCAGCGTGTCGACACTGATCAGCGTGCCAGGCTGCAGGCTAGGCGCGTCCTCGGGCACGGCATCGACGAGGAAGCTTCGGCACACGAATGGGCTGGCCTTGTCGATACCGCATCGCTTCGCGCCGCGGCTGGTGACCTCGTCGGCGCTGAACCCCCCGTACATGACGCCGTCGCGCCAGACATGGGCCAGCGCATCGAGGTGCGTGGCGCCGTGACAGGCGAGCATGATCCCGTCGTCGGCGAAGCCGAAGCCGGGACGTTCGGGCAGGCCAGCGGCGTAGTCCCCGCCGTCACGGGTCATGTAGTGCACCGGTTCGGTGCGCATCCCGGCGATCGGGACCGCGCCCGCGCGGATCGGCTGGGCCAGCGGGATGACACCGCCCTGGGCCACGCTCGCCAGACCCCGCCGCACCGCGTCGGCGTCAACGAGGTTGAGGGCGCCGCGCTCGTCGCCGGGTTCGAACTGGTGGCTCATTGCCCCTCCACGACGACGCCGAGCACTGTCAGGATCCTCTGACGCGGCGTTCCTCGCCGGCCCAGTAGGGCTCGCGCAGCACCTTGCGTTGGATCTTCCCGACGGGGCTGCGCCGCAGCGGCTGATCACGCAGCTCGACCGACGTCGGCTTCTTGTAGGAGCCGAGCAGCCGGGCGCAGGTGGCGATGACGGTGTCCTCGTCGAGGTCGGCGCCGGATTGGGTGACGACGACCGCGTGTGGGGTTTCGCCCCATTTGTCGTGGGGCACTCCGAATGCGACGGCCTCGCGCACATCGGGGAGCGTTTGGATCGCCTGCTCGAGTTCGGCCGGCCAGATGTTGAAGCCGCCGGAGACGATCATGTCGTCGACCCGGTCCACGACGTAGAGGTAGCCGCGCTGGTCCAGCTTTCCGATGTCGCCGGTGAGCACCCAGCCGTCGCGTAGCCGCCGCTCGCTGAGCTCGGGGTCGCCCCAGATCCCGGTCATCTGCCCGTCGCACCGGATCGCGATCTCGCCCTCTTCCCCGATCGGAAGCGGGTTGTTGTCCGGGTCGCGGATGTCGAGCTCGGCGAAGGGCATCACGCGGCCGGCCGCGCGGATCGTCGGCGAGTCCGGTCCGCCGGAGAACCACTCCTTGGGCCCCATGAAGGAAACCGGGACGGCTTCGGTTTGGCCGTACATCTGGAACAGGGTGTCGCCGAAGACGTCATGGGCGGCCAGCGCGGTCTTGGCCGCGATCGGTGCGGCGGAGATCATCACGGCCTTGAGCGAGGGGAGGGTCTGCGGCTTGCCACCCACCGACTCGACGATATCGGCGATCATCGTCGGCACCGCGAAGAACCAGCCGATCTCGTCGCGCTGGATGCGGGCGATGAGGTCCCCGGCGTCGAACTTGCGGTCGAGGATGTTGCAGCCGCCGGCGAGCCAGACGGGCAGGAACAGATAGCCGGACCCGTGGCTGATCGGCCCAACGTGCAGGCACTTGTCGCCCAGCTCGACGGGGGGAAGCATGTAGAACCAGTCGCGGGTGGTGTTCATCCACGCCCGGTGGGTATAGGCGATGCCCTTGGCTGTGCCCACGGTGCCTGCCGAGTGGCGGATGATGAACACGTCATCGAGGTCGACCGCCGGGTCGGGGTCGGTGTCCGGGAACGAGGCCAGCCAATCCTCGTATCCGGCATCGCGCACGATCACTTGGAGTCCGTCGAGTTGCTCGGCCACCGGCTCGAGTTCGGACGCGTACTCCTCGGAGACGACCACGGCCTTGCACTGGGCGCCCTTGAGCATGTGCAGGTGCGCCTCGGGGGAGTTGCGCCGGTACAACGGCACCCGGACGAGATTGGCCGCAACCGACCCGACATAGAAGTCCGCAGCCTCGAGGCTGTTGTCCTCCAGCACGGCGAGCCGGTCGCCGGGTTGCAGGCCGAGGGCGACCAGGGCGTTGGCCAGCCGCAGCCCGCGCTGCCACGCCTCGCCGTAAGTCAGCTGCCGGTCGCCACTCACGACCGCAGTCAGGTCCTCATGGAACTGCGCCGAGCGACGCATGGCGCTCCGGACGTCGAGCACGACGCCACCTCCTCGTCTAGTCGTCACGCACGGGCATGAACCGGCGTGGCCTGTGAGCTGGGCTACATCGAACTGCACGGACCCGAGGATGTCAACACTTACGTTGACACCAGGTGGGCGTGGACCTAGCCTCGTTGGTGTGTTCCTGGCCAGCCGCACGTGACCTGTCTGCAACGGCTCTCGGGCGAGAACGACTGACGGAGGCAGCAGATGAGTGAGACGGTTCTGCCCGGCGGCGCGGACTTGGATGACCTGTTGTCGCGGGAAGCGATCGATGATCCGTTCGCGTTCTACGCCCGGTTGCGGGAGACCGGCCCGATCTACTGGAACCGGCGCTGGAACGGTTGGGTGGTCACCGGCTACCACGAGGTGGTGGAGGGCTTCCGCAACCACACAAAGCTGTCCTCCGACCGCTTCGCTGGCCCGTTCGGCGAAGAGCTCAGCGCCGCCTCGTCGCAGTATCAGCAGCTGTTCGCATTTCTGTCGAAGTTCTTCGTGTGGAAGGACCAGCCCTACCACACGCGGATACGCTCGCTGGTGAACAAGGCCTTCACGCCGCGCAGCGTCGAGAGCCTGCGACCGCGCGTCCGCGAGCTGGTCGACGACCTCGTCGAGTCAGTGCGCGGGGAGCGCGACGTGGACTTCCTGGCCCGCTTCGCCTTCACGCTGCCTATCGTCGTCATCGCCGAGTACCTTGGTGTGCCGCCCGAAGGCCGGGAGTCGGTGCGCGCGTGGTCGGAGGACCTAGGGGCGGTGATCTTCGTCCGGGGCAACGACACCGACCGGATGCGCAAGGGCGACGAGGCCATGGACCACCTCGTCGAGTTCCTCCGCCCGGTCGTCGCGCAACGCCGGTGCCACCCGCAGGACGACCTGCTGAGCGGCCTGGTGCAGGTGGTCGACAGCGGTGACGCCCTGTCCGACGACGAGGTCATCGCCAACGCGATCCTGATGGTCTTCGCCGGCCACGAGACGACGATGAACCTGCTCGGCAATGGGATGGTGGCATTCGACCGGTTTCCAGACCAGTGGGCGCGGCTACGAGATGACCCCTCGTTGGCCCGCACCGCCGCCGACGAAGTGCTGCGCTACGACGGTCCAATCCGCGCGATGGCGCGCTGGGCGACCGAGCCATTGGAGCTCGGCGGGCAGCGAATCGAGCGGGGAGACCGGGTCCTGCTGGTCCAGCACGCCGCGAACCACGATCCTGCCGCTTTCACCGAGCCAGACCGGCTTGACATCGCACGGTGGCCGAACAAGCACACAACCTTCGGCCAAGGGATCCACACCTGCCTCGGTGCGCCACTGGCACGACTCGAGGCCGAAGAAGCTTTCCACGGCCTCTCGCAGGCCTTCCCGCGATTCACGATTCACGAGAAGGAGCTGCACTACGTTCCGACAGTGGTCTCACGCAGCCTGACCCAGCTCCACATCACATTCCCCGGATCATGACTGAGGACCGATCAGTCACGGGCGCATACGTAGACCATGACCTGTGCACTGGGGCCACGATGTGCCTCCAGATGGCACGCGGAGGATTCGAGCTGGACGAGGCCGGCCAGTCGGTCTTCCGTCCCGGCGGGCAGTGGGCTGCCTCGGACCTCGAGGCGGCCGCCGATTCCTGCCCGATGGCAGCGATCTCGCTGGTGCGGGATCCCAGAAAACCGGGTGACTAGGTCCGGTTCAGTAGCTGGACTGCGCGGCTGCTCCGTTGAGGAACAGGTCGCTGAACGCCCTTCCGATCTCGGCGCCGCTGAGCCGACCGCCAGGTCTGTACCACCGGTGGGTCCAGTTCAGCGCACCGAGCACGGCGAACCGCAGCATGTGCGGGTCAACGCCGGGTCGGAACTCACCGGACTCGACGCCATCGAGGGCGATCCTCATGATCGCATCGTCGTATCGGTCACCCAGCTCGCGCAGATGCTTCTCGTCCGAGGACTCCGACAGTTGGCGCATATCCTCCTGGATGTAGAGGTGTAGGTAGGGGTAATGCCGCTCGTAAGACTCGGCGAGGGACTCGATGACCCTACGCAGGCGGACGGTCGCGGGCTCGCCGGTTGCGGCCACGGCCTCGATCTGCTCGACGTTGGCCCGGACGGCCTGCTCGACGAGCGCCAGAAAGATCTCCTGCTTGCTCGCAAAGTAGTAGTACACACTGGCGCGGTCGCTGCCGAGGCGGGCAGCGATGTCACTCATGCTCACTGCCTGGAAGCCCTTGGCCTGAAACGCCTCCGCCGCCGCGTTCATGACCTGGTCGCGCCGTTCCAGCCAGCTGGCGTTGCGTTCCCGGCGGGCCAGCGCCCGGCGTCGCCCGATCAAACTGGACTGATCGTCTACCGGCTGCGACAACCTGCAGCACCTCCCACGAGACATGGCGCGGCTGGGCACATCGCAGAGAGTCTAGTGCGCAGCCATACTGTGTGGTATCAACATCTCTGTTGACTAGTGAGGAGGTCGAGTGCGGCCTGTCTACGTGCATGGCGTTTCGGTGAGTCCGTCGTGGGCAGATCCCACGTGCAGCCTCCAGGACCTGATCTTCGTGGGCGTGCGCGACGCCCTTCGCTCCGCTGGGATGTCAGCGACCGAGCTCGATGCTGTCGTGCTCGCGGCGCACGACCTCGTCGACGGCCGGTCACTGACCAGCATGGTCACCGCGCCGGCGGCCGCCGCGTACCTGAAGGATGAGACGCGGGTCGGCGACGATGGGGCCACGGCATTCGCGCTCGCCGATGCCCGGGTGCGCTCGGGCTCGGTCGAGACGTGCCTGGTGGCGGCGTGGGGCCGACTGAGCGAGGGGCCGGTCGACGCGATCTCGCACGCGCTGTTCGATCCGTTCACCACTCGACCGCTGGCGATGACCGAGATCGGCGTCAGCGGCCTGCGGGCGACGCGGGCGCTCGCGGAGCACCCGGGGTATGCCGCACACCGGGAGGCGGCCGCCGCCCGTCGCGACCAGCGTGCCGGCGATCCCGGGCGCACGCCGGCGCCGGCCTGGCCGCTGCGACCTGCCGAGTTGCCGGTCTGGAGCGATGTCGTCGCGGCCGTCGTCATCGGCAGCGCGCCGACTGCAGTCGAGGTTCTCGGGGTCGGGATGGGCACCGAGCCGTTCGAGCTCGGTGACCGTGACCTGCTCGGCCTGCCCGCGCTGAGCGCGGCCAGCGGACAGGCGCTCGACGAAGCGCAGCGGGGCATCGCCGAGGTCGATGTCCTGGAACTGGACGGAATGACGCTGTTCGATGAGGCCCTGGCCATGGAAGCGGTGGGCGCCGCGGCTCGCGGGGGTGGGATGGCCGCTCTCGCCACCGATCATCGCGTCGACCCGGTCGGCGCCGCGGCACGCGGGTACGCGGCGCCCGCGATGGGGCTTGCGCACATCGCCCGAGCCGGTGAGCGGCTGGCCGACGGCGAGGGGCGCACGGCGCTGGCCACCGGCTCGTCCGTGGTGGCCGCGCAGAGTCAGGCCGCCGTGGTGCTCGGAACTGCCTGAACCGCACGAGCGTGACGACGAGAGGAGTGGACATGACGACCGCACCGGTCCCGGCACCGGGCGGGGACGCCCGCGGCACGGTGGAGGACCCCGTCACGGTCGAGGGGCGCTGGGACTTCGGCTACACCTACTACGCGGGTGCCGCGGCGAGTCGGTTCTTCAACGAGCTGCGGCTCAATCGCCGGATTATGGGGACTCATTGCCCGCAGTGCGATCGGGTGCTGGTCCCCGCCCGGGGGTTCTGCGACGCCTGCTTCGTCGAGATCGACGAGTGGCGGGAGGTCGGCACCGAGGGGACGCTGGAGACGTTCACCATCCTCACCTCCTCGTTCCCCGGGCTGCCCGAGCCACCGCTGGTGGTCGGTTATGTGACCCTCGACGGGGCCTCGAGCGCCGTGCTCAACGCCGTGTGCGGCGTGGACCTCACCGACATTGACGCGGCCGGGTTGTCGCTGCTGTCTCAGCCGCGGGTCCGGGTCAAGTTCCGCGACGTGCGTGAGGGCCGGATCAGCGACTTCGCCTTCGAGCTGGTGGGGAAATGAGCCGGCCGGACGGCGCCGTCGCCGTGGTGACCGGCGCCGCGGGTGGCCTCGGCGTGGCGATCACGCACAAGTTGCTCGCGACCGGTCTGCCCGTCGTCGCGGTCGACGTCGACACGGATGCCCTGCAGGGGCTTTGCGAGTCTGCACCCGCCGGACAGGTCCACCCTCTCGTGGCCGACGTCGGAGACTCCGCAGTCGTGGACACCGGTGTGCGGCAGCTGAGCGAGTTCGGTGTCCCGCTGGTGCTCGTGAACAACGCCGGAATTACTGACAAGGCCGCGTTCCTGACCGACCTCCCGGACACGTTGTGGAATGACGAGCTCCGGATTGGCGCCAGTGCGCCATTCTACTGGACGCGGGCCTGCGTGCCGGCAATGCGAGAACACCAGTGGGGCCGCATCGTCAACATTTCGTCCATCGCCGGGCGGATGGGAGATCTGGGGCACGCCGGCTACGCCACCGCCAAGGCCGCCGTCCTCGGGCTGACCCGGGCGACGGCACTGGAAGGGGCCCGGTCGGGGATCACTGCCAACGCCGTTCTGCCGGGCATCATCCGAACCCCGGCCTACGACCGGATTCGTCCCGATGTGCGGGACCGGGTCGAGCGCGCCACGGCGATGAAGCGCGCGGGGCGACCGGAGGAGGTCGCCGCGCTGGTGGCCCATCTGACCTCCGACGAGGCGTCCTACAC
>WHSY01000131.1:9920-10156 GCA_009379815.1 Pseudonocardiaceae bacterium
GGCTTGTTCGTCTTCTGACCCCCTTCTTCGGAGAGGTGTGCTTACGATGCCCCACGCGCACGAGCTGGCCGTCGTCGGCGTCGGCCAGACGCCCTACCGGCGCCGCCACCAGGGATCGAACTCCGAGCTGGTCCGCGAGGCGGTGCAGGAGGCGTTGGCCGACGCGCAACTGAGCGCGCGCGACGTGGACGTCGTGATCGGTGGGTTCGCCCCGGACGGACTGGCCGGGGAGAACT
>WHSY01000132.1 GCA_009379815.1 Pseudonocardiaceae bacterium
CGCAGCACCCACAGGGGCGTGCGCCGGTGCAGGTAGTGCGTGGCGAAGACGTCCCACATCTCCTTGGGAGAGATCTCGCCCCCGTCGGAGTCGGTGACCTCCTGGACCACCCGGGAGAACTCGATCTGCAGCCGCCGTGGCAGGTCGAGCTGGTGCTCGGCCTTCATGACGTAGGCCACTCCGCCCTTGCCGGACTGCGAGTTGACCCGGATCACGGCCTCGTAGGTGCGCCCGACGTCCTTCGGGTCGATCGGCAGGTACGGGACCTCCCACCGGTGGTCGTCGACGTCGACACCGGCCTCGACGGCCTCGGCCCGCATCGCGGCGAGGCCCTTGTTGATCGCGTCCTGGTGGCTGCCGGAGAACGCGGTGTAGACTAGGTCGCCGCCGTAGGGATGGCGCTCGGGAACCGGGAGCTGGTTGGCGTACTCGACGGTGCGGCGGATCTCGTCGATGTCGGTGAAGTCGATCTGCGGGTCGACACCCTGGCTGAACAGGTTCATCCCCAGCGTGACCAGGCAGACGTTGCCGGTGCGCTCACCGTTGCCGAACAGGCAGCCCTCGATGCGGTCCGCGCCGGCCGCGTAGCCCAGCTCGGCCGCAGCCACGGCGGTGCCGCGGTCGTTGTGCGGGTGCAGCGACAGCACCACTGCGTCACGCCGGTCGAGGTTGCGGTGCATCCACTCGATCGAGTCGGCGTAGACGTTCGGGGTCGCCATCTCCACGGTCGCCGGCAGGTTGAGGATCGCCGGGCGCTCCGCGGTGGGCTCCCAGATCGCCGTCACCGCGTTGCAGATCTCGGCCGCGTACTCCAGCTCGGTGCCGGTGTAGGACTCCGGGGAGTACTCGAACCGGAAGCCGGTCTCGGAGTACTTCTCGGACAGCTGGCGCACCAGCTCCGCGGCCTCCGTCGCGATCTTGGTGATCCCCGCGCGATCGCTGCGGAAGACGACCTTGCGCTGCAGGATCGACGTGGAGTTGTACAGGTGGACGATGGCCTTGGGTGCGCCCTCGACCGCGAGGAAGGTGCGCTCGATCAGGTCCGGCCGTGCCTGGGTGAGCACCTGGATACTGACGTCCTCGGGGATCGCGCCCTCGGTGATGATCTCGCGGACGAAGTCGAAGTCGGTCTGGCTGGCCGCCGGGAAGCCGACCTCGATCTCCTTGTAACCCATGCGCACCAGCAGGTCGAACATGCGGCGCTTGCGGGCGGGGCTCATCGGGTCGATCAGTGCCTGGTTGCCGTCGCGCAGATCGACCGCACACCACACCGGTGCGCGGTCGATGGTGCGGTCGGGCCAGGTGCGGTCGGGCAGGCTCACCGGCTCGACGGTCTCGGCGAAGGGACGGTAGCGGTGATACGGCATGGCGCTGCCGCGCTGGGTATTCCAGGCGGGCTGGCCTGCAGGGGCGGGGCGCTCGGGCGTGCGGACGCGGCTGGCGGCGCCTGCGGTGAATGCGTCGGGGCCTACGTCGGCTGGCTTGGGAGTCATCTGTGCTGCTCTGCCTTCTTCGGTGCCGGGAGGTCGTTCGACCGGCGAGTGCGCGCAGAGGTCTCCGCGACGGGGGGCCGGTCGGCGTCAGGCCCCGTCGCGGCAACGAAGCAGGAGAGCGCGTGCCACGATCACCACGTTAACGGGTCCACCGCGGTGGCGAGAAATCGCCGTCCCGGATGCTGGGAATCGCGGTCGGTCCTGCGGTTCCGGCTGGCTGCGGCCGCGTGGCAGACTCCGGGTATGAGCGAGCATGAGCGCGGCGGTCATCGGACCTCTGCGCGGGAGGTGCGGACCAAGGGCATCGGGTGGCTCGCCACCGCAGTCAAGCTGGTCTGCACCGTGGCCGCGATCATCCTGGCAGCCCATGTCGTTCTCACCGTGGGCGGGGCGAACCCCGACAACGGCATCACGGAGTTCGTCGGCTCGTGGGCGCAGTACCTGGCGCTGGGTTTTCAGGATCTGTTCACCCCGGAGGGGGAGCGCACCCGGGTGCTGGTGAACTACGGCATTGCCGCGATCTTCTGGGTCGTGGTCGGTGCGGTGGCCTCCGGTCTGCTCCGCAGGCTCCCCTGACCCGGGAGCGTCCGCGAGTTCGAGACGATGTGTCCGCGAGTCCCGGAGGGTCCCGGTCGTGGACCGGGTCAGGTCACCGTGCCGCGACGGGGCAGCTCCGGATCGGCGTGCTCCGCGGCGGCGAGTACGGCGCGAAGGTGCTCGACGGCGTCCCAGACGTCCGCGAAGCGCAGGTACGCGGGAGCGAACCCGAACCGCGCGATGTCGGGTTCGCGGAAGTCGCCGATCACCCCGCGCCGGATCAGCGCCTGCACCAGCGGGTAGGCGGCCGGGTGGCGCACGCTGACCTGGCTGCCGCGCCGCGACGCCTCGCGGGGTGACACGAGCCGCAGGCCGTGGCCGGAGCATCGCGCGTCCACCAGCTCGATGAACAGCTGGGTCAACGCGGAACCCTTCTGCCGCAGCACGCCGGGGGCCACGCCCTCGAAGGTGGCCACGCCCTCCTCGAGCGCCAGCAGCGAGAGCACCGGTGGTGTTCCGGCCGCCAGCTGGGCCACTCCGGGACCCGGCACGTGCTCCGGACTCATCGCGAACGGGTCGGCGTGACCCATCCACCCGGGCAGCGGCGTCTGCAGGCCCTCGTGGTGGCGACGCGCGACCATCGCGAACGCGGGGGCGCCGGGCCCCCCGGCGAGGTACTTGTAGCCGCAGCCCACCGCCATGTCCGCGGTCGCACCGGCGAGATCGACGTCCAGCGCACCTGCCGAGTGCGACAGGTCCCACAGGGCGAGCGCCCCGACGTCGTGCGCCGCGCGGGTGACGGCGTGGACGTCGCGGCGTGCCCCGGTGCGGAAGTCGACCTCCGACAGCGCGAGCAGTGCGGTGTCGCGGTCGAGGGCGGCCACCGGGTCCTGCCCGTCGAGCAGCCGCAGCCGGCGTCCGAGAAGCTCGGCGACCGAACGTCCGATGTAGACGTCGGTAGGGAAGTCGTGCCGGTGCATGACGATGACGGGGCGATCGGGCCGCAGCCGGCACGCGGCGACGAGGAGCTTGAACAGGTTCACCGACGTGGAGTCCGCCACGGCCACCTCGTCGGGGCCTGCGCCGATGAGCCGGGCGATCCGGCCGGCCACCCGAGCCGGGGCTGTGAACCACTCGGCCTCGTCCCAGGACCGGATCAGTCGTTGCCCCCACTCGTGTGACACGACGTGTGCGAGCCGTGCCGGCGCGGCGGCGGGAAGCGCGCCGAGACTGTTGCCGTCGAGGTAGATCACACCGTCCGGGAGCGCGTACCGCTCCCGGACCGGGGCGAGCTCGTCGGTCTCGTCCCGCTGGGTCGCCTGCGCTCTGGTCTCGATCCGCACCGTCCGGATTCTCCCCGGATGCCGTGCCGCGGCGGCGGACACACCGTCCGGCAGCGGCGGACACACCGTCCGGCAGCGGCGGACACTCCCGGAAGGTCAGATCGCGTAGGGCCAGACGGTCAGCGAGTAGGCGCCGAACCAGGCGCTGGCCAGCGTGGCAGCGCCCAGCACGGCGAAGACGGTGCCGGGGCGACGGCGCGCCAGCCCGATCGCGGGCGGGATCAGCAGCACGAAGGCCGGCAGCAGCAGCCGCGCCTTGGAGTTCATCAAGCCGTTGGAGCCGAGATCCATCGCGAGGACCAGCGTGGCGTAGACGAGCAGCGGCCACGCGACCGACCGCCGCCAGCTCCGCGCGGCGACCGCCAGCGGTACCACCGCGCCGGCGAGCACCGCGACCGTCACCACCTCGAGCAGCGAGGGCGCGGTGGCGAGGACGTCGACGGTGAAGCCGAGCGTGGCTGCCCCACCGTCGAAGTACGAGTCCCAGCCGTCGCGCTGTAGCGCGAACCAGCCGTCCCAGCGGCCGGTGCGTGACGCGACGAAGCCCAGGTAGCCGACCAGCCCCGCCGGGGCGAGCAGTCCGGCCACCCAGGGTCGCCAGCCCTGTCGCGGGCCGCCACCGGACAGCTGCCCCAGCACCGCGACCAGCGCCGCCAGGCCGACTGCGACGACCAGCGCCGCCGCCGTCGGCCGCACCAGCCCGGCCGCCGCGGTGCACAGCCCGGCGAGCAGCCACCGCCGCTCGATGACCCCGACCAGTGCCCACACCGCGAGCGCGCAGAACAGTGCCTCCGAGTAGGCCATCGACAGCACCACACCCATCGGGGAAGCGGCGAACAGCGCGACCAGTACGAGCCCGGCGCGGTCCCGCAGCTGCGGCGACCCGGCGGGCAGCGCCCGCACCAGCCGCGCCAGCCCGTACGCGCACACCACCCCGGCGACCAGTGACGCGGCGAACGCGGCTGCCGGCGGTTCCACACCCGGGAGCCACCCCACGGCGGCGACCAGCGCGGGGTAGCCGGGGAAGAACGCCAGGGGTGTCTCCGGGCCGTGCCGGCCGAAAGCATCGGTGAGACCGGGCAGGGGGCTGTCGTAGCCACCTGCCGCGAGCGCGATGAACCACTCCCCGTCCCACGACGCCAACGCCGATGTCACCGCGACCCCGTTGTGTGACGCCATCCAGGCGAGCACGAGCAGACCGACCTGGCGCACCACGAGATACACCAGCGCGGGAGCGAGCAGCGTCACGATCCGCAGTACACGATCGTGCTCGACGGGCGGTTGTGCCGCCGTGACCTGCTGCGAACCGGCGCGCTCCGTCACCGTCGCCGCCACCCCGCCTCCGACCGATCGCATGGCAGAGCGTCCAGGCTAACGTGGCACGGGGCACCGGCCCCCCGTCGCCGGTAAGCTGCAACCGCCGAACGCACATGGCGCAGCCGCACTAGTGCGACGCCAGGAACGGCCGATCAAGGAGGCCCCGGTGGCGCTCGTCGTCCAGAAGTACGGCGGATCGTCGGTGCAGAATGCCGAGCGGATCAACAAGGTCGCCGAGCGCATCGTGGAGACCCGCGACGACGGCAACGAGGTCGTGGTCGTGGTCTCGGCGATGGGCGACACCTCCGACGAGCTGCTCGACCTCGCCAGCCGGGTCTCGTCGGACCCGCACGAGCGCGAGCTGGACATGCTGCTCACCGCCGGCGAGCGGATCTCCAACGCACTGGTCGCCATGGCGGTGCACGCCAGGGGCGTCGACGCCCGGTCGTTCACCGGCTCGCAGGCCGGGGTGATCACCACGTCGGTGCACGGCAAGGCGCGCATCATCGACGTCACCCCGAGCCGGGTGCGCGATGCGCTCGACGAGGGTGCCGTGGCGCTGGTGGCGGGCTTCCAGGGGGTCGCCCAGGACACCAGGGACATCACGACGTTGGGCCGCGGTGGTTCGGACGTCACCGCGGTGGCGCTCGCCGCGGCGCTCAAGGCCGACGTCTGCGAGATCTACACCGACGTGGACGGCGTCTACTCCGCCGACCCCAGGATCGTGCCGGACGCCCGCAAGCTCGACGCCGTCACCCACGAGGAGATGCTCGAGATGGCGGCCTGCGGCGCCAAGGTGCTGATGCTGCGTTGCGTGGAGTACGCGCGTCGCAACGACGTCGCCATCCACGTCCGATCGTCCTACAGCCAGCAGCGGGGCACGATCGTGTCCGGATCAGTGGAGGACCTCACCGTGGAACAGGCCATGCTGACCGGCGTCGCGCACGACCGGTCCGAGGCGAAGATCACCGTCACCGGGGTGCCCGACGAGCGGGGCAAGGCCGCGGCGATCTTCCGGGCGGTGGCCGATGCCGAGATCAACATCGACATGGTGCTGCAGAACATCTCGCACCTGTCCACCGGGCGCACCGACGTCACGTTCACGCTGCCCAAGTCCGACGGACAGCGCGCGGTCGACGCGCTGCAGGCGGTGCGCCACGACATCGGCTTCACCGACGTGCTCTACGACGACCACGTCGGCAAGGTCTCGCTGATCGGGGCCGGGATGCGCTCGCACCCCGGCGTCACCGCCGGCTTCTGCGAGGCGCTGGCCGAGGCCGGCGTCAACATCGACATCATCAACACCTCGGAGATCCGCATCTCGGTGTTGATCCAGGAGGAGGATCTCGACACCGCGGTGCGCGCGCTGCACGAGGCATTCGACCTCGGCGGCGACGAGCAGGCCGTGGTCTATGCGGGAACGGGAAGGTGAGCGGTATGGCCCCCACCTTGGCCATCGTCGGCGCGACGGGTGCCGTCGGCACCGTCATGATCGACATCATCAACGCCCGGCCGCAGGTGCCCTGGGGCGAGATCCGGCTGGTCGCCTCGGCGCGGTCGGCCGGCAAGAAGATCACCGTGCGGGGCGAGGAGCGCACCGTCGTCGAGCTCGCGCCCGAGGCCTTCGACGGGGTCGACATCGCGATGTTCGACGTCCCCGACGAGATCTCGCAGCGGTGGGCCCCGGTGGCCGTCGAGCACGGTGCCGTCGCGGTCGACAACTCGGGCGCGTTCCGCATGGATCCCGAGGTCCCGCTGGTCGTCCCCGAAGTCAACGCTGCCGGCGCCTCCGTCCGCCCGAAGGGCATCATCTCCAACCCGAACTGCACGACGCTGTCGATGATGGCCGCACTGGGTGCGCTGCACCACGAGTTCGGGCTGACCGAGCTGGTGGTGGCCAGCTACCAGGCCGCGTCCGGCGCCGGGCAGGAGGGAGTGGACCGGCTCTACGCCGAGCTCGCCGCGGTTGCCGGCAAGGACGTCGGGGTCCGGGGCGGCGACGTCGCCGAGGCACTGGCCGCGGCCGGGCTGCCCGCGGACTCGCCGTTCCCGGCGCCGCTGGCGCTCAACGTCGTGCCGTGGGCCGGTTCCCTCAAGGAGGACGGTTGGGCCTCGGAGGAGCTCAAGGTCCGCAACGAGTCGCGCAAGATTCTCGGCATCCCCGACCTGAAGGTCTCCGCGACGTGCGTGCGGGTGCCGGTGGTGACGACGCACGCGCTGGCGGTGCACGCGGCCTTCTCGCAGCCGGTCACCGCCGAGGCCGCGCGCACGGTCTTCGACGCGCAGCCCTCGATCGTGCTGCAGGACGATCCCGCTGCCGGGCAGTGGCCCACCCCGGCGGGCGTGGTGGGCGCCGACGCCACCTACGTCGGCCGGATCCGCCAGGCGCTGGACTTCCCGGACACGCTGGACTTCTTCGTCTGCGGGGACAACCTGCGCAAGGGCGCGGCGCTGAACACCTACGAGATCGCCGAGGCGCTGGCGCGCCCGTGAGCGGCGATGCGAGCTATGACTCGTATCGCCACTCACGACCTGTCCACAGGTCAGGCCGGTTGGTGGGCTGCCACCTCGCGGGCGCGTTGCACCGCTTCGCGATCACGGGCATGGCGTTCCTGACGGGCGAGCACGAGCGCGGCGGGGATCGCGGCCAGGGTGAGCCAGAATGCCCACCAGAAGGTGACTCCGAAGGCGCCCGCGACGGCGTCGGCGAGCGGGCCGAGATCGCCCGCCGGTACGGCACCGCGAGCCGCGGTGCCGGCGCCGGGCAGTGCGGCCGCGATCTGGACGTTGAGGATGACGGCCAGCACCGCGGCGCCGATCGAGCCTCCGACGCGCTGCATGACGTTGAGCCCGCTCGTCGCGCGTGGCACGGTCTCGGGACGCATCGCCGCGTAGGCCGCCGCCATCGCCGGCATCATGCTCGCGCCCAGACCGAGCCCGCGGACGGCCAGCGCGGCCAGCAGCAGCGGGTACGGCGTGTCGGCGCCGACCTGGGTGAGCACCGCGGTGCCGAGCGCGAGCAGCATCACCCCGACGAGGACGACCCGTCCGCCACCGAAGCGGTCGGTCAGCGGGCCCACGAGCGGCATCACCGCGGCCGAGGCCAGCCCCTGCGGGATCAGCAGCAGCCCGGTAGCCAGCGCACCCTCGCCGTGCACGATCTGGAAGTAGAGCGGGAGCACGAGCAGCGAGCCGAACAGTGCCAGGCCGAGCAGGAACGTGGTCGCCGACGCGGCTGCCAGCCGCAGGCTCGCGAACAGCCGGACGTCGATCAGCGGATCGTCGGTGCGCCGGGCGTGCCAGATGAACACCGCCAGCAACGTGGCCCCGGCCAGCAGCGGGACGTAGACGACAGGATGCGCGACGCCACCCTGCCCGGGGACCTCGGCCAGCCCGAAGGTGAGCAGCGCGATCCCGGGCGAGGCCAGCAACAGGCCGACCCAGTCGAGCCGGTGACGGCCCTCCGGCCGGTCAGCCGGCAGCAGCCGCCAGGCCAGGGCGAGACCGGCGAGGCCGACCGGCACGTTCATGTAGAAGATCCACTGCCAGCCCACGTACTGGACCAGCAGACCGCCCAGCACCGGGCCGAACGTCGGGCCGAGCAGCATCGGGACCCCGATCACGCTCATCGCCCTGCCCACCCGTGCGGGTCCGACCGCGAGCGTGAGGACCATCATGCCCAGTGGCATGATCATCCCGCCGGCGAAACCCTGGATCACCCGGAACGCGATCAGCGAGTTCGCCGACCACGCCATCCCGCACAGTACCGAGGCACCCACGAACACGGCGCCGGTGGACAGCCACAGCCGGCGGATCCCGAAACGCTCCGCGGCCCAGCCGGTCACGGGGATGACCGTGGCGAGCGCGAGCAGGTAGGCGGTGACCACCCACTGGATGTGGCTGATCGGCGCGTCGAGCTCGCGGCTCAGTGTCGACAGCGCCACGTTGACGCTCGTCGTGGACAGGATGGACATGATCGCGCCCATCACGACGACCACCGAGATCGCCCAGACGTGGCGGTCGAAGCCGCCGACCCCGTCGATGCGCTTGCCGACGGCCGAGCTGACCCGTCCCACTACAGCTGCTCGAGCAGCTCGGCGAGCCGATGCAGCAGGTGCTCGGCCTGCTCGCGCTCGGCCGGCGTCAGCGACTCGTGAAGAGCGCGGCGCTTCTCGGCGACCGCCGCCCGTTTGCGCTCCAGCAGCCGCCCTCCCTCCTCGGTGAGCGCCACGGTCACCACGCGCCGGTCCCGGACGGAGTGCTCCCGCGCCACGATGCCGGTGCGCTCCAGGTGATCGAGCATCCGCGTCGCGGTCGGCGGCGCCACACCGGCAGCAAGCGCAACCTCGCCGACCGGTAGCTGGGGATGCTCGCCGAGCGCGGTCAGCAGGTTCTGCTGCGACAGGGTCAGCTCTTCGCCACGTTCCCGAGCCGCACGCCCGCGGGAGCGGCGCAGGGCCGCGAAGAACTCGTCCCAGGCCGTCTCGAAACCGCCCAACGATCCCTCGGCCGGGCGCGCGTCGGTGTTCCCGGTCGTCGCAGGCATGACTCAAAGCTACCAAAAATTTAGCAAGCTATCTATCTGGCCACTCGGGGGTTGTCCCCCCCACCGGCCGGGTGGTGGCAGGCTGGTCGTACTTGCAGCGCCGTCGCTACCGTGCGGTGCGAGCGAGGAGGCAGCGGTGACCGCGACGACCGTGCAGCAGGACTCACCCGCCCGGGCGCTGGTGGATCCGCGGACGTGGCTGGCGACGGTGCATCTGCTGGCCGGCTTCCTCGTCGGCACCGTGGCATTCCCGCTCGTGCTGACCGCGCTGGTGCTGTCGGTCGGACTGCTGCCGCTGTTCCTGCTGGGAGTGCCGGTGTTCCTCGGCGCGGTCGCGCTGGTCGGCGGCCTGGCCCAGTTCGAGCGCGGCCGCCACCGGCTGCTGCTCGGAGCCGACATCCCGGGGCCGACGCGACCGCAGCCCCCTCGGGGGTTGTTCGCCCGGGCATGGCGGCTGCTGTGCAGCGGCCGGGTGTGGTGCCAGATCGGCTACTTCCTGCTGGTGCGCTTCGTGCTGGGCATCGTGTCGCTCGTGCTGGTACTCGCGGTCTGGTCGGTGCCGCTGGCCATGCTGGCCCTGCCGCTGTTCAACTGGGCGCTTCCCAACGGGGGCGCGGAGTTCGGGATCCTCCAGGTGACCGGCCTGCAGGGGGCCCTCGTGGTCGCAGCGCTCGGGTTCGTGCTGCTGCTCGCCGCGCCCGCGGTCGTCCGGGGGCTGGCCGCCGCCGACGCCGTGGTGGCCCGCGCGATGCTGGGGCCCGGCCCGACCGAGCTCCGCGCCCGGGTCGAGCAGCTCGAGCGCAGCCGCGCCCGGGTGGTCGACGCGGGTGAGGCGGAGCGGCGCCGCATCGAGC
>WHSY01000133.1:0-7090 GCA_009379815.1 Pseudonocardiaceae bacterium
CGTCACGGCCGCCGCGAAGGTGCCCTTCGCCTCGCGGGATGAGGCGAAGGGCCCGTTCGCGGTCACGGTGACGGCCTCCCCGCCGTCCCGGCGCCCGCGGGCTCGGGAAGTGACACCGCGTCCGGAGCACGACGCCGTTGCGAGCGCCAGCCGGCGGCGGCGAGCAGGGCGCAGCCGGCGATCCACGCCAGCTGGGCGGGCCGGAACTCCCGGTAGTCGAGCAGCAGCGGGCGAACGGCCTGGTAGGCGGGCGTGCCGGGGGCACCGGGTTCGGTGAACATCGACGTCCAGGTGATCTCACCGGCATGGCCCTGCGTCAGCAGCCAGCCGTAGGTGATCACGCCGGCGAGTCCGGGCACCGCCGCCACCGCGCGCGCCGCCACGCCGGTGCGCGCCAGCCACCACAGCAGCACCAGCAGGGCCAGCGGCAACACGACCACTACCTGACGCCCGGGCCACCAATAGCCGTGCATGGTCGACGCGGGGAACGTGGCGACCAGCCACCCGGCGGCCAGCGGCAGCGCGAGTGCGGTCCATCCGGCCGGGCGGCGGGCCAGCAACGCCCCCAGCGCGGGCAGCACCAGCAACCACGCCGGCTGCCATACCGCGATGCCGTAGCGGCCGTCGACCAGCAGCCCCACCAGCCGCAGCGACCGGCTCAGGAAGTCCGGATCGTCGCCGACCACGGAGAACTCACCCGCGCCGCCCGGGTTGTGTGCGCTGGCATAGACGGTCCAGCCGCCCCACAGCGCCCGGTGCACCGCGACGTAGACCCCGGCCAGCAGCGCCAGCACCGCACCGGCACCGAGCACCTCGCCCCGGCGCCCGGCCCGCCACCAGCGCCGGCAGGCGAGCATCGCGAGGACCGCCGCGACCGGCACGTACTTCACCGACAGCCACGGCAGCGCGACCACGGCGACGACGACCAGCGCCAGCGGGGCCCGCCGCGCCGAGCCGGTGACCGCCGAAGACCTGCTTGCAGGGTCGAGCGTCAACGCCGCAACCCCCACCAGGGTCAGCAACGCCGCGGGCAGCTCGGGGTAGAGCTGCTGACCGTAGACCGCCAACGGTGCCGACGCGGCAGCGACACCCACCCCGGCGGCCGCCAGCGGCAGCGGCACCGCGACACGACGCACCGCCGTCCAGAGCGTCAGCGCGGCGAGCGCGCCGGCAAGCATCGCGACCGTCAGCTTCGCGGTGGCCCACCCGCCGAGGCCCATGGGCGCGGCCAGCAGCAGCGACAGCAGCGGGTCGTGCGGGGACAGCCGGCTGCCGTCGGCCAGCACGGCGGTCTGCCGGAACGGCACGGCATCGGAGAAGGCACGCCATCGGCCCTCGGCGAGCTCGTCGGCGATGTCGAGGTCACCGTCCTCGGCCAGCGACAGCGCGGTCAGCGCGTACTGCGGCTCGTCACCCGCGAGCTGGGCGACGGGGTCGTTGGGGATCCCGATCCCGAGCACGGCCGCGCCCACCGCCACCGCCGCGACGCCGATGCCCGCCATCACCAGCGGCCCGGAACCGCCCCTCATGGTGCGACCGGCACCGCAGCCGCCGTCTCGCCCGCCGCCTGCCGGGCCACCAGCGCGTCGAGGTCGGTCTGCGGCGCCCAGCCGATCAGCCGGCGCAGCAACCTGGTATCTGCCAGCGTGTGGGGCACCTCGACGCGGTGGGCGGGCACCACCTCGGTGCCGACCTCGATGCCCAGCGTCCGCGCGATGGCGTCGACGATCTCGGCCAGGGTGCGGCCGACCCCGGTGCCGAGGTTGACGGTGCCGTCCGCCCCGCTGGCGGCCAGGTCACGCAGCGCCGCGACCACCTGCCGGACGTCGGTGAGGTCCCGGGTGCGTCCGGGTGATCCGATCAGCCGCAGCGGGCGGCCCGCCCGCGCGGCCTCGATCCACCGCGACAGCGCCATCCCGGGGCGCTGCCCCTCCCCGGCCACGGTGAACGGCCGCACCACCAGTGCCCGTCCGCCGGCGTGCCGGCGTGCCTCGCAGAG
Source organism: Pseudonocardiaceae bacterium (assembly GCA_009379815.1). Taxonomy (GTDB): domain Bacteria; phylum Actinomycetota; class Actinomycetes; order Mycobacteriales; family Pseudonocardiaceae; genus WHSY01. The sequence goes on from WHSY01000133.1 coordinate 2,000, forward strand.
CTGCTCGAGGACCGCCTTGCTGCGCGCGTAGCCGCCGCGGGGCCGCAGCCGGTCGGACTCCGCGCAGGGCCGACGTCCTCGCGTCCCGCCGTAGACCGAGGACGACGAGGTGACCAGCAGCGGAGTCCGCAGCGGCACGGCCGCGAGCACGGCGGCGGTGGCCAGCACGTTGTCGCGATAGCGCCACTCACCGGCATCGGGTCTGTCGTCGCGCACGTCGGGGCAGCCGGCCAGGTGGTAGACGGCATCGGCCCCGGCCAGCGTGTCGCGCACCTCCTCGTCGTGGTCGAGCAGGTCGGCGGTCAGCGTCGGCACGCCGGGCAGGTGCGGCTGCGGCAGCCGGTCGACGCCGACCACGGGGCCGCACGCGGCCAGCTCGCGGACCAGCATCCGGCCGATGAACCCTGCAGCGCCGGTAACCACCGTGACCACGCCGATCTCCCGTCGCCGGTCCCACTGCCCGAATCATGAGGTTAGGCTTACATTACATTTACCCGCGGCCGGGTGGAAGGAGGTCGATCATCGATGCGGTGGCTGCGCTCCGCGATCGGCCTGGCCGTGCTGGCACTCGCCGTGGCGTACCTGGCCCGGGTGGTCGACGGCAGCGCGCTGACCGAGGTGGCACGGGCGATCGCCGCCGACCCGGCCGGGCTGGCCGTCGCGCTCGGCTGCTACGCGGCCGCGTTCGGGCTGCGCGCATGGGGGTGGCGGGCGGTGCTGCCGAGGCTGGCGCTGGGCCAGTCGTGGGCGGCGCTGCACGTCAGCCTGCTCGGCAACCACGTCCTGCCGTTTCGCCTCGGCGAGGTGCTGCGGGTCACCAGCGTGCTTCGCCGCACCGCGCTGCCCGCCAGGCCGGTGCTGGCCTCGGCGGTGACGCTGCGGGCGGCCGATCTGGCGAGCGTGCTGGTACTGGCGGTGGTGGCCGTGCCGTCGCTGCTGCCGCAGCTGGTCGGGGGCTGGCTGTGGCCGCTGGCTGCCGGGGTGCTCGTGGTGACCGCCGCCGGGCTGGCCTGGACGTGGCGGCTGTCCCGGCAGGGCGCCGCGCTGCGGCTGCCCCCGGTGCCGGTGCTGGCGGCGGTACTCGCGGCGTGGGCGCTGGAATCGGTGGTCGTGTGGGAGATCGCGCGGACGGCGGCGCACCCGATCTCGCCGCAGCACGCGGTCGCGGTCACGGCCGTCACGATCCTGGTGCAGGCCGTGGCGGTGACACCCGGCGGGTTCGGCTCGTACGAGGCGGCCGCGACGGCCGCGCTGGTGGCGATCGGAGTGCCGGCGGGTGCAGCGTTCGCCATCGCGCTGGCCACCCACGCCGTGAAGACGGGCTACGCGCTGGCCCTGGGCGCGCCCGCCGTGCTGCTGCCGGCCCCGTCCTACTGGGGGTGGCTGCGGCTGCCGCGCCCAGTGGCGGCGCGGCCGGCCCGCGCGGCGGTGTCCGACCAAGCACCGGTGGTCGCGTTCCTGCCGGTGCACGACGAGGAATCGGTGATCGGTGGTGTGCTCGCCCGGCTGCCGGACCGGGTCGGTGGCCGCCCGCTGGTGGTTGTCGTCGTCGACGACGGCTCGCGGGACGGATCGGCTGCGCGCGCGGCCGAGGCGGGTGCCGTCGTGGTCTCGCACCGGCGCAACCTCGGGCTGGGCGCGGCGGTGCGCACCGGGCTCGCGGAGGCGGCGGCGCGGGCACCCGCGGCCGTCGTCTACCTCGACGCCGACGGAGAGTACTTCCCCGAGGACATCGAGGCCGTCGCAGCGCCGGTGCTCGCGGGCACGGCCGACTACGTCGTGGGCTCGCGGTTCTCCGGCGAGATCCGCCGGATGCTGGCCCGGCGGCGGCTGGGCAACCGGGTACTGACCGCGTGGCTGCGCTGGGTGGCCCGGCGGAGTGACCTCACCGACGGGCAGAGCGGCTACCGCGCGTTCTCGTTCGAGGCGGCCGCGGCGGCCGAGGTCGTACACGACTACAACTACGCGCAGGTGCTGACGTTGGATCTGCTCGGCAAGGGTTTCGGCTACGCCGAGGTCCCGATCCGCTACTCGTTCCGCAGCAGCGGCACCTCCTTCATCCGGCTCGGCCGCTACCTGCGGCGGGTCATCCCCGCGGTGCACCGCGAGCTCAACCCCTCGTTGCGCCAACGCGGCGTTGCGGCAACGGCATTGCCCGAATGTCGCGTTGAGGCAGGGCGAGCGAATCAGTCCTCGACGACGTGAGCGGCGAATCGGTCGCGCGCCGCGGACCAGCCGGCGGCGTCGAACGAGCTGCCGTGCAACGCGTCCGCCGCGTCGTAGCCCATGGCCATGGCGTGGTGGGTGTTGTCGTGCGCGAACAGGCCGAGACGACCGAAGGTGGTGACCCGGGGCAGCTCGTCCGCCCAGGCGTCGACACCGCGCAGGTGACGCTGGTAGCCGGTGCGGTAGACGGGATAGACGTGGCGCAGCCTGCGCACCGCCACCCCCACCGGCCGAAGCGCCGGCAATCCCAGCTCGGCCACCGTGCCCCGCACGATCTCGCCGAGCGCCTCGTCGGCGGCGGCCCAGAGGGCATCGCCTGCGGCGCACGGGATCTCGGCGCAGAGCACCGTCCGTTCGGCCGGGTCGGCCGAGCTGTCGCGGTAGTTGGCCGGCTCGGAGATCCGGGTGACGGGGGTGCCCCGCTGCGGCAGGTAGTGGGCGTCGAACTCGGTCCACGGCCGCGGGCCGTCGTGGGTGAGGTAGACCAGCAGCATCGACCGGAACTCCAGCTCGCCGGCCGAGGCCAGCGCGGCCGACGGCGCCGCGGGTGAGGCGATCCGGGCCAGCACGGGAAGCGGGATCGTGCTGAACAGCCGTCCCGCAGTGATCGTCTCCCCGGCGACGGTGCGGACCACGACCCGCTCGGTGCCGGCGTCCACCGCAGTCGCCTCGGTGCCCAGCCGCAGCACCGCGCCGGCACCGCTCGCGGCGTCGGCGAGTGCCTCCACGATCTGGCCGAACCCGCGGCGGGGGTAGTAGAAGACGCGGCCCTGACCGCTGCCGCGCCGGCCCCACAGCATCCGCGCCGCGATCTTGGTCGGGGTGTCGGCGGTGACGCGGACCCGCGCCTGCTCGACGTCGATCTCCTCGCCGGGCAGCCCCCACAGCTTGACCGCGTACGGCCCGTAGAGCGCCTCGTAGAGCGTGGGCCCCAACCCGTTGCGCAGCGCAGCGGCATACGACCGGGGCTCGTCGCGGCGCAGCGGCGCGGCCACCGCCTCACCGGCCGCCTTGGCGATCATCGACGGTGGCAGCGCGCGGGCCAGCTCGGCGGGCCGCAGCGGGAAGCCCACCCAGCGGCCAGCCACCCGCAGCCGGCCGTGGCGGCGGCGCAGCTGCAGGTCGTCGCCGAGCAGCCCGCGCAGGTCGGCCAGCAGCGGCGGCGCGATGCTGGGGTGCAGCCGGTGACTGCCGTGATCGACCCGCACCCCGTCGACGGTGACGCTGGCCGCCATCCCGCCGACCGCCGCGGCACGCTCGAGCAGGACCACCGAGTGACCATGACGGGCGGCGCGCCAGGCCGCGGACAGCCCGGCGGGCCCGGCTCCGAGGACGGCGAGGTCGGCGCTCGTGGTCACGCTAGGCCGGTGGGTCCAGGGCCACGTTCGTGAACTCGACCCGGGTGCCGTCGGGCAGCGCGGGGCCTTGGGCCTGCTCGCCGTGGCGCAGGAACTGCGGCGGGCCGAGCGTGACGCGCAGCGTGTACCGGCCCGGGTCGGGCACCGCGAAGTTGGTCGCGTAGTGGAAGAACGTCGAGTAGTAGAAGTTGAGATCCCTGGCGTCGACGACCTGGCCGTCAGCCCCGACGACCTCGACCCGGATCGGGACCTCGGGCACCACGCGGCCGGTCGACTTCTCGAACGGGATGATCTCGATGTGGTGCGTCTCGCCGGGCGCCGGCTGCCGGAACCGGTACTCGCCGTCGACCGACTCGAACCAGGGCTCGGCCGGCTCGACGATGTAGCCGATGCGCCACGGCCCCGACTCGGTCTGCCCGCCGTTTTCCTTGATCTCGCGCGCCAGCTGCGTGTACTGCGCCGCCACTCCCGGTGGCACGGCCGCGGCCGCCGCACCGGAAGCGGCGGCCGAGCCGCTTGCCGCCGAGCCCGAGCCGCTCGCCGCCGAGCCCGCGCTGCCGGATCCGCCCCCGCCACCCTCGAGCTCGCGGACGGTGGCGCCGTCGTCGCTGCCGCAACCGGCCGCGACGAGGCACAGCAGCGCGGCGGTCACGGCGAGCGACGCGGTTCGAGAGCTTCGCATTGACGTCTCCACCTCTTGCAGGACCCGGGTGCGACCCGGCAGGTGTCCGGAAAGCTACCTTAGCCTTGCCTAAGCAAGCTAGACCTTGTTAGCGTCAAACTTCTTAGGTAAGACAAACCTCTCCTGATGGTCCGACCGGCGACTGGTGGCCACACGCGTGTCGACACCGGCCGGGCGCGCGGGAGTTGCGGAGGACAGCCGATGCGCCGGTCATTGCTCGCCGTCGTGATCGTGCCGCTGTTGGCGCTGTCCGGGTGCGGCATCGTGGCCGCCGACGACGGCCAGACCGTCCGCGTCTACTCCGGCCGGCACTACGATCTCGAGCGGGCGTTCCGGGATTTCGCCGAGCAGACCGACATCTCGGTGGAGTTTCTCTACGGCGGCGACGCCGAGCTCCGGGAGCGGATCAGGGCCGAGGGTGAGGACACCCCGGCCGACGTCTACATGACCGTCGACGCGGGCAACCTGTGGAAGGCCGCGCAGCAGGGCCACCTCGCCCCGCTCGACTCGGCCACGCTGCGCGACGCGGTGCCCGAGGGGCTCCGGGACCCGCAGGGCCGCTGGTACGGGCTGTCCATGCGGGTGCGAACGGTGATGTACAACCCGCAGCGGGTGGCGCCCGGCGAGTTCGACACCGGTCGCGGACAGCGGGTGATGACCTCGAGGTGATGCCCGCCGGGATCGTCGAAGTACAGGCCGCGGCTGCCGTCGTTGTGGTTGATCGTGCCCGCAGCGTCATAGGAAGGGCCGGGGTAGTAGGTGACGCGGAGCCGTTCGAGGCGGGTGCGGATGGCGTCGAAGTCGTCCTCGCCGACCAGGAACGCC
>WHSY01000133.1:7100-7428 GCA_009379815.1 Pseudonocardiaceae bacterium
GGGTGCCCCCGCTGCGCACCGGAGCCGACCTGACCGAGGACGGCGGGGCCCCGTGACCCGTCGTGGCACAGTGACCCTATGTGGCACCGTGACCCATCGTAGGCGGCCGCCGTGCTGGCCGTCATCCCGGTGGTAGCGGTGGTCGCGGGCAGCATCACCCCCACCCCGTCGGTGTGGTCGGCGCTGTGGTCGACCGTGCTGCCGGGGATGATCGTCACGACGCTGGCGCTGATGCTCGTCGTCGCCGCGGGGACGCTGCTGCTCGGCGCGGGGCTGGCGTGGCTGGTCACCGCCTACCGCTTCCCGGGCAGCAGCGTGTTCGGCTGGC
>WHSY01000133.1:7438-10019 GCA_009379815.1 Pseudonocardiaceae bacterium
GATGCCCGCCTACGTGCTCGGATTCGTGTTCATGTCGCTGCTCGGCTTCCCCGGGCCGGTCCAGACGGGGTTGCGGGCGCTGTTCGGGCCGGACGTGTGGTTCCCCGACGTGCGGTCGGTCCCCGCCGCGGCGGTCGTGCTGTCGCTGACGCTGTACCCCTACGTCTACCTGCTGACCCGCTCGGCGCTGCTCGAGCAGGCACCGGCGACCTTCGACGCCGCCCGCACCCTGGGCGCCGGCCGCACCCGGGCGGCCTGGCGGGTGGTGCTGCCGCTGGCCCGCCCGTCGCTCGCGGCCGGGCTCGCGCTGGTGATGATGGAGACACTGACCGACTTCGCCACCGTGCAGTACTTCAACGTCCAGACCGTCTCGGTGGGCGTCTACCAGGTGTGGAAGGGGCAGTTCGACCGGCAGGCCGCGACCGAACTGGCCGGCCTGGTGCTGGTCTTCGCGCTGCTGGTCATCGCCGCGGAGCGGGCGCTGCGCGGCCGGGCGCGCTACCACCAGCGGGGTGGCGCCGGGCGGGGGCTGCCGGCGGCACGGCTGTCCGGCGCGCGCGGTTTCGCCGCGAGCGGCGCCTGCTGCGCGGTGCTCGCGGCCGCGTTCGTCGTTCCGGTGGTGCAGCTGCTGTGGTGGTCGGGTGCCGACACCATCCGGGGTGCGGCGGGCTTCGTCGACACCCGCTACGGCAGCTACTTGCTCAACAGCCTCGTGGTCGGGGCGATCGCGGCGGTGTGCTGCGTGACGATCGCGCTCGTCGTCACCCACGGCGCCCGGATGACCGGGGGCCGGTGGACCGGTGCCGCGGCGCAGCTGACCACTGTCGGCTACGCGGTGCCGGGGGTCGTGGTGGCCATCGGCGTGCTCATCGCGTTCGCCGCGCTCGACGACGGCCTGGAGGCACTCGGCATCCCCGGCGGGACGGGCCTGGTGGTCACCGGTTCGGTGGTGGGCATCATCTACGCCTACATCGTGCGGTTCCTGGCGCTCGGGTACCACAGCGTGGACGCCAGCTTCCAGAAGGTCAGCCCGTCGATGACCGCCTCGGCGCTGTCGCTGGGCGCCTCGCCCGCGCGCGTACTGGGCCGGGTGCACCTGCCGCTGGTCCGCACCGGCGTCGGTGCCGCGCTCGTGCTGGTGCTCATCGACTCGCTCAAGGAACTGCCGATCGTGCTGCTGCTGCGGCCGTTCGGCTTCAACACGCTGTCGGTATGGGTGTGGCAGCTCGCCTCGGAGAGCCGCTGGGAGAGCGCCGGGCTGCCCGCACTGACGATCGTGGCCGCGGCACTGATCCCCGTGGTGCTGCTGGTTCGCCGTGGGTTACTGGAGGTTCGATGAGTGCCGGTGTGCTCGAGCTCGACCGCATCAGCAAGCAGTACCGCAAGGTGACCGCGGTCACCGGGCTCGACCTCGAGCTGGCCGACGGTGAGATGCTCGCCCTGGTGGGGCCGTCGGGCTGCGGCAAGTCGACGGCGTTGCGCCTCGTCGCCGGGCTCGAGGCGCCCGACTCCGGGCGGATCCGTATCGGGCGGGAGCTCGTCGCGGGAGACGGGGCCTGGCGGTCCGCCGAGCGCAGGCGGGTCGGCATCGTGTTCCAGGACCACGCACTGTTCCCGCACCTGACCGTTGCCGGCAACGTCGCCTTCGGGCTCGACGGCTGGGCCGCAGCGCGGCGACGGGAACGGGTCGCCACCGTGCTGGACCTGGTCGAGCTGGGCGAGCTGTCGGCGCGCTACCCGCACGAGCTCTCCGGCGGCGAGCAGCAGCGTGTCGCGCTGGCACGGGCGCTGGCGCCGGAGCCGGCGCTGGTGCTGCTCGACGAACCGTTCTCGAACCTCGACCGCAACCTGCGCGCCCAGATCCGCACCGAGACGGTGGCGATCCTACGTTCGACGGGGACCGCGGCGGTCTTCGTCACCCACGACCAGGCCGAGGCGCTGGCCACCGGCGACCGCGTCGGCGTCATGCGTGACGGACGGATCGAGCAGGTCGGGCCGCCCGAGGAGGTGTTCCACGCACCGGCCAACCGGTTCGTCGCGACCTTCATGGGCGAGGCCGATTTCCTCCCGGCCCGGGTGTCCGGTGCCGAGCTGGTCACCGAGGCCGGCTCGGTGCCCACCCCGACCGGCCTCGACGGTCATACCGACGTCGAGGTGATGGTCCGGCCGCACGAGGTCACGCTGCGTGCCGCGGAATCCGGACCGGCGCGAGTGGTCGGTGCCGAGTTCCAGGGCGCCTTCGTGCTCTACACCGTCGTGCTCGCCTCCGGGCGTACGGTTCGCTCGCTGCAGCCGCACACGGCGGCGTTCACCAGCGGTACCCCACTGGTCGCCGAGCTGGCGCATGGTCACCGCCCGGCGATCCTCGCCGGCGACGAGTCGGTCGCCGTGCACTGACCGGCCTGCCCTCCCGGGCACCTTTTTTCGCCGACGCGGCGTTGGCGCAATCCCATTGCCCCACCGCCGCGTTGGCGCAGGGCGCAACGACGGTTGCAGCGGTTACTGAACGGTAATATGCTGGTTGTTACCAGCGAGTAGCCCGTGACGGCGGTGGATCGGAGCGAGGGACATGGGTCACTAC
>WHSY01000134.1:0-9645 GCA_009379815.1 Pseudonocardiaceae bacterium
CGCCGAGCAGCACGATGCCGTGGATGGCGTTCGTCCCGGACATCAGCGGCGTGTGCAGCGTGTTGGGCACTTTCGAGATCACCGCGAAGCCGACGAAGCCGGCCAACACGAGAATCGCCAGGTTGGCGAGCAGCATCAGCCGTCCTTTCCTTCCTGATCACTGGCCTGATCACTGGCCTGATCACTGGCCTGATCGCGGGTCACGCAGGAGCGCGCCAGCACCTCGTCCTCCCAGTCGGGCGCCAGCCCGCCGTCGTCGCCGACCATCAGCTCCAGCAGCGCCGTGACGTTGCGCGCGTACAGCTCGCTGGCGTGCTCGGGCATCGAGGCCGGCAGGTTCAACGGTGCGGCGATCGTCACATCGTTGCGGACGACGACCTCGCCCGGCTCGGTGAGCTCGCAGTTGCCGCCGGTCTCGCCCGCGAGGTCGACGATCACGCTGCCCGCGCGCATTCCCTTCACCGCTTCCGCAGTGACCAGCGTCGGCGCCTTCCGGCCCGGCACCAACGCCGTCGTGATCACTACGTCGAACCCGGTGATCGCGTCAGTCAGTCGCTGCTGCTGCTCGGCCCGCTCGTCCTCGGTCAGCTCGCGAGCATAACCGCCCTCGCCGGCCGCCTCGATACCCAGGTCCAGCCAGTTCGCGCCCAGCGAGCGGACCTGGTCGGCCACGTCGGGTCGGACGTCGTAGCCGGTGGTCCTGGCGCCGAGGCGCTTGGCGGTGGCCAGTGCCTGCAGTCCGGCCACGCCGACGCCGAGCACCAGCGCGGTCGCCGGCTTCACCGTGCCGGCCGCGGTGGTCAGCATCGGGAAGAACCGGGTGGCGCGGTCGGCGGCCAGCAGCACCGCCTTGTAGCCGGACACGTTGGCCTGCGAGGACAGCGCGTCCATCGACTGCGCCCGGGAGATCCGGGGGATCGACTCCATCGCGAATGCGGTCACGCCCGCCTCGCGGAGCTTGCCCGCGATCTCGGGGTCGGACAGCGGATCGAGGAACCCGATCAGCAGGGCGTCACGGCGCATGCGGCCGATCTCGTCGTCGGTCGGCGGGGCCACCTTGACCACGACATCGGTGTCCCACGGATCGCCCAGGGTCGCTCCGGCATCGGTGAACAACTGATCGGGCACCAGCGCGCCAACCCCGGCGCCGGATTCGACGACCACCTGCAACCCGCGCTTGACCAGCTTCTCGACGACTTTGGGCACGAGCGCGACCCGACGTTCACCGTCCCGCGACTCGCAGGGGACACCGACCCGGGCGCCCGATCCTGAAGATGCAGTCACGCACGGGAGCATCAACGATGATCCGCGTGACGTCCAGTGCGGGGCCCGTCAACGGTGGCATTCGGCACACCGTCCACACCCGAGCGTGTCACCGATCGTGGGTGCCCGCCAGCGTCATGGCACCCGACACCGCTCACGACCAGGGTGGTGCGGGTGCACGATGGAGCCGTGTCGAATCCTGCCGGCTCCTCGTGGCCGGTGTGGGCGACCGAGCCCGTCGAGGTGGTGGCGCCCGACCCGCACTGGGCGGACCGGGGTCCGGCGCTGGCAGGCGAGCTGGACGGGCTGCTGGCGCCGTGGCTCGTCGCGGCGGTGGAGCACGTCGGCTCGACCGCCGTGCCCGGGTTGCGGGCGAAGCCGGTGCTGGACCTGATGGCCGCGGTGGCCGATCCGGCGGCGATGGCCCGGGACGCGGCCGAGCCGCTGCAGCGCGCGGGTTGGGAGCTCGTCCCGCCGGAGCTCGACGGGCGGGCGTGGCGGCGGTTGTTCGTCAAGCCGGACATGGCAGGCCGGCGGCGGGTCGCGCACCTGCACGTGATGCGCCCCGACGAGCCACGCCGGGCACAGCTACGGCTGTTCCGTGACAGGCTGCGCGCCGATCCGGGCCTGGCCGACCGGTACGCGGCGCTGAAGGCGACGCTGGCCGCACGTCACCCCGATGACCGCGAGCGCTACACCGCGGCGAAGGCCCGGTTCGTCGAGGAGGTCCTGCGCGGGTGATCGAGCGGGCGGGTGCGGCGTCGGGTCCGGTAGGCGCGGACACTCCGGTGAGGTATGCGGTTAGGGTGGCTCCATGGCCGGGTCGCTGATCGGAACCGAAGTCCGCCGGGTCGAGGATCCCGACCTGCTCCGCGGCGCGAGCACCTTCGTCGGCAACCTGCAGGTCGACGGCCTGCTGCACCTGGCGTTCGTGCGTTCGCCGCTGGCGCACGCGACGATCACCAGTATCGATGCGGGGGCGGCGCTGGCCGCGCCCGGCGTCGTGGCCGTCTACACCGCCCATGACCTGCGGATCCCGCGCCACCACATCTTCTTCGCGCTCAACGACACCTGCAAGCGCCCGCCGCTGGCCGAGGGCAAGGTGCGCTTCGCCGGCGACGCGGTCGCGGTGGTCGTCGCCGAGAGCGCCGCCGACGCCGCCGACGCCGTCGAGCTCGTCGACATCGACTACGACCCGCTGCCCGCCGTCACCGATTCGGAGGACGCGCTGGCCGATGGCGCACCGTTGCAGTTCGAGGAGCTGGGCTCGAACCTGGCGGCCGGGGCGAGGGAGCCCGACGGCTCTGACCCGCTGGCAGGCGCCGACGTCGTGGTGCGCGCGCGGATGGAGAATCAGCGGGTCGCGGTGGTGCCGATGGAGGGCAACGCCATCGCCGTAGTCCCCGGTCCCGAGGGCGCCGAGGACGAGCTGACCGTGCACGTGTCGACCCAGATGCCGCACCTGCTCCGTGATCTCGCGGCCGGGCTCTTCGAGCTCGACCCGCAACGGCTGCGGGTGGTGTCGCCGCATGTCGGCGGCGGGTTCGGCGGCAAGGCTGGCATCGCCCCCGAGCACACCGTCGCGATCGCGGCCGCCCGGGTGCTGGACCGTCCGGTCTCCTGGGTGGAGACCCGCTCGGAGAACATGGTCGGGATGCCGCACGGCCGATCCCAGGTGCACTACGTCGAGCTCGGGCTGCGGCGTGACGGCGCGATCGTCGGGCTGCGGATCAGGGTGGTGGGCGACGCGGGTGCCTACGCCGGGTTCGGTGGCGTGCTGGCGATGGGGCCGACCCGCATGATGGCCCAGGGCGTCTACCGGGTCCCGGCGCTGGGTTTCGACGTGGCGGTCGCGCTGACCAACACCACCCCGATCGGGGCGTTTCGTGGCGCGGGGCGCCCGGAGGCCGCCGCGATGCTGGAGCGGATCATGGATATGGGCGCCGCGGCGGTCGACATGGACCCCGCCGAGATCCGGCGGCGCAACTTCATCCGCCCCGAGCAGTTCCCGTTCACCACCGAGGTGGGCACCACCTACGACTCCGGCGACTACGCGGCGGCGCTGGACGAGGCGCTACGCCTGGCAGGCTACGAGGAGCTGCGCGCCGACCAGGCGCGGCGCCGGCAGGCGGGCGAGCGCCGGTTGCTGGGCGTCGGGCTGTCGACCTACGTCGAGGTGACCGGCGGTGGCGGCCCCGGGGCGGAGTTCGGGGCCGTGACGGTGCACGACGACGGCACCGCGACGGCGCGGGTCGGCACGTCGGCGCACGGGCAGGGTCACGCCACGTCGTTCGCGATGCTGGTCGCCGACTCGCTGGGCATCGACCTGGACGCGGTGCGATTCGTGCAGTCCGACACCGCCGCGATTCCCACCGGTGGCGGCACCGGCGGCTCCCGCTCGCTGCAGCTAGGTGGCAACGCGGTGCGCGCGGCCGCGGGCGAGGTGCTGTCGCAGGCCCGCGAGCTGGCCGCGTCGCTGCTCGAGGCCGACATCGACGACATCGTCGCCGCGGACGGGCGCGTCGGCGTCGCGGGCGTGCCGGACCGATCGTTCGGCTGGGCCGAGCTGGCCGCCATCGCCGAGCGCGACGGCAGCCCGCTGGCCGCGGAGCTGGACTTCAACCAGGAGGCCTCGACGTTCCCGTTCGGCGCGCACGTCGCCGTCGTCGAGGTCGACGTCGACACCGGGCACGTCACGCCGCTGCGGCACATCGCCGTCGATGACTGCGGCCGGGTGCTCAACCCGCTGCTCGTCTCCGGACAGCAGCACGGTGGCGCCGCGCAGGGCATCGCGCAGGCGCTGTGGGAGCAGATCAGCTACGACCCCGAGGGCACGCCGCTGTCGGCCACGCTGGCCGACTACGCGATGCCCAGCGCCGCCGACCTGTGCTCCTTCGAGGTGGCCAGCACCCAGACGCCGACACTGCTGAACCCGCTGGGCGCCAAGGGGATCGGCGAGTCCGCCACGGTGGGATCCACCCCGGCGGTACAGAACGCGGTGGTCGACGCGCTGTCGCACCTGGGGGTGCGGCATCTCGACCTGCCGTGCACCCCGCAGCGGGTGTGGCGGGCGATCCGGGACGCCCGGTCGGGCACCACGGCCGACCCGTGGCGCGAGCCCCCGACGGTGTTCGCGACGCTGCCGGTGCGCGGCGGCCCGCCCGGACCGGAGGCGGCAGGGGCCGAGATCTGAGGGCCGGCGGGCGGCTCAGGTGGTCACGGCGCGGCGCGAGCTGCCGCGGCGGGCGCGCACGGCGCCCGTGACTCGGCAGGACAGGTACATGACGAACGCGATCGCCGTGACATAGGCGCTGATCGGCGCGCCCGGCGCCAGCGATGCCACGATGCCGCCGACGACGGCGACCTCGGCGATCAGCGTCGCGAGCAGCATCGCCGTCACCGGGTTCGCGGTCAGGTGAGCCGCCGCGGCCGCGGGGGTGATCAGCAGCGCCAGCACGAGCAGCGCCCCCACCGTCGGGACGGCCAACCCGGTCGCCACCCCCACCAGCACCGCGAACACCACCGACAGTCCTCGCACCGGCACCCCGCGAGCCCGTGCGACGTCGGCGTCGACGCTGGCGAACAGCAGGGGCCGCCATGCTGCGGCGAGCACCACCAGCACCGCGGCCACGGCGGCGGCGAGCAGCCACAGGTCGTCGCGGCCGACCGCCACTATCTGTCCGAACAGCAGCGAGAACTGGTTCGACGCCCGGCCCTCGTAGAGCCACAGGAACAGCCCGCCCAGGCCGAGCCCGAAGGCGAGCACCACGCCGATGACCGAGTCACGCTCGCGCTCGCGCTCGCGCAGCCCGAGCAGGCCGAAGACCAGCGCCGCGGTCACCGCACCGACCAGCGCGCCGACGCTGACGGCCGACGCGCTGACCAGCAGCGCCGCGGCGGCCCCCGTGAAAGTGAGCTCACTGGTGCCGTGCACCGCGAAGGAGACCTGGCGGGCGACCACCAGCGGGCCCAGCGCCCCGGCCACCAGCGCCAGCAGCGCCCCGGCGAGCAGCGAGGACTGCACGAAGTCCAGCGCCAGCAGCTGCCCGGTGCCCTCGAACGTGAAGACCCTGTCCAGCAGTTCGGCGGGCGACATCAGGGCTGCCCCAGATGGTGGTCGTGGTCGGGGGCGCCGACGACCAGCAGCCTGTCGCGCACCCGGATCACGTCGACCTCGGTGGCGTAGAGCTCCGACAGCACCGCCGAGGTCATCACCTCGTCCGGGGCGCCGATGCGGAACCGTCCGTCGACGAGGTAGAGCACCCGGTCGACCATGGGCAGCACCGGGTTGATCTCATGGGTGACGAACAGCACGGCCGTGCCCGCCGCGCGGCGCCGGGCGTCGATGAGCTCGCTGACCGTGCGCTGGTGTGCCAGGTCGAGCGACAGCAGCGGCTCGTCGCACAGCAGCACGTCCGGATCGCCGACCAGTGCCTGCGCGACCCGGAGTCGCTGCTGCTCGCCGCCGGAGAGCTGACCGACCGGGGCGTTGGCGTACTGGCGCGCACCTACCGCGTCGAGCGCCTCGAGCACCCGCTGTCGCCGGGTGGGCGACGGCAGGCCGAAACCCCACCGGTGCCCGTCGAGCCCGAGCCCGACCAGGTCGCGGCCGCGCAGCGTCAGCCCGGGCTCGAGTGCCCGCTGCTGCGGGACGTAGCCGACGGTGCGGCTGCCGCGTCGCGCCGGGCTTCCGGCCAGCTCGACCCGGCCCGCCGACAGCGGTGTCAGCCCCAGCAGCACCCGCAGCAAGCTGGTCTTGCCCGATCCGTTGGGCCCGAGGACGGCGAGGAACTCGCCGGGGGAGACGTCGAGATCGAGCCCGTCCCACAGCGTCCGTGTGCCGTAGGCGAGCCGGGCGTCACGCAGCCGTACCGCGGCTGCGTCTCGGCTGCGACGGTGCACCTGCGGCGTGGCCTCGGTGCCGCCGGCGGTGGTGACGTGCGCCCCGTTCACCGTCGCCCCTGTTCCAGGCCCTTGTCGAGCGAGCCGATCTGTCGCGACATCCAGGCGACGTACCCGGTGGACTCGGGCAGCGTCTCGGTCATCTCGACGACCGGGACCGCGGCGGCCTCGGCGGTCGACCGGACCTTCCTGGTCACGGGTGTCTCGGTCTGCGGGTTGACGACCAGCACCGCGACCCCTCGGCCGGAGAGCAGTTGCAGGGTCTCGGCGACGGCGGCGGCAGGCGGGCCGGTCCCCTCCTCGACGGCCTGCACGAACTGCGGCGGGGTCGCATCGGTCAGCCCGGCGGCCTCGATGAGGTGCGACGCGATCGGCTCGGTCAGCGCGACCCGCGCCCCCTCGTGCTGCTGCCGGATCTTCGACACCCGGCCGGTCAGCGCGTCGATCTCGCGGCCGAACTCCTCGGCGTTGGCGGAGAACGTCGCGGCCCGCGCCGGGTCGAGCGTCCCCAGCTGCTGCGCCACTCGCTGCGCGACCGCCTCGACGGTGGGCAGGTCGTACCAGACGTGTTCGTTGTCAGACGTGACACCCACCGTGCCGCCCACCGCCACGGCCTCGACAGCGGGCACCTCACGGTCGGCACTGGCCAGGATCTGTGCGATGAACCGGTCGTAGCCACCGCCGTTGAACACCACGAGGTCAGCGCCGAGGACGTCGGCCGCATCCGACGCCGTGCTCTCGTAGGAGTGCGGATCGGCCGTCGGATCGTCGACGATCGAGTGCACGTCGACGGCGTCGCCTCCCACGGCCCGCACGACGCTGCCCCAGACGTCCGTCGAGGCCACGACAGCCGGCCGCCCGTCACCGTGCGGGGCTCCTGCCGCGCCGCCCGTCGAGCCACAGCCGGCGGCCAGCACGACGATGACCAGCACCACGACAACCTGCACCGCGCCGGCCGGCGCGGCCCCCGGCGCCCGGCGCGGGGTGCCCGGCGCCCGGCGCGGGGTGCGAGGGGTCATTGCGGGCGCTCCCCGGGGCGATCAAGAAATGGAAACCGTTGTCGTCACCACTCTAGAGCGTCAGGGACCCGCGGTACCACTGGGCCGGGTGGCACCCGTCGATGTAACGCCTGCCCAGTCCCCACACAGCGCGTCGCATCACCGCGTGCGGTGGTCAGCCGTGAGCGTGATCCGGGCGGGCGGGGTGCCCAACTTCCGGGCGTTCTTCTGAACCGTTACCGTCACTGTATGGCGCGGTCGGCGAAGCTGCGGCGCCCCGCGACGCTCGCGTCGCTGGCGGCCGAGCTCGGGGTGTCCCGGACGACGGTGTCGAACGCCTACAACCGCCCTGACCAGCTCTCTCCCGAGCTGCGGCAACGGGTGCTGGAAACGGCCCGCCAGCTGGGCTATCCCGGCCCGGACCCGGTCGCCCGGTCGCTGCGCACCCGCCAGGCCGGCGCGGTCGGCCTGCTGTTCACCGAGGCGCTGTCCTACGCGTTCCGCGACCCTGCGGCGGTCGGCTTCCTCGAGGGCCTGGCGCTGGGCTGCGAGGAGGCGGGGCAGGGGCTGCTGATGGTGCCGGCGAGCCCCGAGGCCGATCATGCGCACACCGCCGCTGCGGTGCACCGCGCCGCCGTCGACGGCTTCGTCGTCTACTCCGTGCCTGATGACGACCCCCACTTCGCGGCCGTGCAGCAACGCCCGCTGCCCCTCGTCGTGTGCGACCAGCCGATCCTCGAGGGTGTCGACCACGTCGGCATCGACGACCGGGGTGCGATGGCCGGGCTCGGGGGTCACCTCATCGAGCTCGGGCACCGCCGTGTCGGCGTCATCTGCATGCGGCTGGGCCGGGACCGCAACGACGGGCTCGTCGAGGTCGCCCGCCAACATGCGGCGCACTTCCACGTCCAGCGGGCCCGGCTGGCCGGGCTGCAGGACGCCTTCGGTCCCGAGGAGTGGTCCGCCGTCAGGGTGGTGGAGCGCTTCGACCACACCGTCGAATCCGGCGCATCGGCCGCCGCCCAGTTGCTCGACCACGACCCTGGGCTGTCGGCGCTGGCCGCCACCTCCGACATCCTCGCGCTCGGCGCGCTCGAGGAGCTGCGCCGCCGGGGGCTGCGGGTTCCCGAGGACGTCACGGTCACCGGATTCGACGGCATTCCCGAGGCCGAGCGGATCGGGCTGACCACGGTGCGCCAGCCAGTGCGCGAGAAGGGCCGCGCCGCCAGCCGGCTGCTGCTGGAGCGGGCCGAGGGCCGCTGCCGCAGCATCTCGCTGCCCACCGAGCTGATGATCGGGCAGACCTCGGGGCCGGCCAAGGTCGCCGACGCCCCCTGGTTCTCCGGCTTATAGTGCGGCTTCGCCGCTGTGAGTGGCGATGCGAGTCATAGCTCGCATCGCCACTCACGACTTGTCCACAACTGGTCTGTTGTCCACAGGTTCGGAGCGGGCCACATGACGGTGAGCCGATCACCTGTGAATGTCGGTCGGCATGTCGAACGATCAGCTGCCCCGGCTCCCTTGCAGCCTCCCGCCAGAACTCGAGAGCAAGTGGCGTGCATGGGTCCGTGACCAGCACGGGCTGCTGGATTCCGATCAGCTCCGGCTGCTGGGCATCGGCGCCGGTGTGGTCGCAGCCAACGTCGCCGCCCAACGTTGGCGCAGGGTGCTGCCGCGGGTCTACGCGACGTTCACCGGGCCTGTCGATCGTGCGGCGGGCCTCATCGCGTCATCGCTCTATGCCGGTCCGCGAGCGGTACTGAGCCATCGCACGGCCGCCGAGGAATGGCGGATGCTGGCGATCGACCCCGACGCGCCGATCCACGTCACCGTCCCCTACGGTCGCTCGGCCGTGTCCCAACCGGGCCTGGTCGTACACCGCTCGCGAGCCTTCCAGCACATCATCGCGGTCACCGATCCACCCCGGACCTCACGTGCCGACACGGTGCTGGATGTGGCGCAGAGCGAGCCCGACGCGCGCGGGGCCATGCGACGGTTCGTCGCGCTCGCCACCCGAGGCCGGGTGGCAGTGCTGGAGCTGCGGTACCGGATCGAGCAGCGACGCCCCCGTCGGTACCGGCGCGCTTTTGGACAGCATGCTGTGGCGCTCGATGGGAACGGCCTGCTCGCCGTAGAGCCAGGTCCGGCGCTCCTCGTGCAGGAACGCCAGCGCCCGCGCGACGTTGTCGGTGGTGTCCACGTGGTGGTCCGCCTGCGTGTCACCGGGCCCGACCTTGATCCCCAGGTCGGGGCCGTGCAGCCGGGCGAAGGCCTTCTCGTCGGTGACGTCGTCACCGAGGAAGACCGCGGCGGTGGCGGCGACCTGATGGCGCAGCACGTCGAGTGCCTGGCCCTTGTCGGTCTGCACGACCGCCAGTTCGACGACGGCCTTGCCCTCGGTGACCTGCACTCCGTCCCAGCGGCACGGTCCGGCGAGGACGGCCTCGAGCACCCGATCGGCGACCGCGGGCTCCGCCTGCCG
>WHSY01000134.1:9655-9957 GCA_009379815.1 Pseudonocardiaceae bacterium
AGGCTGATCCCCTCGGCGCCGTCGACGATGCGGCTCAGCGCGGTGAAGAGGTCCTCGCGCAGCTCCCTGGCGTGGGGCGCCAGGTCATGGATGAAGCCGACGTCGAATTCCGAGCCGTGGCTACCCACGAGGTGGATCTCCGACGGCAACCGGGACAGCGTCGCCAGGTCACGCAGCGCCCTGCCCGAGATCACGGCGACGGTGGTCGCGGACAGCTCGGCCAACGCGCGCAGCGCGGTGACCGACTCCTGGCCGGGCAGCGCCCGTGACGGGTCCTCGACGATCGGCGCGAGGGTGCCGTC
>WHSY01000135.1 GCA_009379815.1 Pseudonocardiaceae bacterium
TCCCCTGACCAGCGACTATCACCACCAGTAGAACGATCTAGCCCTGTAGTACTAGGTGGGCAGCCGGTCGTGACGGCGGCCTCCCCGCCGACTACGCCACCTCGGCCGCGTGGTGATGCCGGCTGTCCGGATCGGTGTCGGTCTGCCGCTGCGCGGGCACGGTCTCGGGCAGGTCGTCGAGCTGGTTCGCGCGGGTTGCCTGAACCCTTCCGATCGCCTCCGTCAGCATCCAGCTCGCCGCGGACAGCTGTTCGGAGACCTCGTCGCGTACCCGCGTGAGCGTGTCCACCTCCTGCCGCACCTCGCTCACCTGGCACGCGAGCTGCTCGCCGACAGTGCGGATCATCAGATGCAGCCCCGCCAGGCTGCGCTGCTCGTCGTCGGCGATCCGAGCGTCCGCCTCGGCGTGCCGGCGTGCGATCTCGCGCTCGCTGTCCTGCTCGGCCTGCCTGCGACGCTGGAGCGACGCCGCCTCGAGCCGCTCGCACCGCTGCTCGGTGTCGCGCGACAGCCGTTCCGTCTCGGCACGGGCCTGCTCGCGCTGCGCGGCGACATCCTGCTCGGCGCGGCTGCGCAGCTCGGTGGCCTCCTGCTCGACGCGGCTGCGCGTCTCGGTGGCCTCCTGCTCCGCCAGCGTCAACATCTGCTCGATCCGCCCGCCGATACCGGCGAGGGGCGAGCTGTACAGCCGTTGCCGCTGCTCGGCCAGCTCGCCTGCCTCGCGGCGCAGGTGCTCGAGCGCCGCACCCTCGCTGCGCAGGTACTCGACCTCCTTGCGCAGGTCGTCGGCGTGGGCGACCGCCGCGTCCCGGTCGGATTCGACCAGGTCGAGATGACCCTGCAGGGATTCGATGTGATCGAGCACCTGCTGCCGGTCGAACCCGCGTAGCACCACGTCGAACGGCGCGTGTAGCGGGATTATCTCATGCTCCACACCCCCAATTCTGGCCTCATCCGGGCACGGCGAATACCCCTAGCGGGCTGACACCGAACACGAGTTTCGGAGCCACCGACAGCACGCGACCGCGGCCACGCCGATCAGCCCCGCGGTATGCCGTGAAGGGCACCTGCACTGCGGCGGATGCAGTGAAGGTGCCCTTGACGGCTGGAAGCACTGCCACGGTTGCCGTCACGGTGCCCTTCGCGGCGATCAGGACCCGGTCGCTGGCTCGCAGCCGCACGCTGCGCCGCGTTCTGTCGGTGCCGCGGTCCATCATGGAGGCGTGGCCGCACTCGACCTGTTCTCCCCCGCCACCCGGGAATGGTTCGCCGGGGCATTCGAGGCGCCCACCGCAGCCCAGCAGGGTGCGTGGGGCGCGGTCGCCGAAGGGGAGCACGCGCTGGTCGTCGCCCCCACCGGGTCGGGCAAGACGCTGGCGGCGTTCCTCTGGGCACTCGACCGGCTCGCCGTCACCGGGCCGCCGGAGGACCCGAAGCGCCGCTGCCGCGTGCTCTACGTCTCCCCGCTCAAGGCGCTCGCCGTCGACGTCGAGCGCAACCTGCGGTCCCCGCTGACGGGAATCCGACAGGCCGCGCACCGGCTCGGGCAGTCCGAGCCCGATATCCGGGTCGGGATGCGAACCGGTGACACCCCCGCCGAGCAGCGCCGTAGCTTCGCCCGCACACCCCCCGACATCCTGGTCACAACCCCCGAGTCGCTGTTCCTCATCCTCACCTCGGCGGCGCGGGAGTCGCTGCGCGGGATCGAGACGGTGATCGTCGACGAGGTGCATGCCGTCGCGGGCACCAAGCGCGGCGCGCACCTCGCGCTGTCGCTGGAACGACTCGATGCGCTGCTGCAGGCCCCGGCGCAGCGGATCGGGCTCTCGGCGACGGTGCGCCCGGTGGCGGAGGTCAGCGCGTTCCTGGCCGGTGGCAGGCCGGTGCGGGTGGTCGCACCCGAGGCGCCGAAAGCCCTCGAGGTCAGCGTCCAGGTTCCGGTCGAGGACATGTCAGCCCTCGGCGAGCCCACCGGGGAGGTGGACGGGTCCGCCGCCGGTGGCGAGCGCCGCACGTCGATCTGGCCCGCCGTGGAGTCGCGCGTGCTGGAGCTGGTCGGCCGGCACCGCTCGACGATCGTCTTCGTCAACTCGCGGCGCCTCGCCGAGCGGCTGACCTCCCGGCTCAACGAGCTGGCCGCCGAACCACCCGAAGCACCCGAACCGGCACCACTGCGGGCGCCCGCCGAGCTCATGGGCCAGGCGGGCTCGGCCGGCGGGGCTCCCGAGATCATCGCCAAGGCGCACCACGGCTCGATGTCGCGGCAGCAGCGCACGGTGGCCGAAGAGGAGCTCAAGGCGGGCACGCTGCCGTGCGTGGTGGCCACGTCGTCGCTGGAGCTGGGCATCGACATGGGTGCGGTGGACCTGGTCGTGCAGGTCGAAGCGCCACCGACGGTGGCATCCGGGCTGCAGCGGATCGGCCGCGCCGGCCACCAGGTCGGCGCGGTCTCCAGCGGTGTGGTGTTCCCGAAGTTCCGCGGCGACCTCGTCTCCTGTGCGGTGGTCGCCGAGCGGATGGGCACCGGAGCCATCGAGTCGCTTCGCTACCCGCGCAACCCGCTCGACGTGCTCGCCCAGCACGTCGTGGCGATGGTCGCCCTCGACTCGTGGACCGTCGACGACCTCGCCGCGCTGGTCCGCCGCGCGGCGCCGTTCGCCGCGCTGCCGGATTCCGCGCTGCACGCCGTGCTCGACATGCTCGCCGGGCGCTACCCGTCCGAGGAGTTCGGCGAGCTGCGCCCGCGCGTCGTGTGGGACCGGAGCAACGACGAGCTGCGCGGTCGGCCCGGCGCGCAACGCCTCGCCGTCACCTCCGGCGGCACCATTCCCGACCGGGGACTGTTCACCGTGATGACCCCCGGCTCGGAGGACGGCGCGCCCGGATCCCGGGTCGGCGAGCTGGACGAGGAGATGGTCTACGAGTCGCGGGTGGGCGACACGTTCCTGCTCGGCTCCACGTCGTGGAAGGTCCTCGACATCACCCACGACCGGGTCATCGCGGTGCCGGCGCCCGGCGAGCCCGCACGGATGCCGTTCTGGAAGGGCGATGCGCCCGGCAGGCCGCTGGAACTCGGTCGCGCGCTGGGCGCCTTCGTCCGCGAGTTGTCCGCGGCCGACGCCGACGCAGCGCGCCGCCGGGCCGAGATGGCCGGACTGGATGCCTGGGCATCCGACAATCTGCTCGGCTACCTGCGCGAGCAGCGTGAGGCCACCGGGCACGTCCCCGACGACCGCACCGTGCTCGTCGAACGGTTCCGTGACGAGCTGGGCGACTGGCGGATGGTGGTGCACTCTCCGTTCGGCGCGCAGGTCAACGGCCCGTGGTCGCTGGCCGTCGCGGCCCGGCTCCGGGAGCGGCGCGGGGTGGACGCGCACGTCGCGTCGGCCGACGACGGCATCGTCGTGCGGCTGCCGGATGCGTTCGACTCGGACGGCGCCGAGGTACTGCCCGGCGCCGAGGACGTGCTGCTCGACGCGGACGAGGTCGAGCACTTCGTGACCGCCGAGGTGAGCAACTCGGCGCTGTTCGCCTCCCGGTTCCGCGAGTGCGCCGCGCGGTCGCTGCTGCTGCCGCGCCGCGACCCCCGCAAGCGCACTCCACTGTGGCAGCAGCGCCAGCGCGCCGCGCAGCTGCTCGCGGTGGCATCGCGCTACGAGCAGTTTCCTGTCGTGCTCGAGGCGATGCGGGAGTGCCTGCAGGACGTCTACGACCTGCCCGGGCTGCGCGAGCTGATGTCCGACGTCGGCTCCCGGCGGGTCCGCGTCGTCGAGGTGACCACCCCACAGCCCTCGCCGTTCGCCCGGTCACTGCTCTTCGGTTACGTCGGGATGTTCCTCTACGAGCTCGACGCGCCGCTGGCCGAGCGCAAGGCCGCTGCCCTGAGCCTGGACTCCACGCTGCTGGCCGAGCTGCTCGGCTCCGAGGCGATCCGCGAGCTGATCGACCCCGAGGTGCTCGCCGACGTCGAATCCCAGCTGCAACGCCTCGACCCGCAGCGCCGGCCCCACGATGTCGAGGGCGCCGCCGACCTGCTGCGCGCGCTGGGTGACTTGAACACCGACGAGGCCACCGCCCGCGGTGTGCGCGAAGAGTGGCTGGCCGAGCTCGAGGCGCAGCGCCGGGTGATTCGGGTGCGCATCGCGAGCAGGCAGTGCTGGGTCGTGATCGAGGACGCCGGGCGGGTGCGCGACGCGCTGGGTACGGCGCTGCCGGTCGGGGTGCCCGAGGCGTTCACCGAGCCGGTGCCCGACCCGATGGGTGACCTCCTGCTGCGCTATGCACGGACACGCGGCCCGTTCACAGCAGCAGCCGCAGGCTCACGGTTCGGGCTGGGCATCGCCGTGGTCAGCTCGGTGCTCGACCGGATGGCCGGGTCGGGGCAGCTGGTGCGCGGCGAGCTGCGGCCGGTCGAGGCCGGTGGTGGGGGCATCGAGTACTGCCACGCCGAGGTTCTGCGCCGGTTGCGGCGGGCATCGCTGGCCCGGCTGCGCGCCGAGGTCGAGCCGGTCGAGCAGGCCGCGCTGGGGCGGTTCCTGCCGACATGGCACGGCGTCAGCGGGCGATCGCTGCGACGGGCCCCGACCCCGGACGACGTGCTCGGGGTCGTCGAGCAGCTGGCGGGTGCACCGATCCCGGCCAGCGCGCTGGAGTCGCTCGTACTGCCTGGCCGGCTGCCCGGCTATTCCCCCGCCCTGCTCGACGAGCTCACCACTGCCGGCGAGGTGATCTGGACCGGTTGCGGCTCGCTGGCCGGGGGTGACGGCTGGATCGCGCTGGCCCCGGCCGACGTCGCCGACCTGCTGCTGCCCGACCTCGAAGAGCACCTCGACACGACCCCGTTGCACCGTGCCGTGCTCGGGGCCCTCGGCTGGGAACCGGAAGCAGACAATATGGGCGGGTCAGCGCTGTTCTTCCGGCAGCTCGCGGACCGGGCGGCAGCACCGTTGATCGCCGACGGCGAGGCTCCCCCGGCCGACACCGACGTGGTCACCGCGGTCTGGGACCTGGTGTGGGCCGGTCTGGTCAGCAACGATTCGCTGGCCCCGCTACGCGCGCTGGTAACGGGCCGGGGTGCGGCGCACAAGCCCCGCCGCAGCGCCCCGCGCGGCCGTTACGCCCGCATGCGCTCGGGCCGCCCGTCGATGCCCGCCCGCGGCGGTCCACCCACCGCCGGCGGGCGCTGGTCGCTGACACCGGCACCCGAGCCCGATCAGACCCGGCGCACGCACGCCCGAGCCGAGGCGTTGCTCGAACGGCATGGCGTACTCACCCGCGGCGCGCTGGACACCGAGCGGATCAGCGGCGGGTTCGCCGGCGTCTACAAAGTGCTGCGCGCGCTGGAGGAATCGGGCCGCTGCCGGCGCGGCTACGTGGTCGAAGGTCTCGGCGCCGCCCAGTTCGCGGTACCGGGCGCGATCGACCGGCTCCGCGCGCTGGGCTCGGCGGCCGGCGGCATCGGTGACGCGGTCGTGCTCGCGGCGGCGGACCCGGCACAGCCCCACGGTGCCGCGCTGCCGTGGCCGCCGACGGTCGGCGAGGTCCGTCACCGGCCCGGACGCAAGGCGGGTGCACTGGTCGTGCTGGTCGACGGCGTCGCGGTGCTCTACGTCGAGCGGGGCGGGCGGTCGCTGCTGTCGTTCACCGAGCAGCGGGACGTGCTGCGCGCGGCGGTGGCCGCACTGGCGGGCGCCGTGCAGCAGGGCTGGCTCGGGTCGCTGTCGGTGCACCGCGCCGACGGCGAGGCCGCCCTCGCGTCCGAGCTGGCCGAGTTGCTCCGCGAGGCCGGGTTCCGGGCTACCCCCCAGGGACTGCGGCTGCGCGCCTGACTCACCAGCCGTTTGAGGGCAGCGTGCCCTGGGGGGCACGTGGTGTGCTGGGCACTCGGTGGCCGCCGTCCACGATGTGGTTGCCGGCCGCCTCCGTGGCGCTCGCGGACGCCGCTCTCACGGACGCTGGTCGGCGAGGACCTTGTCGACTGTGCACGAGCAGCAGACTATTGCGTAGCCGGGCGAAGCAGTGCCCACAGCTGTGCGGCGGCGTCGGGCTCGCCCGAGATGCTCACGGATTGATCCGGCGCTCGGCCCCACATCCACAGGTAGACCGCCAGAGCCTCCCCGCTGACGACCGCATCGGCGGTCGTGAAATCCGCTTCCGCCATCCTCCGTGCCGTCGACCGGCCCAGCTCGAACACGGCGAGCCAGTACCGGCCGCCTGCACTGATCCCGACTGCTCCCGGCTGCGGGGAGGTCATGCCCAGCTGCCCCAGCCGGTGACCGAACCAGAGGAACAGCACCTCATCGATGCCGTCGAGGGCGACCGGATCGTCGATCGGGTCCACCGTCATGCCTGCCGAAGCCTGCACATCGACGCGGTGCACGGTCGTCTCGTGTGCCATGCGGCGACGCCAGAAGCCGTGGCTGCGGTCTGCAGGCCACCAGGTGTCGCAAGGCGCGGCCGGATCGTGGCGCTCCAGCTCCGTCACCAGTTCGGAAAGCCCGCTGCGCACGAAGGTCACCAGATCCCCGTCGACCGGCGCACGTTGCCACTGCTCGGGGCGCTGATCGTGTGCGACCCACTGCCGGGTCACCCGGTGGACCGCACCGACATGACGGACCGTCTCACCCAGTGTCAGGCCGGGGCAGCCGGGCACCGGATTGTGCGCGGCATGCGGCAGGGCCCGACCCGCCGCATCGAGCAACAGCTCGCCCTCGATACCCACCACGTCGAGCATCCGGCCGTGATCTATGAGTGGGATGGGTGCGCTCATCGACCGGTCCCGTCCGTCGCGCGCTCGGCCAGCACCAGGAACTGCCCCGCCTGGCGGACCAGGTCATCGGCATCTCGCGGTGTCACCAGCCGCGTGACACCTGCCTGTGCGGCGACCCGGGTCGCAGAGCCGGCGGCGAAGAAGGAGGCCCACTCGGCGAGCTCGGGGGCGACGCGGGAGAGCAGCGTCCAGGCGCTTGTCGGCCGTGACCGGCGGCGTGGCCGAGCCCGCGCGGCGAGTACTGCCGCGGCCGCCCGCAATGCCGCCAGGTGCGCTCCGGCATAGCGCTCTGCCGGGCGGGGTGCGTACTCCGCTTCGAGCAGTCCCTGGCGGGCTTGCTGCAGCAATGCGATGGCCGAGCCCTGCCGCGGGCGGGTGGTTCCGGGCGGGGCAGCGCGGGTGGGAGCGGACATGTCGGCCTCCAGTCACCGGTGTCTCGCGGGCCGTGACGGTCACGGCACGGTGCGACCGCCGTAAGGACCGCCACCTCCGGTCGCGGCGGCGGCGACCCAGTCACAACGACACGTCAGGCGGAGTGGGCGGTGCCCGGTGGCGGCGCGCTTCCCCCGCCCCGCCACCGGGCCGTCTGATCGAACATGTGTTCGATCAGACCGAAGAATAACCCTTCGCTCCTGTCCCCCGTCAAGCCCCGCTCAAGGTGTACGAGCGACCGCAGGCGCCGCGTGGTCTGATGGTGCGTGTGCAGTCTCGTAACGACCCGGCGGCCGTGATCACCGCCGCAGAAGCGGCGTCATGACCGCGATGCCGGCAAGGCACGGTGTCCGGCTCGTCGGTCTCACCGCCGCTGAGCTGCGACCGCTGCTGGCTGAGGCTCTGGAGATCTACGTCACGGCCATGCGCTACCCGCCGGGTGCCGCGCGGCAGCGCAGCCCGATGTGGCTGGAGCACATGTTGCGTACCGGCTGGCGATGCACCGCCGCGTTCGGCGGCGACACTCTGGTCGGCATCGCCTACGGCTACCGGGGGGCGCCCGGCCAGTGGTGGCACGACGAGGTGCGACGTGGGCTCGAAGCCGCCGATCAGGACGTCGCGCAGCGCTGGCTCACCGACTATTTCGAGCTCACCGAGTTGCATGTACACCCCGATTCGCAGGGTCAGAGCATCGGCTACGCCCTGCTCCGCCAGCTACTGTCGACTGTGGACGCTCCGAAGGTCCTGCTGTCCACGCCCGAGGGCCCGACCAGGGCGTGGCGACTGTACAACCGCGCCGGCTTCGTCGACCTGCTCCGCGACTACCGCTTCACCGGTGACCCCCGGCCGTTCGCCGTCCTCGGCCGGCACCTGCCGCTGTAGTTCGCAGCACCGCCCCTGGTCGCCGTCAGGGGCACCCTCACACTGCGTCCGAGGGCCGCCTGGTCGCCGTCAAGGGCACCCTCACTGCATCCGAGGGCCGCCTGGTCGCCGTCAAGGGCACCCTCACTGCATCCGAGGGCCGCCTGGTCGCCGTCAAGGGCACCCTCACTGCATCCGAAGCCGTGAGGGTGCCCTTGGCGGCAGCGGCGGCGGCGGCAGCAGGGGTAGCAGCGGCAGCAGGGGTAGCGGAGTCGGCTACACCGCAGCGAGGCGCTCCGAGAGCGTGTCGAGCCCCATCGCACCCATCTCGAGTGCGGCCCGGTGGAAGGCCACGAGGTCGAAGTCGGCGCCGTGGCGGCGCTGCGCGTCCTCGCGGGCGGCGAGCCAGCACCGCTCACCCAGCTTGTAGGAGGGTGCCTGACCCGGCCAACCCAGGTAGCGATCGATCTCGTCGTGCACGTGGGCCGGGTCGGCGATCGTCCGCGTCAGCATGAACTCCAGGCCCAGCTCCGGCGTCCACCGCTCCCCCTCGTGAAACCCCGTCCCGCTCGGGATCTGCAGCTCCAGGTGCATCCCGATGTCCACCACGACCCGGGCGGCGCGCCGATGCCGCCACGGCGCCCTCCTGCAGATCGGCCCGCAACGAATCCGGGACCCCGTCTGCACCCGCTACGAGGGCGTCGAAGAACGGCTGCACGCCGCCCGACCACGTCTCGCACTGCGCGGCGACCCGGCGCACCTGCCGCAGGGCCGCGCTGTTGCCGGCGTCGGAGGCCACCCGCAGCGAGGCGCTCAGCCCGGCCAGCGCGCCGGGAACACCGGCCAGCCGCCGCGCGACCACCTCCCAGTCCTGGGTCGTGGCGGTCGGCATCAGGTCGAAGACCATGCGGACGTCCTGGACCGGGCTCGCGATCATGTTCAGTGCCGCCATGTCCAGCCCGGCGTCGTGGATCTCCAGGTCCAGCCCGATGCGCTCGGTGAACACGTCCGCGGCCACCGCCTCGGTGTCGTCGCGGGGCTGAGCAGACCGCACCTGCGCCAGGGCGCTACGGGCCAGCCGGGCCCGGTCGGCGAAGCCGTCGGGTGAGTAGTCCGTCATGCGGTCGTCGTGCCCACCCACCCCCATGAAGGTGGCGCCGATCGGGTCGGCGGCGGCGTACTCGCGCACGTAGGCGTCACTGCTGGCGTGGACCCCGTTCGACGTCATAACCGGGCACGCTACCGGCGGCACCGACCACCGTGCCGCCGGTTCCACCGGCGCGCTGGCCTGGTCGCTGACCCGCGGCGGCATGGGCTGCTCGGCTCGAGTCGTCACCCGATGAATCGCGTGTCACACGGTGTCCGGAGCCCAGTAGTCGAGCATCGCGGCGAAGGTCTCAAAAGCTGGTGCGCTGGTCCCGTACGGGGCCTCGAAATGCAGGCTGACGGGAAACCCGAGGTCGAGTACCCCGTTGATGACCCGCTTGTAGAGTTCGAGCAGCATCGTGCGCTTCTCAGCGGGCGTCGCGTC
>WHSY01000136.1 GCA_009379815.1 Pseudonocardiaceae bacterium
CGCGGGCTGAAACCCAGGTCAGCAGCATGATCCACTTAGCCTACGTGGCATTGGGTCGAGGTCCGGTGGATCGTAGAATCGGCGCAGCGCACCCGAGTGGAGCTTGAGCACCGCTACATCGACCGGCACGGCCCCGGCTGGCAGGCCGTCCGCGACGGCGTCGCCGACGAGGCCGGATGGCCGCTCTACCTGGCCCGGTACGCCGCACTGTTAGTCGAGGGCGGCTGAGAATGCCGCCGCACCCGAATTGGAGCAGCGCTTGAACGTGATGGCGATGGCTCGCGCCGAGCGAGCCGATCTGGCTGGCTTCCTCGACATGCTGCGACCGGAACAGTGGGACGCGCCCAGCCTCTGCTCAGGTTGGCGCGTCCGCGACGTGGTCGCCCATGTCATCAGTTACGAGGAACACGGCACCGCTGATTTCGTCAAGCGGTTCGCCAGGGCGCGGCTTCGTCCACGCCACCTGAACGACGTCGCGCTCGCTGACTACAGTCACCGCAGCCCCGAGGCGTTGCTCGAGTTCCTGCACAGCCACCTCGAGCCGCGCGGCGCCACGGCACGGTTCGGCGGTGGTGTCGGTTTGGTCGACGGTCTCATCCACCATCAGGACATCCGCCGCCCACTTGGCATGCCGCGCACCATACCGACCGAGCGTCTGCTCTACGCGCTGCCGTTCGCGGTCACCGCTCCGCCGTTGCGTGGGTTCTGGACCGCCCGAGGCGTGCGACTCATCGCCACCGACCTCGACTGGACCCGAGGCAAAGGCCCTGAGGCTCGGGGGACGGCCGAAGCTCTCTTGATGACGATGGCCGGCCGCCGTGAAGCGGTCCGCGAACTCGTCGGCCCCGGCGCCACCATCCTCCAGAACCGCCTCGTCTTCACGCCGACCTGATTCACCCAACCGCGCACAGGTTCCTTCAAGACGCGGGTTCCAAGTGCCCCGGAAGACATTCGGCTTGTGGGATGGCTTGCCGGGCACGACCGTTTCTGAAGGAAGGGGCGCCGGCTTGGAGCACAAGCGACAACGGAGTCACGGAGGCCAGGACGGCAGCCCCGCGCCGGATCGCGGTCGGCTATCGGACAGGCTCAACTCAGGTGCTTACGCATTACGGGACGGCTGGGGTATGTACGGCCAACCTCGGTGAACCCCGCAGCCTGGAACATCGCCATGGTGCCCGTGAAAACCGCCGACGCTGAAGGCTTGGCCTGTAGCCGCTCGACATCGACTGGGTGGCCATCGAGCACCGAGGCTCCGTGGCTGCCTGCATAGTCCACCGCCTCTCCCAGCAGAGCGATGCCCACACCCGAGCCTCGGTGCTCGGGGCGTACCGCAAAGCACGCGACCCACCACGCCGATTCGTCATCTTCCAGGATTCGCTGCAGCGCTCGGTTGCTGCACACGCCGGGAAGGGTGTGGCGCGGCACCACGCGGGTCCACCCGGCCGGTATGTCTTCGATGTAGGCGAGGAGCCCGATCGGGACGTGGGCCGTCTCGATCTCGCGTTGCAGGGCCGACTGGTTGTTCGGCTCCTGGTGGTGACGAAACCGCTGGCTGGCACCAGCAGGAGTCCACCTTGGCGGCCCGTCGGCCGAAGAGGATCCGCGGAGCGGGCGGCGTCGGACGGCGGCCTGGACCGAGTGGCAAGTCGACGCTGGCCGGACGACAACGCCCCCAGCCTCCGCTGGATCCTCACCCACATGGTCGAGGGGTACGCCCGTCACAACGGTCACGCTGACCTGCTCCGCGCGTTGGCTGTGTCGATCGACGGCCTCGTCGGCGAGTAGTCAGCACCACTTCACAGCACGTCTGCACCTGTCCGCTCAAGGATCCCCTGCGGGACGGCTGTCGTTAGGCCCAGGGGCGCCGCCGTCGTCGCCGCTACGCGTTCCCGTTCCGGACACGTAGCAACATCGTTGTGCAAGCGGCGACTGAACGCTGTGTGTGCTACCGCCCGGAGCGCCGTATGTGCTCCTCGCCGAGCCCGTCGATGAACGCCTGCGCCAGGTCGTTCCAAGCCTCGGCCGGGATTCCGGTGTCTTATCGGCGAGCTGCTCGCCGATCTCGTCGAGCCCCCAGTCCTGCCGGACTCGCGGCTCCAACTCAGGCCCGCCCGTAGCGACCCACTCGGCGAGGTAGCTGTGCTTGCGCCCAGCGCTCGCGCCGAGAATGCGCCAGATGTCGTCACGCTGCGGGCCGGCGTGCACCTGAGGCAATCGCGTGGTGTGCGGCCACGCCCTCCATGCCCGGCGAAACGAGAGCTCGATGGCCTTCCTCGGAGGGGGTGGCGCGTCCTATATCACCAGGGGCACGCCTCTCCCGTAGCGCATCCCCAGACGGCGCGCCGCCACCTCGAACGCCTGTTCGGGCGATGTAAGATTCGGCAGGTCATGAGGCAGCGGCAGGCCATCGATACAGTCGGGCAGCGCCGGACAGCGCCGGACGCCACAAGATCGGCCCCCTGACCTGTTGGTGCTGGTCAGGGGGCCGATGTGGCTGGGTGGCGGGTCAAGGATTCGAACCTTGGAAGGCGATGCCGGCGGATTTACAGTCCGCTCCCTTTGGCCACTCGGGCAACCCGCCTGGACCATGACCGGGCGAACCGGCCGGCAGTGAGGATACACATCCGCGCGGCGGCGGCCGACGGGGGCTCTGCCGGTACGGTCGGCGCAGCAACGAGCGGGAGGAGGCGGCCAATGGCGGATCCGTCGTTCGACGTGGTGAGCAAGGTCGACCGGCAGGAGGTCGACAACGCGGTCAACCAGGCCGCGAAGGAGATCGCCACACGCTTCGACTTCCGGGGCACCGGCGCCTCGGTCAGCTGGTCGGGCGAGGAGACCATCACGATCGAGGCCGAGACCGACGAGCGGTGCCGGGCCGCTCTCGACGTACTCAAGAACAAGCTGGTCAAGCGCGGCATCTCGCTGAAGTCGTTCGAGGTCGGCGACCCCCGGCCGTCGGGCAAGGTCTCCCGGGCCACGGGAAAGATCCTGCAGGGCATCAGCCAGGACAGGGCCAAGCAGATTGCCAAGGCGGTCCGCGACGAGAAGCTCAAGGGCGTGCAGGCCCAGATCCAGGGAGACCAGCTGCGCGTCACGGGCAAGAAGCGCGACGACCTGCAAGCCGTCATCGCGGTGCTCAAGGCCCAGGACTTCGGCGTGGCGCTGCAATTCACCAACTATCGGTGAGACCGAGCAGGAAGACGCTTCTCACCTGCGGCTTCGCCGTCCGTGCTCACCTCCGCGCTACTCAGCTCACTGTCGCCGCGGGTGCGGTGGCGCATGGCGATGCAGCGATCCTCGCCCTCGATCGCCCACTGTCGGTCCACCACGGACCCACACGCACGGCGACGATCGCCACCGGGCGGCCGTGCCGACCGGGTATCAGCTCCCGCTGCCACCCGTTGGCGGCCGTCAGCCGCCGCACGTACCTGGTAGACGGGTACGGGTCGCCGGCCTTGGGGAGAAGCATAGGCAAGTCTAGGTGAGATATGGCAAGCGCGACAATCGTGGGTCAACGGCGGTGATCGACCGTCATCGTAGAGTCGTGGTCGGGAAGCTGGTACCGACGGGCGTGCTCGCCCGCGAGCTGGGCGTGGACGTGCGCACGTTGCACCGATGGGTCAAGGCGGAGCTGCTGGTGCCAGACCTGACAACCCCCGGCGGTCACATGCGGTGGAATGTCGAGCGGGTACGGCGCGAGCTACGCGAGCAGCGCCGGCGCGACGAGTGAGTAGAAGCGACGAGTGAGGCGATGCCGGATCAGAATCGGTGTGACGGGTACAGCCACTGGTCGGTCGCACCCCGCCCGTGGATGGTCGAGCGCCGGTGAAGGGCATCGTCCTCGCCGGGGGCAGCGGCACCCGGCTGCACCCACTGACGCAGGCCGTCTCCAAACAGCTGCTGCCGGTCTACGACAAGCCGCTGGTCTACTACCCACTGTCGGTACTCATGCTCGCGGGGATCCGGGAGATCCTCGTCATCTCCACCCCTACCGACCTGCCGCTGTTCCGCCGGTTGCTCGGTGACGGTTCGAGGCTCGGCCTGCAGCTGGACTACGCCGAGCAGCCCCAGCCCAACGGGCTCGCCGAGGCCTTCCTCATCGGCGCCGACTTCATCGCCGACGACCCGGTCGCGCTCGTCCTCGGCGACAACATCTTCTACGGTCCCGGCTTCTCCGGCACGTTGGGTCGCTGCGCGTCGTCCCTGGACGGCTGCGTGCTGTTCGGCTATCCCGTCAAGGATCCGCAGCGCTACGGGGTCGGCGAGTCCGACAGCGAGGGCCGGCTGATCTCCATCGAGGAGAAGCCGGCGGTGCCGCGCTCCGACCGGGCGATCACCGGGCTGTACTTCTACGACCACGACGTGGTCGACATCGCCCGCGCGCTGCGCCCATCGGCGCGCGGGGAGCTCGAGATCACCGACGTCAACCTGCATTACATGGGCGAGGGTCGCGCACAGCTCGTCGACCTCGGCCGCGGCTTCGCCTGGCTCGACACCGGGACGCACGATGCGCTGCTCGAGGCGGCCCAGTTCGTCCAGGTGCTCGAGCACCGGCAGGGCGTGCGGATCGCGTGCCTCGAGGAGGTGGCGCTGCGGATGGGCTTCATCGACGCGCAGTCCTGTTACGAGCTCGGGGCGCAGCTGGCGAAGTCCGGCTATGGCGAGTACGTCATGGACATCGCTCGCGCGGCCGGCGCCGGAGCCTGAAGCCCCGCACGCAGCCGGTGGCAAGGGTTACCAGGGCAGCTGGCGGCCCGCCATGTCCTCGAGCCGCCGCACCCGATCGGCCAGCGGTGGGTGGGTGGAGAACCACTTCGCCATCCTGTCGCCGGGCCGGAACGGGTTGGCGATCATCAGGTGCGACTGCGACGCCAGCGCCGGCTCGGGTCGCAACGGTGCCACCTGCGTGCCCCGTTCGAGCTTGCGCAGTGCGCTGGCCAGCGCAAGCGGGTCGCCGGTGAGCTCGGCACCCGAGGTGTCGGCCTGGTACTCGCGCGACCGGCTCACCGCCATCTGCACGATCGCCGCGGCGATCGGGCCGAGCAGCGCGATGAGGATCATCGTGAGCGGATTCGGGCTGTCCTCGTCCCCGCCGCCGAACAGACTGACGAAGATCGCCAGGTTGGACAGCGCGCTGACCATCCCGGCGAGTGCACCGGCAACGCTGGAGATGAGGATGTCGCGGTTGTAGACGTGGGACAGCTCGTGGCCGAGCACCCCCCGCAGCTCCCGCTCGTCGAGCAGCTCGAGGATCCCGACTGTGCAGCAGACCGCGGCGTTGCGCGGGTTGCGCCCGGTGGCGAACGCGTTGGGCGCCTGCGTGGGACTGACGTACAGCCGCGGCATCGGCTGCCGCGCGTCAGTGGCCAGCTGGCGCACGATCCGGTACATCACCGGCTGCTCGGCCTCGGACACCGGCCGCGCTCGCATCGCGCGCAACGCGATCGTGTCGGACTTGAAGTAGGCGTAGGCGTTCATGCCCAGCACGAGCACGAGGGCGATGAGCAGACCGCCGCGGCCGAAGAACGAGCCGATGAGTACCACCAGGGCGCTCAGGGCACCGAGCAGCAGCGCGGTCTTCAGCCCGTTGAAGTGCCTGTGCACTGCGGTCAACCTCCGGTGGTCGGGTCTGCCCGGACAACGTGCCGGACGCGCCGGTGGTTCCGGTGCGGTGCTGCGGCGTAGGTCATCGGCGAACACACCGTCCGGAACGGGCGGTCGCTCCGGGAGTGAGCCTCGTCACTCCCGCGATCCAGACCTCGATCCAGAACCGACGTGACACCACGTCGGCACTAGGCTGGGTTGCTGCCCCCGTGGAGTGAAGATCGGGGGTAGCGCGACTAGCACTGTCGGCGTAGACATGAGCACCACGCAGGAACGAGACGATGACCTCAGAGACCACCACCTCGCAGCGAGCAGACTCCGGTGAGGAGATCCGCCAGCTGCAGCGGGTGGTCATCCGTTTCGCCGGTGACTCCGGTGACGGGATGCAGCTGACCGGCGACCGGTTCACCTCCGAGGCAGCGGCGTTCGGCAACGACCTGGCGACGCTGCCGAACTTCCCGGCCGAGATCCGCGCACCGCAGGGCACGCTGCCCGGTGTGTCGAGCTTCCAGCTGCATTTCGCCGACTTCGACATCCTCACCCCGGGTGACCGGCCCGACGTGCTGGTGGCGATGAACCCGGCGGCGCTGAAGGCCAACATCACCGACCTGCCTGCCGGCGGGATCCTCATCGTCAACACCGACGAGTTCACCAAGCGCAACCTGGGCAAGGTCGGCTACGACGACAACCCGCTCGACGGCGACGACGTGGCCTCCTTCCAGGTGCACGAGGTCGCGATGGCGCAGCTGACCCGGGGCGCGCTGGAGGAGACCGGGCTGTCGAAGAAGGAGGCCGAGCGCGCCAAGAACATGTTCGCGCTCGGGCTGCTGTCGTGGATGTACCACCGGCCCACCGACGGCACCGAGCGGGCGCTGAACGAGAAGTTCGCCAAGCGTCCCGAGCTGGCCGAGGCGAACATCCTGGCCTTCCGCGCGGGCTGGAACTACGGCGAGACCACCGAGGCGTTCGCCGTGAGCTACGAGGTCGCCCCCGCCAAGCTCGAACAGGGCACCTACCGCCAGATCACCGGTAACGCGGCGCTGGCGTACGGCATCGTCGCAGCAGGTCAGCGGTCGGGGCTGCCGGTCTTCCTCGGTTCGTACCCGATCACCCCGGCGTCGGACGTGCTGCACGAGCTGTCGCAGCACAAGGGATTCGACGTCACCAGCTTCCAGGCCGAGGACGAGATCGCCGGGGTCGGCGCTGCGCTGGGTGCCTCCTTCGGCGGCGCGCTGGGCGTGACCACGACGTCGGGCCCGGGACTGGGCCTGAAGGCGGAGACGATCGGCCTCGGAGTCGCGCTGGAGCTGCCGTTGCTGGTCGTCGACGTGCAGCGGGGCGGCCCGTCGACCGGGCTGCCCACCAAGACCGAGCAGACCGACCTGCTGCAGGCGATGTTCGGCCGCAACGGCGAGTCGCCGGTGCCGGTGATCGCGCCGCAGTCCCCTGGCGACGCGTTCGGCACAGCGCTGGACGCGGCGCGCATCGCGCTGACCTACCGCACCCCGGTGCTGCTGCTCTCGGACGGGTCGATCGCCAACGGATCCGAGCCGTGGCTGGTCCCCGACGTGACCGATCTGCCCGACCTGTCCGTCGAGTTCACCCGCGAGCCCAACGCCCCGGACGGCTCCGGCGACTTCTGGCCCTACCTGCGCGACGCGGAGACCCTCGCACGGCCGTGGGCGGTACCGGGCACCGCCGGCCTCGAGCACCGCATCGGTGGCCTGGAGAAGGCCGACGGAACCGGCAACATCTCCTACGACCCCGATAACCACGACAAGATGGTGCGGCTGCGGCAGGGCAAGATCGACGGCATCCCCGTCCCCGACGTGGTGGTCGACGACCCCTCGGGGCACGCCGACGTGCTGGTGATCGGCTGGGGCTCGACGTACGGCCCCATCGGCGCGGCCTGCCGCCGGGTGCGCAACGCGGGTAGGGACGTCGCGGCCGTACACCTGCGCCACCTCAACCCGCTGCCGGCCAACCTCGGCGACGTGCTGGGTCGCTACCGTGCGGTGGTGTGCCCGGAGATGAACCTCGGGCAGCTGGCGATGCTGCTGCGCGCCCGTTACCTCGTCG
The DNA here is from genome assembly GCA_009379815.1 of Pseudonocardiaceae bacterium. Lineage (GTDB taxonomy): Bacteria > Actinomycetota > Actinomycetes > Mycobacteriales > Pseudonocardiaceae > WHSY01. Next base: position 7,684 of record WHSY01000136.1, read on the forward strand.
ACATGATGTCCTACACGAAGGTCGCCGGGTTGCCGTTCAAGGCCGAGGAATTGGCCGACGTGCTGACGAACGTGCTGGCCGACATGCCGGCCGACACAGTGAAGTCGAACACCGGAAATGGAGTGCAGGCGTGACAACGGCTGCCGAGCAGCGAGAGGGCACCGTCGGGCTGGGCCTGGCGGATGTTCCCACCACCGACGACCCCCAGAAGGCGAAGGACTTCACCTCCGACCAGGAGGTGCGCTGGTGCCCGGGCTGCGGGGACTACGCGGTCCTCGCCGCGGTCCGCGGTTTCCTGCCCGACCTGGGGTTGCGCCGCGAGAACATCGTGTTCGTCTCCGGCATCGGCTGCTCGTCGCGGTTCCCGTACTACCTCGACACCTACGGGATGCACTCCATCCACGGACGGGCGCCTGCGATCGCGACCGGGCTGGCCACCTCGCGGCCCGACCTGAGCGTGTGGGTGGTCACCGGTGACGGCGACGCGCTCTCGATCGGCGGCAACCACCTGATCCACGCGCTGCGCCGCAACGTCAACCTCACGATCCTGCTGTTCAACAACCGGATCTACGGGCTGACGAAGGGCCAGTACTCCCCCACGTCCGAGGTCGGCAAGGTCACCAAGTCGACCCCGATGGGCTCGGTGGACCACCCGTTCAACCCGGTCTCGGTGGCGCTGGGCGCCGAGGCGACCTTCGTGGCCCGCGCGTTGGACTCCGACCGACGCAGCCTCACCGAGGTGCTGCGCGCGGCCGCCGAGCACCGCGGCACCTCGCTGGTCGAGATCTTCCAGGACTGCCCGATCTTCAACGACGGCACGTTCGACGTGCTGCGCAAGGGCGATGACGCCGAGAGCCGGCTGATCCCGGTGACCCACGGCGAGCCGATCCGGTTCGGGCCCGCCGACGAGGACGGCGCGGGCAGCTACGCCGTTGTCCGCGACGGCTTCGGGCTGGCCGTGGCGAAGACCGACGACGTTGCCGAGCGCGACATCGTCGTGCACGACGCCACCGACCACGCCCTGGCGTTCGTGCTGTCACGGCTGTCCGACCAGGACCTGAACCACACCGTGACCGGTGTGTTCCGCTCGGTGTCGCGGCCCACTTACGACGACGCCGTGCGCGCCCAGGTCGACCAGGCTCGCAACGACAAGCCAGGCGACCTGCAAGCCCTGCTGCGCGGCAAGGACACCTGGACCGTCTAGCGCTACCGCGGCTGTGAGTGGCGATACGAGCCCTGGCTCGCATCGCCACTCACGACCTGTCCACAGCATGAGCTCTGATGTGCGGCGCCGATTCAGCGGCTGCGGCTCCACGCGCGGAAGCCGGCCGCGACGGCGTCCTGCTCGCTGCGGAACCACACGTCCGCCTTGGTGCGCGTGTAGTACGGCGAGGACGGCCCGTGGCACAGCTTCGAGCCTTCCTTGCCCTTGACCGTGTACTCCTGGGACGGGGACGACCCGTCCTGCTGCGGCTGCGCCGACGCCGGATAGGACCCGGGCACCACACCGACCGCGCCGGGGGCCACCGGGCGGGGCTCGCGGGCGAGCTCCGCGGCTATCTCGGCCCGGGGGATGCCCATGGCCGGAGTGTCCAGGTCGGCGATCGCCGGGTGCGGCCCGGCCGCGGCCCGTGGGGGCCCGACAGGTTCGGTCGACCCCCGGCCCCCCGCTCGCAGCCACCCGATCCCTGCCCCGGTGAGTCCCGCCACCAGCACCGACAGCAACCGGTGCCGCCGTATCCACCTGGCCAGCCACCTCACGACACGCTCCTCTCGACGGCCTCGACGTGCCCGCGTCCTATCAGCCGTTCGGACGCTGCGCCAGCATCACCGCCGGACGGGCGCCGGGGGTCACTCGAAGGGGACGGTCAGGCACGCGACCCGGCCGCCCGCACTGC
>WHSY01000137.1 GCA_009379815.1 Pseudonocardiaceae bacterium
GGGGTGGGTGCTGTGCGACCTGTATCTGCGGGACGGGTCCCCGTTCCCGTTCGCCCCGCGGCAGATCCTGCGGACAGCGCTGGAGCAGGTCGGCAGTGCCGGGTACGACTTCGTCGCCGGCATCGAGATGGAGTGGTACATCACGAGAATCCTGGACGACCGCCTGACCTCCGGTGATCTCGGCGGCCCTGGCAGTCCCGGCACACCGCCCGAGGTCGCGCCGCTGGCCCGCGGCTACAGCTACCTGCTGGAGTCACACCTCGACGAGATCGACCACGTGCTGCGGCCGCTGCGCAAAGACCTGCTCGGGCTGGGCCTACCGCTGCGGTCGCTGGAGGACGAGTGGGCCCCGAGCCAGGTGGAGACGACGTTCGACGTGCTCGACGGGCTGGCCGCGGCGGATGCCACCGTGCTGTTCCGCAACGCCGTCAAGCAGAGCTGCCGGCGCAACGGGTATCTTCCGACCTTCATGTGCTCGCCGGCGGTGCCGGGATTCTTCGCCAGCGGGTGGCACCTGCACAGCTCGGTCACCGACCGGGCCACCGGCCGCAACGCCATGGTGCCGGACGGCGGTGAGCCGCTGTCCAAGCTCGGGCGCAACTACGTGGGCGGGCTCCTCGACCACGCCATCGCCGCGTCCCCGTTCACCACGCCCACCGTCAACGGGTACCGGCGCCGCAAGCCCTACTCGCTGGCACCGGACCGCGTCACCTGGGCATTCGACAACCGGGCCGCCATGATCCGCGTCATGAGTTCGCCGGGTGACGAGGCCTCCCACATCGAGAACCGTGTCGGCGAGCCCGCCGCCAACCCGTACCTCTACATCGCGTCACAGGCGGTGGCCGGGCTGGACGGCATCACCAACAAGATCGACCCGGGTCCGATGAGCGAGGATCCGTACGCCGCCGACCGGGCGGTGCTGCCGACCAGCCTCGCCGAGGCCGTGGATGCCCTCGACGCCGACAACTTCTTCCGCCGGGCCTTCGGCGACGCCTTCGTCGACTACATGGTCACGATGAAGCGCAGCGAGGTCACCCGCTACCAGACATATCTCGACGACCAAGCCGACCCCGAACAGCACGCGGCCACGGTCACCGACTGGGAGCACCGCGAGTACTTCGAGCTTTTCTGAAAGCAGTCCTACCGAGTAGATCGCCACAACGATGGGAGGGTGTGAGTATGACCACTGTATATCGCGCGGATGTCGTCGGTTCGTTGCTGCGTCCCGAGTACCTGAAGCAGGCTCGGGCGCAGTGGAAGTCGGGGGAGATCTCGACCGCTGAGTTCAAGCGACTCGAGGACCTCGCAGTAGACCAGGCCATCGCACTGCAAGAAGCCACCGGGGTCGATGTCGTCACAGACGGCGAGATGCGCCGCGAGATCTTCTCGGATCACGTGTTCAAGGAGCTGAACGGTCTCAGCGACATACCGTCGCCGCCGCTGGACCTGCACAACGTGAACACCGGTGAGACGGTGACACTGAGCATGCCGACGACGGTCACCGGGAAGATCAGCCGCAAGCGCATGCTCGCCACGGAGGAGTTCGTCTACGCACGTGCGAGGTCGCGCGCTCCCGTCAAGGCCACGCTGTCCAGCCCGCTGCTGCTGAACTTCCTGTGGTCACCCGAGTACTCCCCACAGGCATACGACGACCCCTACGATCTGTTCCGGGATGGTGCCGCAATCATCCGCGAGGAAGCACTCGAACTCGCGCGACTCGGCTGCGAGTACATCCAGATCGACGCGCCCGAGCTGATCCAGGTCCTTGCCGACGAGTCCCAGCGACGGCGCTGGGAGTCGGTGGGCCTGTCGCCGGACTGGGTCGTGCCGGAAGGAATCGAGCTCGTGAACTCCGTCGCCGCCCCCATCCCCGGTGTCACGTTCGCACTCCATGTCTGCCGAGCCAACGCACCCAGCATGTACCTCGCGCGAGGCGGATACGGCGAGTTCGCGGAGAAACTGTTCCCGCTCGCGACGAACTACGACATCTTCAGCCTGGAATACGATGACGAAAGGTCGGGTGACTTCGCACCGCTGGCCAAGTTGCCCTCGGACAAGGTCGCCGCACTCGGGCTCGTGTCCACCAAGGTCGAGGCCGTCGAGGATCGTGATGAGGTGACGCGCCGTATCCAGGAGGCGGCATCGTATGTCGGCCTGGACCGGCTGGCACTGTCGACCCAGTGCGGCTTCGCCTCGATGGAGGCGGGCAACGAGCTCAGCGTCAATTCACAGGAAGCCAAGCTGCAGCTCGTCGGCGAGGTGGCGCACCGGATCTGGAACTGACACGCGGCACCGCACCATAAGCGCACTCATCGTGGTTCCATCGGCACCGGAACCACGATGAGTGCGCCTATGGTGGAGGGTGACGCGCGGGTGGTGCCCGTGCGGTCCGGCTACGTGGTGGGCAGCTGCTCGCGCAGTACCCACTTCATCACCTTTCCCGACGGGGTGCGGGGCAGTGACTCGACCACGTTGACCACCCGGGGCACCTTGAACTTGGCCAGTCGCTGCGTGCAGTGCGCGACGACGGTGTCGACGTCGATGCGTTGGCCTGCCCGGGGCGCGACGAACGCGGCGGGCACCTCGCTCCAGCGCTCGTCCGGCATGGCCACCACCGCGACCTCCAGCACTTCCGCGAGCTCGTCGATGACCCGCTCGACCTCCGCCGGCGCGATGTTCTCGGCACCCGAGAGGATCATGTCCTTCTTGCGGTCGACGATGTAGACGAAGCCCTCGTCGTCCCGCCGTGCCACGTCGCCGGTGTGCAGCCAGCCGTCCCGCAGCGTGTCCGCCGTCGCCTCGGGCGCGTCGAAGTAGCCGGGGAAGACCACCGGGCCGCGGACGAGGACCTCGCCCGGCTGCTCGGGCGCGACGTCGCGTCCCGCGTCATCCACGATGCGCAGCTCCCGCCCCCGGGTCGGCAGACCGACCGAGCCGGCCTTGTCCCGGGCCCGCTCGGGGGACAGGTGGGTCGCCAGCCCCTGGCATTCGGTGAGCCCGTAGACGTCGTAGAACCCGACGGTCGGCCAGTCGCGCGCCAGCCGCTCGAGCAGCGGCAGCGGCGCCTTCTCCCCGCCGCCGATGACGACGCGGAGCGAGTCGGTGTCGTAGCTGGTCACGTCCGGCAACTGGAAGATCATGTTGAGCATGGTGGGTGCGAGCCAGCAGTTCGTGATGGCGTGATCCTGGATGGCGCGCACCACGGCCTCGGGCTCGAACCGGGAGTGGATGACCACGGTGCCACCCAGGTACAGCATCGGCGTGGTGAAGGTGTCCAGCGCGCCGACGTGGTAGAGCGGGCCGACGGTGAGGCTGACGTCGGCCGAGGAGAGCCCGAACTCCAGCGCCCGCGTGACGGCCCCCCAGTAGACCTGGCCGTGCGTGGTCATCGCGGCCTTGGGCCGGGCCGTGGTGCCCGAGGTGTACATGATGCGCTGCACGTCGTCCATCGCCGCGGGCTCGTCGGCGACCGTCACGCCCGGGTGCGAGGCGAGATCATGGTGGCGCCGCCAGCCGCCCGGCGCGCTGGTCGCCGTCGTGATCACCAACCGCAGCTCGGGAAGCTGATCGGTGATCGACTCGACGGTGTCGTGGAAGCACTCCTCGGTGAACAGCACCGAGCTCGCGCTGTGGCCGAGCTCGTAGCACAGCTCCTCGGCCGCCAGCCGGTAGTTCAGCGGAACGCAGCTGGCTCCCAGCCGCATGCAGGCGTAGTAGGCCTCGACGAACTCGGCGCAGTTCCACAGCAGCAGCGCGACCCGGGAGCCGGGACCCGTGCCGGCCGCACGCAGCTCGTGCGCGATGCTGCTGACGCGGTCGTCCAGCTCGCGGTAGGACAGCCGCGTGTCACCGTGTACGACGGCCACCTTGTCGGGGAATCGGCGGACGTTCTCGGTCAGGCTGTAGCTGAAGTTCACACGCTCTCCCCGGCCGGATGGTCGCGGTGACCCTACCGCCGACGGTCATGCCGTGTCAGCGTAGGCGAGCGCTGCGCTGGGAGTGAGCCCGCGCAGCTCGGGCATGACCTCGCGGGCGAACAGCCGCATGTTGCGCTCGCCTTCGTCGAGTGGCATGCCGGCATAACGGAACACGCCGACGTAGCTGTCCGATCCCGTGAGCTCGCAGAAGCTCTTGATCTTCTCGTACACCTGGTCCGGCGTGCCCCATGCCTGCAGGTCGACGTAGAAGTCCGTCATCTTCTCCATCCCGCCCGGTGCAGTGAGCCGCTCGTACATCAGCGAGTGGAACTCGTAACCCGGGGTGTCCTTCAGGTGAGGCTTGTCGAACTCGTAGTGCTCGACGATCGACTCCCAGTAGCGGCCGATGTAGCGGCGGGCGAGCTCCTCGGCCCGGTCCGGGTTCTCGTCGACGAACGTCCAGCCGGCGCAGATCGGTGCGGGTGGCTGCCCGCCGATGGCGGCGCGGTAGGTGCTCCGGTAGCTCTCGCAGTCCTGCTGCACGTGGTTCCAGGGCTTCTGCGGGATGATCAGTACCCCGGTGCCCAGCCTGGCCATGATCTCGGCCGACTCCGGCGAGATGCTGGCGGAGTAGGTGCGGCCTCGGAACGAACGCCATGGCGACGGCCGCAGCGGAGTCCGCGGTTGCTGCACGAACTCGCCGTCGTATTCCATGACACCGGTTTCGAGTGCCTCGAGGATGGCTTCCGCCGACTCCTTGTACCGCTGGCGGGCCTCTGCCATGGAGACCCGCAGCCCGTCGAACTCCACCTTGCCCGTGCCCCGGCCCATGCCGAGCACCAGCCGCCCGTCGGACATGTTGTCCAACATGAGAATCTGTTCCGCCAGCCGCAACGGGTCGTGCCACGGCAACACAGCGACCATCGACCCGAGTTGGACTCTCGAGGTCCGAGCCGCCATGTAGGTCAGGAACTGCAGGATGTCAGGGCAGATCGTGTAGTTCGTGAAGTGATGCTCGACGCCCCAGATCGAGTCGAACCCCAGTGGCTCCGCCAGCCCGGCCAGGTGCAGGTCAGCCTCGTAGACCTCCTTGTCCGACAGCGTCCCACCGAAGCCCTGGAAGATCGACGACATTCCTACGTGCATCTTTGCGATCCCTTCCGTTCGTCCTTCGTCTGTTCGCGCCGCGTGACCCGGATCACGCCGGCCGCTGCCGCCGCACCGGGTCGCTGGAGTGGAACGAGCAGTCGTCCTCGCGGCAGCTGAAGTCCGTGGTGTCGGGTGCCGGCACCTCGATGATCCGCGCGATCTCGCCCACGAGGTCGCCGAGATCGACAGGCACCTGCGGTTGGCTGAGAACGGCCCCGGTGACATGCCGGGTCAGTGCCGCGGCGTGCCGGACGAGGGTGGGTGAGACCCGTTCGAGGGCGTAGGCGAACAGGTCGGTCATGGCTTGTTGGGTGGCGACGACGCCGTCGGGGCGTTTGGTGCGCATGGCGGCGACGTAGTACTCACACCACAGCAGGGGCATGCTGGTGTGCACCCCCCAGGGCGTCACGTAGGTGACGACGGTGTGCCACAGCGCCTCGACCGGGTCCGGGATCTGGGCGGCCTGCCCGCGGATGTGCTCGTAGTAGTCCTGGGCCAGGCGCAGGAACCCGAGGTCGGTGAGCTCCTGGGCGTCGGTGAAGTAGTAGTGGATGACGCCGTTGCTGGTACCGGCCTCCTTCGCGATGGCCCGCACCGTGCACGCGGCCACTCCCCGGGTGCGCAGCAGCCGGGTGGTGGCGTCGAGGATCTCTGTCCGCCGGAACTCCTGGTTGGGTGACAGCGTGCGGTCGCCGTACGTTCGCGGGGCCATCCTCTCCCCCCTCCCGTGGTCTGGACACGTGTCCAGTTTAACAGTACGGTCGGCCCGCAGCCGAGGGCCGACCAGTGCGAGGCGGAGGTGCCATGTTCACCGGGATCATCACGCGCAACGTGCTGCAGGCGGCGCGGGCCGGTGGCGGCGACCGGCCGGCGGTGTCGCTGGAGAACGACCAGACCTGGACCTATGCGCAGTTGGCCGAGCGCACGAACCGCTATGCCAACGCGCTGGCCGATCGGGGCGTCGGTGCGGGCGACCGGGTGGGGATGTTGCTGTACAACTGCCTGGAGTACTGGGCGTTGTATCTGGCGATCACCCGGCTGGGGGCGGTCGCGGTGCGGTTGAACTGGCGGCTCTCCGGTGCGGAGCTGGCCTACGCACTGTCCGATTCCGGGGCCGGCGTGCTGTGCCTGCACGACAGCTTCGCCGGCACGGTCGCGCCCACGCTGGGCGACACGCCGGTGCGCGAGTGCGTGGTCTTCGACCACGACGGCGTCGGGGCCACCGACCTGCGGGGCGCGGTGGATCAGTCGGTGCTCGAAGCGGGCAGCGCGAGCGAGCCGGCTGTCGCCGAGCCGTCGCTGTCCGACCCGTGCATGATCATGTACACGTCGGGGACCACCGGCTATCCCAAGGGCGCGCTGTGGACGCATTCGAACACGCTGTGGTTCGGCGCGATGCAGGTCATGTACTGGAAATACGACACCCGCGCGGTGCATCTGGCCACCAGCCCGATGTTCCATGTCAGCGGGTTCGAGGACTGGGTGCTGCCCGTGCTCATGAGCGGCGGGCATGCGGTGATGATGCGCTCGACCGGGCTGACGATCGACAAGGTCGTCGACGTGCTGCGCCACCGCCGGTGCACGGGCGCGTTCCTGCTGCCGGTGCTGATCTATGAGTGGATGTCGTGGTCGAGGCTCGACGAGGTCGACGTGCCCGATCTGGGCCATGTCACCACCGGAGGCTCGCCCATCCTGCGCTGGGCGGTCGACCACATGCGGGCGAGGTTCCCGCACGTGCGCCTCGAGCAGGCCTACGGGCTCACCGAGGGCGGCGGCATGTCCACCGTGATGGACCCCGACCACCTCGACACGCACACCACCAGCGTCGGCAAGCCGTTGCCGCTGACCGAGGCCCGCGTCGCCCACCCCGACGACGAGCGGGTCGACGCCGGGCCGGATGCCGACGGCGAACTGTGGGTGCGCAGCCCCTCGGTGTGCGGGATCTACTACAACAAGCCCGAGGCCACCGCCGAGACCTTCGTCGACGGCTGGTGCAAGACGGGTGACCTGGCCCGCATGACCGCGGACGGCTACATCTACATCATCGGCCGGGTCAAGGACATGATCCTGTCCGGCGGCGAGAACATCTACCCCGCCGAGATCGAGAACCCCCTCGCCGACCACCCCGCCATCCAGGAGGCCGCCGTCATCGGCGTCCCCGACCCCCGCTACGACGAGACCCCCTGCGCCGTCGTCGTGCTCCGCCAGGGCCAGACCATGACCGAGGACGAGGTCATCGCCTACTGCCGCGAGCGCATCGCCGGCTACAAACGCCCCCGCCACGTCGTCTTCGTCGACTCGCTGCCCCGCAACGCCTCCGGCAAGATCCTCAAACGAACCCTCCGCGACGAGTACTCACACCTCGGCACCAGCTCACCGGCCACACCATCCTGATGCCCACGCGCAGCGAGCAGGTCTCGGCCACGACGACGGCGAGCCGGCGATGACGCGACACCCTCCCGCAGCGCTGATCACCGGCGGTGCCAGCGGGATCGGCCGGGCGACGGTGCAGCGTTTCCTCCGCGACGGCTGGAGCGTTGCCGTCGCCGATCTCAATGCCACGGCAGGCGAGCAGCTGATGACCGAGCTCGCCGACGTGGCGGACGGCGACCGCACGCGGTTCGTGGCGACCGATGTCTGCCGGGAGGACGACGTGCAGCGCGCGGTCGCCACCGCCGTCGAGTCGTTCGGTGCGCTCGACTGCGTGGTCAACAACGCCGGGGTGGGTGGTGCGTTCGGCAAGTTGACCGAGATCGAGGTCGAGGACTGGGACTACACCTTCGAGGTGCTGGTACGCAGCGTCTTCCTCGGCATCAAGCACGGCGCCCGTGCCATGCAGCAGCAGGGCGCGGGCGGGTCGATCGTGAACACGGCCTCGATCGGCGGCTTCAGCGGTGGTGCCGGACCGCAGGCCTACTCGGCCGCGAAGGCTGCGGTGATCAACCTCGGCCGCGTTGCGGCGGCGGAACTGGCCGTCGACCACATCCGGGTCAACACCGTCTGTCCCGGTGTCATCGCCACGCCGCTGCTGGGCCCGGCCGGTGACGACGCCCGCGCGGTGCTGCAGCGGGCGCAGCCGTGGCCCGAGCGCGGCCAGCCCGAGGACGTCGCGGAGGTCATCGCGTTCCTGGCCGGCGACGCCGCCCGGTTCGTCACCGGCGAGGAGGTCACCGTCGACGGCGGGGTCAGGGCCGCCGGCCCCCGGCTGCAGGAGGCCTACGGCGGGGACCCCGGAGCGCGGGGCCTGGTGGGCGTCAACCGCGGATCGACCGGACAGGCGCCGGTCGTGCGCAAGCGCCCGTGAGTGGCGATGCGAGTCATGACTCGCATCGCCACTCACGAGTAGCGGAGCTGCTAGAGGGCGCGTTCGGCGAGTCGCGCGCCTTCGGCCATCACGTCGAACTTGGCCCAGCTGATGTCCGGGTCCACGGTCATCATCCCGGCGGCCGTGCCGAAGCCGCAGTCCGTGCTGGCGATCACGTTCTCCTTGCCGACCAGCTTCGCGTACCGCACGAGGCGCTGGGCGATCAGCTCGGGGTGCTCGATGTAGTTGTTGGTGGAGTCGACGACACCGGGCATCAACACCTTGCCCGCGGGTAGTTTGACGTCCTCGAACAGCGCCCACTCGTGGTCATGCCGGGGGTTGCAGGCCTCCAAGGAGATGGCATTCGGCCGCGCGTCGAACACGATGTCGATGATGTCGGCGAGCGCCACGTCCCGGTGATGCGGGCCCTCGTAGTTTCCCCAGCACAGGTGCATCCGCAGCTGGTCGGGGTCGATGTTCGCGGTGGCGTGATTCAGCGCCTCGACGTTGAGTCGCGCCTGGGTCCGGAACTCGTCGAGACTCGCATCCGCGAATTGAAGGTGACGGCCCATCGCGAGGTCGGGGCAGTCGAGTTGGACGAGGAAGCCTGCTGCGGCGATCGCCTCGTACTCGTGTCGCATCGCGTCGGCGATGGCCTTCACGTACTCTTCGCGGTTCGGGTAATGGTGGTTGGTGAAAAACAGTGCGACCACCCCGGGGGATGCCGCGGACACGAAGACGTCGTCGGCCTGGACCCCGGCGGTTTTCAGGTTGTCGATGTCGGTCTGTACCTGCTGACGGTCCTTGACCGCGATCGGGCCGTTGCACGCCGGGGGCGCCAGCACGCCCTGGACGCTCTGACCCATGTCCTGCATCCACTTCTCCAGGAAATTGGGATACTCGGCCATGTCGGGCATCCCGATCGACGTCTCGCTCTCGCCCTCGAAGCCGGACAGCCGCTCCCGGACGTAGGTCGAGTAGCTCTCCTTGCCCATCTCGCCGTCATTGAGGACGGTGACACCGTGATCGGCCTGCTTCCGGACGATCTCCGACACCGCCTGCCGGGTCTTCGCCGCCATTGTGTCTCGATCTGCCGTCGCGCGCCCGGCTGCTGTCACCAGGTCAGTGAGGTAGTCCGGTCTGGGAACAATGCCACGTAGGCTAAGTGGATCATGCTGCTGACCTGGGTTTCAGCCCGCGGA
>WHSY01000138.1:0-275 GCA_009379815.1 Pseudonocardiaceae bacterium
GATGGACCGCAAGCGGGCGTTCTTCCGCTTCCCCACCTGGCAGCGGGTCATCGTGCTCTCGGCGGGGTCGCTGACGCACTTCGTGGTGGGGATCCTGGTCATCTACGTGATGGCGCTCTCGACCGGGCTGCCCAATCTCAACGCACCCCCGCCGGAGCCGCCACCCGCGGTGGTCGGGCAGGTCGGCGAGTGCGTCGGCGCATCGACCGGCTCCTGCTCACCGGGCGACCCGGCACCGGCGCAGGATGCCGGGCTGCGGCCCGGTGACCGGATCG
>WHSY01000138.1:285-9513 GCA_009379815.1 Pseudonocardiaceae bacterium
GGATCGTCGCGGTCGCCGGCACGCCCGTCGACGACTTCGGCGAGCTCGTCGCGGCAACCGAGCCGCTGCAGGGCCCGACACAGTTCGTGATCGAGCGTGACGGGCAGCGGCAGCCGGTGCTCATCGACGTCGCCCGGGTTCCCGCATCCGCGCTGGGTGGCACCTCGGACCGGACGGTCGGTGCGATCGGCATCGCGGCCACACAGCAGTCGGCCGCCGTCCCGACACTGCACTACGGCCCGGTCGACGCGGTGCCCGCGACCTTCGCCTTCACCGGGACGATGTTCGCGAACACCTGGGAGGGCCTCAAGCAGCTCCCGCAGAAGATCGAGCCACTCATCGAGCGGATCTCCGGGGAGGAGCGGCCCGCGACTCCGGTCAGCGTGGTCGGCGCCAGCATCCTCGGCGGCGACGCCGTCGACGCCGGAATCTGGTTCTTCTTCCTGTACCTGCTCGCGGCGCTGAACCTGTTCGTGGGGGTGCTGAACCTGCTGCCGTTGCTCCCGATGGACGGCGGCCACATCGCCGTCAACCTCTACGAACGGGCCCGTAACGTCGTGCGGCACGCTCGCGGGCGTCCCGCCGGCCCGCCGGTCGACTACACCAAGCTGCTGCCGCTGACCTACGCGTTCGCGGTGGTCATCGTCTTGTTCGCCGGGCTGACCCTCACCGCTGACATCGTCAACCCGATCCGACTTCCGGAATGACTCCGAAGGCTCTGAGAGGTGACCCCTCGTGTCCGACGTGAACGGCAGCAGCGGCACGGCACTCGGGATGCCGGCGATGCCGGCCCCGGTGCTGGCCGACCGGCGCAGCACCCGGCAGCTCCAGGTCGGCGCGGTCGGGGTGGGTAGTGACCACCGGGTGTCGGTGCAGTCGATGACCACCACGCTGACCGCCGACGTCAACTCGACCCTGCAGCAGATCGCCGAGCTCACCGCGTCGGGCTGCGACATCGTCCGAGTGGCATGCCCCTCGCAGGACGATGCCGAGGCGCTGCCCGCGATCGCGCGCAAGTCGCAGCTCCCGGTGATCGCCGATATCCACTTCCAACCCCGGTACGTCTTCGCGGCCATCGATGCGGGTTGTGCCGGGGTGCGGGTCAACCCCGGCAACATCAAGAAGTTCGACGACCGGGTGGGTGAGATCGCGAAGGCGGCGCGCGGTGCGGGCACCCCGATCCGAATCGGTGTCAACGCCGGCTCGCTCGACCCCAAGATCCTCGCCAGGCACGGCAAGGCCACCCCGGAGGCGCTGGTCGAGTCCGCGCTGTGGGAGGCGAGCCTGTTCGCCGAGCACGACTTCCACGACATCAAGATCTCGGTCAAGCACCATGACCCGGTGGTGATGGTGCAGGCGTACGAGCAGCTCGCGCAGCAGTGTGACTACCCGCTGCACCTCGGCGTCACCGAGGCGGGCCCCGCCTTCCAGGGCACCATCAAGTCCGCCACCGCTTTCGGTGCGCTGCTGTCCCGCGGCATCGGCGACACCATCCGGGTGTCGCTGTCGGCGCCTCCCGTCGAGGAGGTCAAGGTCGGCATCGGCATCCTCGAGTCGCTGAACCTGCGGCCACGCAAGCTCGAGATCGTGTCCTGCCCGTCGTGCGGGCGGGCACAGGTCGACGTCTACAAGCTCGCCGACGAGGTCACCGCGGGTCTGGAAGGCATGGAGGTGCCACTGCGCGTCGCGGTGATGGGCTGTGTCGTCAACGGTCCGGGCGAGGCTCGCGAGGCCGACCTCGGCGTGGCCTCCGGCAACGGCAAGGGCCAGATCTTCGTGAAGGGTGAAGTGATCAAGACGGTGCCCGAGGCGCAGATCGTGGAGACGCTCATCGAGGAGGCGCAGCGCCTCGCCGAGAGCATGGACGGCGCCGGCGAGGGCGCCCCGACCGTGACGGCCGGCTGACCGCACCCCATCACCTGCTCGGGTCTGGCAGGCTTGGACATGTGCTGAAACTCGCGGGTGCACGCCTGCTGGACTACCGGGACACCCCGGCGGTCCGGGGGGCGTTGGCCGCCGACCCGGTGGTCTCGTGCATGGTCGCGGCGCGGGTCGAGCAGTTCGGTCTGGACCCGTGGCGGCTCGGGGGTGAGCTCTGGGGTGTGGGTAGCCGGCTGGAGGGGCTGTGCTTCTCGGGCCCGAACATGGTGCCGCTGCGGGGCGACCACCACGCGATCCGCTCGTTCGCGGCGCGGGCCGCCGGCCGCGCGCGCTCCTGCTCGTCGATGATCGGCCCGGCCGAGCAGGTGCTGGAGCTGTGGTCGGAACTCGACACCCGCTGGGGGCCCGCCCGCGAGGTGCGCTCCGAGCAGCCCCTGATGCTCCTCGCCGGGCCGTCCGAGGTGCCCGCTGACCCGCTGGTGCGCCCGGTGCGCCATGACGAGCTGGACCGCTATCTGCCGGCGGCGGTCGCGATGTTCACCGAGGAGGTCGGGGTGGACCCACGGCTACCCGACGGCGGCACCGGGTACCGGTCACGCGTGGCCGAGCTCATCGCCGAGGGTCGCGCCTTCGCCCGCTTCGAGGACGGTGAGGTCGTGTTCAAGGCCGAGATCGGGGCGATGTCCGCCGCGGTCGGCCAGGTCCAGGGTGTGTGGGTGCATCCGGGCCGCCGCGGCACCGGTCTCGGCGCCGCGGGGACCGCCACCGTGGTCGAGTGGCTGCGGTCGATGGGGCGGGTGGCCAGCCTCTACGTCAACGCGTTCAACCACCCGGCGCTCGCCGCCTACCGGCGCGTCGGCTTCGCGCAGGTCGGCGTGTTCGCCACGGTGTTGTTCTGAGACCGGTGTTGTTCTGAGACCGGTGTTGTTCTGAGACCGGTGTTGTTCTGAGACCGGTGTTGTTCTGAAACCAGTGGTGTTCTGAGCTCACCCGACCACCGGTGAGCCCGAGTACAGGTCCGCAGGCATACTCGCGGCCGTGCGATTTCGCTTGCTGCTCGTCGTCAGCGTCTTGCTCGCCCCGCTCGCCGGGTGCGGTGTCCTCGGCGGAGCCGACCCGGAGGACGCCGCGTCGGCCTTTTTGCAGGCGTTGGCCCGCGGTGACGCGGTGGCCGCGGCGTCGCTGACCGACGATCCCGCCGCCGCCACCGAACTGATCCGGCAGGTCCGTGACGAACTGCAACCCGCGGGCGTCCGGACCACCGTGGGACAGACTCGGACGGCCGAGAACACCGCCACCACGACCTTTACGGCGACCTGGGACCTCGGCATGGGCCGGCTGTGGCGCTACCAGGGCGGCTTCGACCTCGTGCGTGCCGACACCGAAGCGGGCTGGGCGGTGCGGTGGAGCCCTGCGGCGTTGCATCCGAAGCTGGGCGGGCAGCAGTCCGTCGAGCTGCGCGTGGAGCGACCCGTCCCTGCTTCCGTGATGGGCCGCGACGGCGTCCCGCTGCTCACCGCGGAGACCGTCGTGCCCGTGGTGGTGGACCCCGCGCAGCTACCCGCGGTCGCTGCGCCGCTGGCGGCCGCGCTGAACCAGTTCGACGAGAGCATCACCGAGCAGTCCATCGTGCAGGGTGCCGCGGACGCCCCGCATGGCCGGCCCTACACCGCGGCCGTGCTGCGTGAGCCCGACTACCAGTCGGTCCGCGACCGGATCTACGAGCTGCCCGGGGTGACCTTCCCCGCACGGCAGCGATTGCTGGCGCCGGACCGCGACTTCGCCTCGCAAGTGCTGCCCGGGGTGCGCAACGAGATGCAGGAGCGGCTCGCCGGCTCCGCCGGATGGCGCGTCGTGACCGTGAACTCCGTGGGTGCCGAGGTCGCCACCCTTGCCGGGCGACCGCCGAAGCCGGCACCGACGGTCTCGACATCACTGAGCGGGCAGGTGCAGGCCGCTGCGGAGGATGCGGTGGAGCCGGTCGCGCAGCCGGCGATGATCGTGGCGCTGCAGCCCTCCAGCGGTGACGTCCTCGCGGTGGCGCAGAACGGCCCAGCAGATACCCAGGGGGCGCTCGCGCTGACGGGACGGTATCCGCCAGGCTCGACCTTCAAGATCGTGACGGCCGCATCGGCGCTGCAGTCCGGTGAGCTGAAGCCGCAAACCCCGGTGGACTGCCCTGCCACCACCACCATCGGCGGCCGGGTGGTGCCCAACATCGACGAATTCGAGCTGGGCACGGTCCCGTTCCGCACCGCGTTCGCCCGCTCGTGCAACACGACGTTCTCCCAGCTCGCTGCCGGTTTCGAACCGGGTCAACTGTCCGAGACCGCCCGCCAGTTCGGCATCGGGGCCGACTACGACATCGCCGGTATCACCACGCTGACCGGCGAGGTCCCGCCGGCGCAGGACGAGATCGGGCGGGCTGCCAACGGCTTCGGGCAGGGCCAGGTGCTCGCCAGCCCGTTCGGGATGGCGATGGTGGCCTCGACGGTCGCTGCGGGCGGGCAGGCACCGACCCCGCAGCTGATCCGCGGCATCCCGACCAAGGTCACCAAGGCGCCGGGGCAGCCCCTCGCCCCGGCAGCCGGCGACGCGCTGCCGTCGATGATGCGCCAGGTCGTCACCGAGGGGACGGCCACCGCGCTCAACGGGCTCGGCGACGTGCACGGCAAGACGGGGACGGCGGAGTACAGCGCCACGGGGGCGCACGGCTGGTTCGTCGGTTACCGGGGCGACCTGGCCTTCGCGGTGCTCGTGGTCGACGCGGGGGCCTCCGGGCCTGCCGTGGCGGCTGCGGAACGGTTCCTGACCGCGGCGGGCCGCGAATGAATGACCGCGGCGGGCCGCGGGTGAATGACCGTGGCGGGCCGCGAATGCGGCGCACCGCCTTCGCTGCAGTGGCCGACACCGCCGCGGTGCTGGCCTTCGCGGCGTCCGGGCGGCGTACCCATTCCGGGGGCGCGGAGGTAGTCGGGTTGTTGGCCACCGCGGGCCCGTTCCTGGTCGCGCTCGCCGCCGGGTGGGCGGTGGCGCGCGCCTGGCGCTCTGCGGCGACGCTGCGGACCGGGCTGATCGTGTGGCCGGTCACCGTGGCCGGGGGCCTGGCCCTGCGCGCGGCGTTCACCGGACGGCTCCCGCTGTCGTTCGCGCTCGTCGTGGCCGTGGTGCTGGGGATCCTGCTGCTCGGCTGGCGCGGTCTGGCGGGGCTGGCCGAGGGCTACCGCCGCACGCCACGGTGACCGCCTCGGGTGGCCGGGCGCACTGACCGCCACCGCATACAGTGGGGAGCATGCCCGTGCGAACAGCGCTCAGCCCAGGCCGGCAGACGCCGATCCGGCCGGTGCCCCCGCAGATCCCGCGCCCCGAGTACGTCGGCAAGCCGGCTCCCACCCCCAGCGCGGATCCCTGGGTGCAGTCGTCGGAGATCATCGAGGGGATGTGGGTGGCCGGGCGTGTCGCCGCGCAGGCGCTGGCCGAGGGAGGCAAGGCCGTCGCACCCGGTGCGACCACCGATGAGGTCGACCGGGTGATCCACGAGTTCCTGTGCGACCACGGCGCCTACCCGTCGACGCTGGGCTACCGGGGCTTCCCGAAGTCCTGCTGCACGTCGTTGAACGAGGTCATCTGCCACGGCATCCCGGACTCCACCGTCATCGAGGACGGCGACATCGTCAATATCGACGTCACCGCCTACCTGGGCGGCGTGCACGGCGACACCAACGCCACCTTCCTGGCAGGTGACGTCTCGGAGGAGGACCGGCTGCTCGTCGAGCGGACCCACGAGGCGATGATGCGAGGCATCCGCGCCGTCAAGCCGGGGCGCGCGCTCAACGTGGTCGGGCGGGTGATCGAGTCCTATGCCAAGCGGTTCGACTACGGGGTGGTGCGTGACTTCACCGGTCACGGCATCGGCCGGTCCTTTCACAGCGGCCTCGTGGTGCTGCACTACGACGAGCCGAGCGTGGAGACGGTGCTCGAGCCCGGCATGACCTTCACGATCGAGCCGATGATCACCCTCGGCGGGATCGACTACGACCTGTGGGACGACGGCTGGACCGTCACCACCAAGGACAAGCAGCGCACCGCCCAGTTCGAGCACACCCTTCTGGTCACGACCGACGGCACCGAGATCCTCACCCTGCTCTGACGCCGCCGGGCCGCCGGGGCCCCGTGAGTGGTTGCGGGGGGAGGGCCCCGAAACCCCACGGGAGCGAGCCCAGCAGGCATGATGACAGTGACCGGGTCACTACGGAGGGGATCGGCTGTGGGCGGCGCGCTGCTGGTGGCGGGGACGACCTCGGATGCCGGCAAGAGCATGCTGGTTGCGGGGATCTGCCGCTGGCTGGCCCGCCAGGGGGTGTCGGTGGCGCCGTTCAAGGCGCAGAACATGTCGAACAACTCGGTGGTCACCCCCGACGGCGGGGAGGTCGGGCGGGCGCAGGCGCTGCAGGCGGCGGCCTGCGGCATCGAGCCGTCGGTGCGGCTCAATCCGGTGCTGCTCAAACCCGGCAGCGACCACTGTTCCCAGCTCGTGCTGCTCGGCAGGGCCGACGGCAGCGTCTCGGCGATGTCCTACCGCGACCGGAAGGCGGCGCTGCTCGACGTCGCGGTGAAGACACTGCAGGGGCTGCGCGGTGACTACGACGTCGTGGTCTGCGAGGGGGCCGGCTCGCCTGCGGAGATCAACCTGCGCGGCGACGACATCGCCAACATGGGCCTGGCTCGGGCCGCCGGCCTGCCGGTGCTCGTGGTGGGTGACATCGATCGGGGCGGGGTCCTCGCGCACCTGTTCGGCACGCTCGCGCTGCTCGAGCCGGCCGACCAGGCGCTGGTCGCGGGATTCGTGATCAACAAGTTCCGGGGCGACCCGGCGCTGCTCGAACCCGGGCTGGAGCAGCTGCGCGCACTCACCGGCCGGCCCACCTACGGCGTGCTGCCGTGGCACGACGAGCTGTGGCTCGACGCGGAGGACTCGCTGTCGCACGCGGGCGACGCGGTCGTGGGGCGGCCTGCCGCGCCGCACGGCAGGCAGTGGCTGCGGGTCGCGGCGGTGCGGCTGCCGCGGATCTCCAACGGCACCGACGTCGACGCGCTGGCCTGCGAGCCCGGTGTCGCGGTCCGCTACGTCACCGAGCCATCGCGGCTGGCCGACGCCGACCTCGTCGTGCTGCCCGGGTCGAAGTCGACGGCCGACGACCTGGCGTGGTTGCGGCGGACCGGGCTCGCCGCCGCGATCCGCACGCACGCCGCCGCCGGACGCCCCGTCGTCGGCCTCTGCGGCGGGTTCCAGATGCTGGGCCGCCGCATCGTCGACGATGTCGAGTCGGGTGCGGGAGAGGTGCCCGGGCTGGGCCTGCTCGACGTCGAGGTGTCCTTCGACCCGGTCAAGCACCTCGGCCGGCCCGCCGGGACGGCACTGGGCGAGCCGGTGACAGGCTATGAGATCCACCACGGCCGGGTCTCTCATTGCGGCGACCCGCCGCTGATCACGCTCGCCGACGGGACGGGAGAAGGGGCCGACTCCGGGCCCGTGGTGGGCACGCACTGGCACGGCCTGTTCGAGAACGACGGGTTCCGTCGCGCGCTGCTGAGCCGCGCAGCCTGGCTGGCCCGTCGCACCGGGTTCTGCCCGGCTCCGGCGACGAGTTTCGCCACATCCCGAGCCGCGCAGCTCGACCTGCTCGGCGACCTCGTCGAGGCCCATCTCGACACCGCCGCGCTGACCGCGCTGCTCGAGCATGGCGCGCCTGACGGGCTGCCGTTCGTCCCGCCGGGCGCGCCGGCCGCCGCGCCCTCCGCGCGGCCGGCCTGGTCCGACCAGACGTGACGTCACGGCGTCGCCCTACTCCTGGACGCGGTCGCCGAACCCGCCCCGCTACGATGTGCACGCCAGACGGCGGGGACAGCGAGGAACTCCGGTGTGAAGCCGGGGCGGTCGCGCCACTGTGAGCGGCGCCGCACACCAGATGCCGGGTGCGCCGCGAGCCAGGAACTCGGCCCTGTCGTGCCACCTCGGTAACGGGGCGCGTTACCCCGGGGGAGGAAGCCATTCGTGCGCATCCTGCTGCTGTCGACCGCCGACACCGATCTGCTCGCCGCCCGCGCGTCCGGCGCCGACTATCGGGTGGGCAACCCCGCCCGCATCGAGCCCGCCGAGCTGCCGGACCTGCTCGACGGGGTCGATCTCGCGGTGGTGCGGCTGCTCGGCGGGCGGCGCGCCTGGGAGCAAGGGCTGGCCGCGGTGCTGGGTTCCGGGATCCCGGCCGTGTGCCTGGGTGGCGAGGCCACCCCTGACGCCGAGCTGATGGCCGCCTCCACGGTTCCCGCCGGGGTGGCCGCGGAGGCGCTGCGCTACCTGGTAGCCGGGGGACCGGACAACCTCGCCGAGCTCGCGTGTTTCCTGTCCGACACCCTGCTGCTGACCGGGAAGGGCTTCGCCCCGCCCGCGCCCACCCCGGAGTTCGGGGTGCACCGCTCCGCCGGGACCGACGACGGGATCGACGACGCCGGGATCGACGACGAGCGGCCCACCGTCGGCATCGTCTTCTATCGGGCGCACGCGCTCGCGGGCAACACCGCGTTCGTCGACACCCTGTCCGATGCCGTGCGCGCCGCGGGCGCCGACCCGCTGGCCGTCTACTGTGGATCGCTGCGGGGCCTCGACGGTGAGCAGGCAGACGGGCTTCGCACGCTGCTGTCGCGCTGTGACGCGCTGGTCGCCACCGTGCTCGCCGCGGGTGGCGCAACAGCGGGCGGGGCCGGCGGGACCGCGACCAGCTCGCCGGGGGGAGGCATCGGTGACGACGACTCCTGGGATGCCGGTGTGCTGGCCGAACTGGACGTCCCGGTGGTGCAGGGGCTGTGCCTGACGGCCTCGCGGGCGGCCTGGGAGGCGAGCGACGCAGCACTGTCCCCGATGGACGCCGCGATGCAGGTGGCGATCCCGGAGTTCGACGGGCGGCTGGTGTCGGTGCCGTTCTCCTTCAAGGAGCCGACCCCCGGCGACGACGACGCGATCCCCGTCTACGTCGCCGACCCCGAGCGGGCCGCCCGGGTGGCGGGCACGGCGGTCTCGCTGGCCCGGCTGCGGCACGTCGCCGCCGCGGACCGCAGGCTCGCGGTGGTGCTGTCGGCCTACCCCACCAAGCACTCCCGCGTGGGCAACGCCGTCGGGCTCGACACCCCCGCCTCCGGTGTGGTGCTGCTGCGCGCGCTGGCGGCCCTGTCCGAGCCGCCGGCACGCGAGCACGGTCGGCTGGTCGACCTGCTTGGCCTGTCGGGCTGCACGGACGACGCGGGCTACACCGACGTGTTCTTGTTCCAGTTGTTCCCGTACGCATCGGT
>WHSY01000139.1:0-219 GCA_009379815.1 Pseudonocardiaceae bacterium
GGGCAGTGGGGCCACTTCGACGCAGGCGCCCTTGCTGCAGCGGCTGCTCGTCCGGTAACGCAGGCCGGGGTGAGGGGGCGAGGGGGTCATCGGGCATCGACCTCAGGGGAGCAGGGATTCGATCAGGGTTGTCGAGGCGCCGGGGTCGAGCGCCTGGTCGACGATGGAGCGGAACAGCGAGCTGTAGGTCACCACGTCCGCATCCTTCTCGAGGTAGAC
>WHSY01000139.1:270-9102 GCA_009379815.1 Pseudonocardiaceae bacterium
GCTCTCGATCCGCCTCGCATCCGCCTCGAGGGCCAGGTACCGCTCGAGCTGCATCGCCGTCAGCGGGTCGTGCGGGTCGGGCGCCAGGACGTCGGAGTACTCGGTCCACCAGCCCTGGCTCTGCCCCCGCCGTGCCCACCCCATGACCCGGTCCCGTTGCTGCGGATCCTCCACTCCGTAGCGGTCCAGCAGGTCGCGGACGTCACGGATCTTGGGGATCCCCTTACCGGTCTCCAGGCGGCTCACCTTCGACACCGAGCACTCCAGCTCGGCGGCTATCGCCTCGATCTTGAGACCGGCATCCTCCCGCAGCCTGCGCAGCTCCGTGCCGAGCCGGCGTCGCGGGATCGCCGGACCGCTCTCAGCCGTCATGATGCCTCCGCCGCCGAACCCGCGTCGGTGCCCGGTGCATCGCTACTCCATCAGTGTGGTTGTCTCATGAAATCGCTCCATGCAATTGCATGAAGCTCTTGCTTCACGCACTATATCAGCACGGGGCTCGTACCGCCCGCACCAATTCACCGCAGGCGCGTCACCAGCCCGCAGCCCCCGGCCAGGCGACACCCGCCAGGCAGGGACGAACCGGAAAGGGGAGATCATGATGATCACGCTGGTAGTGGTGGGACTGCTGCTGATCGGTCTCGGAGCCCTGATCGGATCGTCCTGGACGCTGCAGGCGCTGGAGGGCAGGTTCCGGCAGCACGCCGCCGAACGGCGCCGGCTCAACGAGGAGTGGCAGGTTGTCCGCGCCGTGCGCGCGGAGCAGCGCCGCTGCGTGCAGTGCGAGGACGAGAGGGACCCCTACCGGCAGCCCGCGCTGGTGGCCGCGAACTACGACCGCTACGACGACTGATTCCGTCCGCAAACGCCGCGAAGGGCCCCGTCACTGCGTCAGACGCAGTGACGGGGCCCTTCGCGGCGCTCACCGATCGGCGCGGAGCAGGGCTCACCGATCGGCGCGGAGCATGTCGGCGCACTTCTCGCCGATCGCCATCGTGGTGATGCAGGGGTTGACGGCGACCAGGAAGGGCATCACCGAGCCGTCGGCAACCCGTAGCCCGTCGATCCCGCGCACCCGCAACCGGGCATCCAGCGGCGTCATCGCCGTCGTGCCCATCGAGACCGTGGCCGACGGGTGGTAGACGGTGTTGTGGGTCGCCTTGATGTAGTCGACCAACTCGTCGTCGGACTGCGCATCCGGTCCCGGAGCGAGTTCGGCACCCGCCCACGCGGCCATCGCGGGCTGCCTGACGATCTCGCGGGCCAGCCGCACCCCGTGCAGCATCACCACCGCGTCGTGCTCGTCGGTGAAGTAGCGGGGATCGACGCGGGGTTTGTCGCGGAAGTCGCGGGTGCGCAGCCGCACCGTCCCCCGGGAGCGGCTGCGGGTGACGTTCGGGGTGAGGCAGAAGCCGTTCTCGGTGGTCGGGTAGCCCTGCCGGAGGGTGTGCATGTCGAAGGGCACCGACCCGTAGTGATACATCAGGTCCGGCCGGTCGAGGTCGGGCGAGGTCGCGGCGAAGATCCCGATCTCCCACCACTGGGTCGACTCGGTGGGCATCGGCGCGAGCGCGTCCCACGCCACGATCCCCTCGGGGTGGTCCTGCAGGTTCTCCCCCACCCCCGGCGCATCGAGCACGACGTCGACGCCGACGTCGCGCAGGTGCTCGGCCGGTCCGATACCGGAGAGCATGAGCAGCTTCGGCGTGTCGATCGCACCGCAGCTGACGATCACCTCGCGGCGGGCCGCGACCCCGACGGTGTGGATCAGATCCGGCGCCAGGTACTCGACGCCGGTGGCGCGCCGCCCCTGGTCGATCAGCAGGCGCTTGGCCTGCACCCCCGTGCGCAGTTCGAGGTTGGGCCGGCCCAGCGCCGGGTGCAGGTAGGACACCGACGCCGAGGAGCGGACCCCGTCCTCGCGGGCGTTGATCTGGAACCAGTTCGCGCCGCGCGTCACCGTCGTCCCGGAGTTGAACGGGGTGGTCGGTATGCCGGCCTGGGCGCACGCCTCGAGCAGTGCGGCGCCGCAGGGGTCGGCGGGCGGTACCGAGCGGATCCGGACCGGGCCGGACCGGCCGTGGTGCTCGCCGGACCCGTCATTGCGCTCCAGCCGCTGGTACAGGGCGAACATCTCCGCCGCGTCCCACCCGTCACACCCCAGCGCGGCCCACTCGTCGAAGTCCTCGGCAGGCGCCCAGAACGCGATCGCCGAGTTGTGCGACGAGCAGCCACCGAGCACCCGGGCGCGGGCGTGGCGCAGGAACGAGTTGCCGTGCGGTTGGGCCTCGACGGGGTAGTCCCAGTCGTAGCCCGACTCCATGAGGTGCATCCAGCGGTCGAGCTGCAGCACCGCGGGCTCGTCGGTGTCGGAGGGCCCGGCCTCGAGCAGGCAGACCGACACGTCCGGGTCCTCGGACAACCGGGCGGCGACCACGCACCCCGCAGTGCCCCCGCCGACGACGACGTAGTCGAAGCTGTCCATCTGCCGGGACAGGCTACCGGAACGGCGACCCGGCAGCCCGCTCCGGTACGGACGGCCCGGGGATGTCGGGTGGCTCCCAGCGGCCGAACCGGGCCAAGCCGCGGATGCCGACGGCCGAGGGCGTCAGCCTGATGAGCATGTTGCGGGCAGCCACCGCGAGCGGGTTGGCCAGGACGTTGAGCCGCCCGACCTGTCCGGCGCTGCGGGCGACCGCCCCGGTACGCGGCCGCCGCTGCTCGTCGTAGCGCGCGAGCGCAGCATCGATGTCTCGCTCCCGCACGAGCGAGGCGGCGAGCACCACGGCGTCCTCGAGAGCCTGGCACCCGCCCTGGCCGAGTTGCGGTGGCATCGCGTGCGCCGCGTCGCCGAGCAGCACCACCCGCCCGCGGACGAACGATCGCGGCAGTGTGCGCAGGTGGTGGATGTCGTGGTGGAGCACGACCTCGCTGGTATCCACGAGCTCGCGGATCGGCGCGTGCCAGTGACCGAACCGCTCGCGAACGGCGGCCCGTTCGTCGTCGTGGCGCACGCCCGGCTGGGCCTCGACGGCGCCGAACCAGTAGATCCGCCCGTCGGTGAGCGGGATGATGCCGAACTCGGCACCGCGGCCCCAGCTCCGCCCGATATCGAGGGGCGGCCCGGACGGCTCGGGGGACATCCCGCGCCAGGTCGTCAGGCCCGTGTAGGCCGGACCGGGCACCTCGGGCCAGCGTTGGGTGCGTACCCGGCTGTCGATGCCGTCGGCGGCCACGACGAGATCGGGCTCGTCGATCGCGGCGGCGGCGGCGCACTGCACCCGCGGCCGCCCGTCCGGCGCCTGCCCGACGCCGAGGACTTCGACGCCGGTGCGCACCGACTCCGCCGGCAACGGGGCACGCAGTATCCGGTGCAGGTCGGCACGGTGCAGCGCCACCATCGGTGCACCCATCAGCTGCTCTACCGCCGCGCCGTCCCAGCGCGACAGCCACCGGCCGGAACTCGTGCGCAGCCCGCCGGACTGCTGTACCGGAACCAGCGCGCGGACCTCGCTGCCCATGCCCAGCGCGTCGAGCGCCCGCAGCGCGTTCGGCATCAGCGTGATCCCGGCGCCGACCGGGTCGAACCGATCGGCGCGCTCCAGCACGGTCACCCGCCACCCGGCCCGGCGAAGCCCGAGGGCGGCTCCGAGGCCGCCGATACCCCCGCCGACCACCACCGCGTGCTGCCGATCCGCCACCGTCACCCCTCCGATCCCTACATCTGTAGTAACCCTACTCTACAGTTGTAGTGTGAGGAGGTCGTGCGGATGTCGGGGCGGGTGGCGCTGATCGGTGACGCGGCCATCACCGTGCTCGCCGAGCGGGGAATGCGGGGCCTGACCCACCGCGCGGTCGACGAGATCGCGGGGGTGCCACCCGGATCGACCTCGTACTACGCCCGCACCCGCGCCGCGCTGCTCGAACTGGCGCTGACCAGGTTGACCGCGCTGGACGAGGCCGATCTCGCAGTTACGCCGCAGCTGCGCGCCGTCGAGGACACCGCCGCGCTGGCCGAGGTCGTGGCACTGTTGCTGACCAGCCTGCTGGACGCGGGACGCGTCCGCACACTGGCCCGCTACGAGCTCGCTCTGGAGGCCACCCGCCGTCCCGGGCTGCGGGAACGCTACGACAGCGCCGGTGGCGTGATCCGCCGACATGCCGCGGACCTGCTGGCCGCCGCCGGTTCGACCGACCCGCAGCGGCATGCTCGGTTGCTCACCGCCTGGTGCGACGGCGTGTTGTTCGACTCCATCGCGGGAGCGGGCCAGACCTGCACGCCAACCTCCGGGGAGCTACACCTCGGCGCTTCGGAGCTGCTCCGAGGCATGATCGACTTTCAGTGACCATCCGGCAGCCGTCCGGCTCAGACCGCGCGACGGCCGGACAGCGCCCGGCCGAGGGTGAGCTCGTCGGCGAACTCGAGGTCGCCGCCCATCGGCAGCCCCGAGGCGAGTCGCGTCACGGACAGCCCGGGAAAGTCCCGCAGCATCCGCACCAGGTAGGTCGCGGTCGCCTCGCCCTCGGTGTTCGGGTCGGTCGCGATGATCACCTCGGTGATCTCGTCGGTCCCGATCCGGTTCAGCAGTTCCCGGATGCGCAGCTGATCCGGCCCGATCCCGGACAGCGGGTCCAGCGCGCCGCCCAGCACGTGGTAGCGGCCGCGGAACTCACGGGTTCGCTCGACGGCCAGCACGTCCTTGGGCTCCTCGACCACGCAGACGACCGTCGGATCACGGCGCTGGTCGGCGCAGATCCGGCAGGTCTCCTTCTCCGCAACCGTGCCGCAGACGCGGCAGAAGACCACACCCTCTTTGACCCGCTGCAAGGCTTCCTGCAACCGGGTCACGTCCGCCG
This sequence comes from Pseudonocardiaceae bacterium, assembly GCA_009379815.1. GTDB lineage: Bacteria > Actinomycetota > Actinomycetes > Mycobacteriales > Pseudonocardiaceae > WHSY01. The sequence continues at coordinate 5,128 of WHSY01000139.1, forward strand.
GATCGGCAGCGAGCAGGTGAAACGCCATCCGCTGGGCGCTCTTCGGGCCGACGCCGGGCAACCTGCCCAGCTCGTCGATCAAGTCCTGGACAGCACCTTCGAACACGACCGTCACATACCGGGCAGGCTCAGGCCCCCGCCCGGGCCGCCGGCCCCGCCCATGCCGGACAGCGGGCCCATCGTCTCCTGGGTGAGCTCCTGCGCGGCCTGCTGAGCGTCGTCGATCGCGCCGAACACCAAGTCCTGCAAGGTGTCGACGTCCTCCGGGTCGACCACCTTGGGGTCGATCTTGACGTCCTTGACCTGCCCCGCGCCGGTCAGGGTGACCGACACCATCCCGTTGCCCGCCTGGCCGGTCACCTCGGCCTCGGCCAGCTGGGCCTGAGCGGTCATCAGCTGCTGCTGCATCTTCTGGGCCTGCTGCATGATCTGCTGCATGTCGGGCTGGCCGCCACCGGGCTGCACCATGATGGTCCGGCTCCTCGTCGCTCGGGGTGCTGACGATCTCCAGCGTAGCCCCGGGTCCCGGGCCGAGCCGGGGCGCCCACGGGAGCGTTCGAACCCGGCGGTCACACGCCGGCGAGCCCGGCAGGTCGGACCGTCGCGATACCCGCCCCCGGTCGGCCCCCGGTTCGCTGTGGACAAGTCGTGAGTGGCGATGCGAGTCCGGGCTCGCATCGCCACTCACAGGGCGCCAGCCACACCAGGGTGCGCACAACTGGCCGGCAGTCGTAGCGTGCAACCATGCGGGGATCACCGGGACAGCCGAGATCGCAGCGTCACCACGAGGATGCGGTGCACCGACTGCAGGCCAGTTACCGCGCGATCCCCACCGGCGAGCCGGTCCGGCTGGCCAAACCGACCTCGAACCTGTTCCGGGCGCGGGCGCGGACCGCGACGTCAGGGCTGGACGTCTCCGGCCTCGGCGCAGTGCTGGACGTCGATCCCGACGGCCGCACCGCCGACGTCGCCGGCATGTGCCGCTACGCCGACCTGGTCGCCGCGACCCTGCCGCACGGGCTGAGCCCGCTGGTGGTCCCGCAGCTGAAGACGATCACGCTCGGCGGTGCGGTGGCGGGGCTGGGCATCGAGTCGGCGTCGTTTCGCAACGGTCTGCCGCACGAGTCGGTGCTCGAGCTCGACGTGCTCACCGGCACCGGCGAGGTCGTCACCGTCGAACCCGGTGACGAGCTGTTCGCCGGTTTCCCCAACTCCTACGGCACGCTGGGCTACGCCACCCGGTTGCGCATCGAGCTCGAACCGGTGCCGCCGTACGTGGCGCTGCGTCACGTCCGCTTCGACGACCTGCGCGAGCTGTGCGATGCGATAGAGTCGATCATGGCTCACCGGTCGTTCGACGGCGGCCGCGTCGACTACCTCGACGGCGTGGTGTTCTCGGCCACCGAGGCCTACCTCACGCTCGGCACGGGCACCGAGAACGGCGGCTCGGCGAGCGACTACACCGGGATGCAGATCTACTACCGCTCGATCCGGCAACATCGCCACGACCTGCTGACCATCCACGACTACCTGTGGCGCTGGGACACCGACTGGTTCTGGTGCTCGCGGGCCTTCGGTGCCCAGCACCCGCTGCTGCGACGGCTGTGGCCGGCGCGGCTGCGCCGCAGTGACGTCTATCACAGGCTCGTGGCGCTCGACCGGTGGCTGCGGATCAGCGACCGGCTCTCCGGGCCGCAGGAGCGCGTGGTGCAGGATGTCGAGATCCCGCTCGAGCGCACCGCCGAGTTCCTCGGCTGGTTCCTCGACCACGTCCCGATCGAGCCGATCTGGCTGTGCCCGGTGCGGCTGCGGGGGCAGCGGCGATGGCCGCTCTACCCGCTCGACCCGGGTCGCGACTACGTCAATATCGGCTTCTGGTCGACGGTGCCGATCGCTCCCGGCGCCGCCGACGGTGACGTCAACCGGCGAATCGAGGCCACGGTGAGCCGGCTGGAGGGGCACAAGTCGCTCTACTCCGACTCCTACTACGAGCGGGCGGAGTTCGAGGCACGCTACGGCGGCGAGGACTACGGGGTACTCAAGACCAGTTACGACCCCGACCGGCGGCTCGCAGATCTCTACGGGAAGGCGGTGCGGCGGCGATGACCGACGTGCAGCAGCGACGCACTCTCGCCCAGCTGGTGGAGGCGCTGTGTGAGGGCGGCATACCGGTCCGCTTCACCGCCTACGACGGCAGCAGCTCGGGGCCGTCCGACGCGCCGATCCACATGCACCTGGCCTCCCCGCGCGGCGCCACCTACCTGGCCACCACGCCACGCGAACCCGAGCTCGGCATGGCACGGGCCTACATCACCGGTGAGCTGGAGCTGCACGGCGTCCACCCGGGCGACCCCTACCCCGCCCTGCACGCGTTCGCGGAGGGATTCCGGCTCAACCGGCCCGCGCCTGCCGACCTCGTGACGATGCTGCGGTCGCTGGGCTGGGAGGCGTTGCGCCCGGTGTCACCACCACCGCAGGAGACCCGGCCGCGGTGGCAGCGGATCGCCGCCGGATGGCGCCACTCCCGTCACCGCGACTCCGATGCGATCCACCGGCACTACGATGTGTCGAACGCCTTCTACCGGCGGGTGCTCGGCGACTCCATGACCTACACCTGCGCGGTCTTCGAACACCCAGACCTGACGCTGGAGGCCGCGCAACAGGCCAAGCACCAGCTCGTGTTCGACAAGCTCGGGCTGGAACCCGGCATGCGGCTGCTCGACGTCGGCTGCGGGTGGGGCGGGATGGTGCGCCACGCGGCGCGCCACGGCGTCAGCGCGCTGGGCGTGACGCTGTCGGCGCAGCAGGCCAGCTGGGCGCAGGCGGCCATCGACGCCGAGGGGCTCGGCGAGCTTGCCGAGATACGCCACCTCGACTACCGCGACGCCCCAGGTCACGGCTACGACGCGATCGCCTCGATCGGCCTCACCGAGCACATCGGGGTGCGCCGCTACCCCGGCTACTTCGCCTCGCTGCTCGACCGGCTGCGTCCCGGCGGGCGGCTGCTCAACCACAGCATCACCCGCCCGACCAATCACGCGAGGGTCAAGACCGGAGCGTTCATCGACCGCTACGTCTTCCCCGACGGGGAGCTGACCGGTTCCGGGCGGATCATCACCGAGGCGCAGGACGCCGGGTTCGAGGTGCGCCATTCGGAGAATCTGCGCGAGCACTACGCGCTGACCCTCGCCGGTTGGTGTGCCAACCTCACCGCGAACTGGGAGGACTGCGTCGCCGAGGTGGGCGAGGCCTCGGCCAGGATCTGGGGGCTCTACATGGCAGCCTCGCGGCTGGCCTTCGAGCGCAACGAGATCCAGCTGCACCAGGTGCTCGCCGTCCGGCCCGGCTCCCGAGGCCGCGCCGAGGTGCCGCTGCGCCCCTGGTGGCACGGCTGACCGGAGTGTCGGCGCCTGTCGGACGGTGTGTTCGCATCTGCTGGACGGTGTGTTTGCGCATCCCCGGGCACTGTGTCGATGAACTCGACACCAGCGGGGTCTTGAGCAGCTGCCACCCCCGTCATGTCGAGTTCACGGACGGGACGTGGCGCGCAGGTGCAGACGAGGCCGCTGCGGCTCGCGTGCAGGTGCTCACCGCTGCTCGATGTGGCGGGCACCGAGTTGCTCGGCCAGCAGCTCCAGCGCCACCTCCTCCGGATCGCGCCGGGTGCCCGGTTCGCGGTCCACCTCTGCGGCCTCGGCGAGCATCGCCTCGTCGTCGCCGTCCGACGCAGCCGGAGGTTGTGATGGCGATGCCGTCGCGGCCGCCGGATTCGACCCGGTCGCCGGATTCGACCCGGTCGCCGGGTCGGGGTGGGAGGGAGTCGTGACGTCCTCGTCGGCCGTTCCGGTGCGCTGCTCCGGACGCGACGGCGTTGCAGCACGCTCGCCGGTCTCTCGGCCGGCCGGTGGCGGGTCGGGCGGCTGCGACGAGCGGGAGCCCCCGCCGCGCGAATCGCCGCCCTCGTGCTCGCACCGG
>WHSY01000013.1:0-30102 GCA_009379815.1 Pseudonocardiaceae bacterium
CGGTTCGTGGCGGGGGAGACCACCGCGGACGCGGTGTCCGCCGCCTCGGCTCTGGTCGGCGACGGGCTGGCCGTCAGCCTGAACCACCTCGGCGAGGAGGTCGCCGGCGAGGCCGGTCCGGAGGCCAGCGTGCAGGCCTACCTCGATGTCCTCGACCGGCTGCACGGCGAGCACCTCGCCGAGCGGGTCGAGGTCAGTGTCAAGCTCTCCGCGGTCGGGCAGACTCTCGACGAGGCGCGCGCGGTCAACAACGCCTCACGCATCTGTGCGGCCGCCGAGCAGGCCGGCACCACGGTGACTCTCGACGCCGAGGACCACACCACCACCGACGCCACGCTGCGGGTGCTGGCCGAGTTGCGCCGGACCTGGCCGTCGGTCGGCGCGGTGTTGCAGGCCTGCCTGCGACGGACGGTGGACGACTGCCGCGCGCTGGTCGCCGAAGGCTCGCGGGTGCGGTTGTGCAAGGGCGCCTACGCCGAGCCGGGCGAGGTCGCCTTCACCGGGAGCCACCAGGTGGCGTCGTCGTTCGTGCGATGTGCGAACGTGTTGCTCGCCGGGCCCGGGTACCCGATGTTCGCCACCCACGACCCACGGCTGATCGCCATCGTGGGGGAGCGGGCCCGCTGGTACGGCCGGGAGCCGGACGGCTTCGAGTACCAGATGCTCTACGGGGTGCGTCCGGTCGAGCAGCGGCGACTGCTCGCCGACGGCGCCACGGTGCGGGTCTATGTTCCCTATGGCTCGGACTGGTATGGCTACCTGATGCGACGAATGGCTGAGCGCCCCGCGAACACCGCCTTCTTCTTTCGCTCCCTGGTGTCGACCCGATGAGGTTCGGCGAGGCGACGGCGGTCGAGAAGGACGGCGACGGCATCTACCGCACCCGGCTGCACCCCGACTGGTCGGTGGGCCGGCGGCTGCACGGTGGGTATCTGCTGGCGCCGGTGGTGCGCGCGGCGATGGCGGGCTGCGAGGAGGCCACCCCAGACCCGGTCGCGGTGTCGGCGCAGTACTACCGCCCGCCCCAGCCAGGGCCGGCCTCGGTGCGTACCGAGCTGCTCAAGCAGGGCCGCACGGTCGCGGTGGTGCGCGCGGTGCTCGAACAGGACGGCGTCGGGTGCGTGGAAGCCACGGTCAACGCGGGCACCCTCTCCGACGTGGCGCCGACCTGGGCCGACCCACCGGTGATGCCCGACGCGCCGGGCGACGACGCCGTCGACATCTCGGCTACCCCCGGCGGCGAGGTCTTCCTGCTCACCCGGGCGTGCGAGGTCTACCTCGACCCCGACGGCGCCGCGTTCCTGTCGGCCTCCCGGGGCGCTCCCCGGCTGCGGTTGTGGGCTCGCCCCCGCGGTGAGCAGCCCGACCTGCTCTTCGCGCTGCTGGCCGGTGACATCGCGATGCCCACCACGTTCAACCTCGGCATGTTCGGCTGGACGCCCACCGTGCAGCTCACCGCTCTGCTGCGGGCGCATCCCGCGCCCGGCTGGCTCGGGGTCTCGGTGGAGTCGCGGTCGGTGCACGGTGGCTGGTTCGACGAGGACGCCACGGTGACCGACTCGAGCGGGCGGATCGTCTGCCAGGCTCGCCAGCTCGCGCTGACCCCGCGCTGACCCCCGCTGACACCGTCCGCATCCGGTGCTGTGGCACCCTGCCGTGCCATGACCACGATCGCAGTTCTGGGGGCGGGCAAGATCGGCGAAGCGCTGCTGTCGGGCGTGCTGGCGGCGGGCCGCAACCCCGATGACCTCATGCTCACCGAGCGCTATCCCGAGCGGGCCGCCCAGCTGGAGAAGAACTACGGGGTACGGGCAGTCGACACAGCCACCGCCGCCCGCCAGGCCGACGTCCTCGTCATCGCCGTCAAGCCGCAGGACATCGAGCCCCTGCTCGCGGAGCTCGCCGAGCTGATCGACGCCCGGACGCTGGTCATCAGCCTGTGTGCGGGGCTGCCCACGGCGCTGTACGAGCGGCGGCTGCCCGAGGGCGTCCCGGTGGTCAGGGTCATGCCGAACACTCCGATGCTCGTCGGCGAGGCGATGAGCGTGATCTCGGCGGGCAGCCACGCCTCCGAAGCCCATCTCGCCGTGGCCGAGGAGCTGCTGGGCAGCGTCGGCAAGGTGCTGCGTGTCGCGGAGACGCAGCAGGACGCCGTCACGGCACTGTCGGGCTCGGGGCCCGCGTACTTCTTCTACCTGGTCGAGGCCATGATCGATGCCGGTATCCTGCTGGGGCTGCCGCGGCCGATGGTCACCGAGCTGATCACCCAGTCGGCGGCAGGCGCGGCGCGGATGCTGCGTGACTCCGGCGAGCATCCGGTGTCGCTGCGCGAGGCCGTCACCTCACCGGGAGGGACGACCATCATGGCGATCCGGGAGCTGGAGAATCACGGCGTCCGTGCGGCACTGATCGCGGCGATCGAGGCGGCGCGGGACCGCTCGGTCCAGCTCGGGCGGGCGCACGAAGACTGACCCGCCCGCACGTGGGTCCGCCATTCGATGCGACAACCGAGACGGGAGTCGCACGAGCCCCAGGTGTCCCGCTACCCTCACCCGAACACGAGCGTGTCGACACCGCGGGAGGGGAAGCCCGGCGGCGTGACACGTGATGAGGCGGTGACGCATGCCCTCGAACGAGGAAGCCGACCGGGGCTCGGTGCAGTTCCTCACGGTCGCCGAGGTGGCCGGGATGATGCGCGTGTCCAAGATGACCGTGTACCGGCTGGTGCACGCGGGTGAGCTGCCGGCGGTGCGCGTCGGCCGGTCGTTCCGGGTGCCCGAGCAGGCCGTGCACCGGTACCTCGAGAACGCCTTCTTCGACGCGGGCTGATTTCTCGGTGTGCGCTGTGGCACCGGCTGCCCGGCCTCACCCCGGTGCCGGGTAACGTTGGCGGCCATTGGAGCCCGCCGCGCACGCTGGAGGGCCGCCAACCCCAGGCCGCGACCCGATGACGACCACGCGAGGAGGGCCCGAGTATGGGCTCGGTGATCAAGAAGCGCCGCAAGCGAATGTCGAAGAAGAAGCACCGCAAGCTGCTCCGCCGGACCCGCGTCCAGCGGCGCAAGTTGGGTAAGTAAGGCGCTGTCGGGAGCCGTGTGTTGCCCTCCACCGTGCTCGTGACCGGGGTCGGCGGGTTCGTGGGGGGCAGCCTGGCCGCCCGACTCGCGGCCGACCCCGGTATCGAGCGGGTGCTCGGGGTGGACACGGTCGCGCCCCGCGGTGAGTTGCGGCGCCGGATGGGACGGGCCGAGTTCGTCCGTGCCGACATCTGCAACCCGCTGATCGCCCAGGTCATCTCCACCGCCGAGGTCGACACCGTGGTGCACGCCGCGGTGAGCGCGAACCCCCGTGAGGCGGGCGGCCGGAGCACGATGAAGGAGCACAACGTCATCGGCACGATGCAGCTGCTCGCTGCATGCCAGCAGTCGACGACGGTGAAGCGGCTGGTGGTCAAGTCGACCAGTGCCGTCTACGGCGCGAGCTCGCGCGACCCGGCGTTGTTCACCGAGGACAACGAGCCCAAGGCGCCGTCATCGTCGGGCTACGGCAAGGACGCTGTGGAGGTCGAGAGCTACGTCCGGGGCTTCGCGCGCCGCCGCGACGACGTCGGTGTCACGATCCTGCGGTTCGCCAACTTCATCGGTCCGCACATCGACACCGTGCTCACCCGGTACTTCGCGCTCCCGGTGGTGCCGACCGTGCTCGGCTACGACGCCCGAGTGCAGCTGTTGCACGAGGAGGATGCACTCGCGGTGCTCGAGCACGCCGTCCACGCGCCGCGGTCCGGGGTGTTCAACGTCGGCGGCGACGGCGTGCTGCTACTGTCCCAGGCGATCCGGCGCGCGGGGCGGATCGCCGTCCCGATTCCAGGGCCCGGGGTGTCACCGCTGGCGGCGCTGCTGCGCAGCGCCCGGATGGTGGATTTCTCCCCCGAGCAGATCCGGTTCCTGAACTTCGGCCGCGTGCTCGACACCACGAACCTTCGTACGGAGTTCGGGTTCGCGCCACGGTGGACGACGGCGCAGGCGTTCGAGGACTACGTGGCAGGCCGCGGTCTGCGTCCGACGATCGATCCCGAGCGGGTGCGCGCGGTCGAGCAGGGGATGCTCGACCTGGCCGCTCGCTGGCGCTGAGACGAGGTGGCCGATGCGTGAAGCGCGCGTGATCCCGCTGCACAGCGGCGATGAGGGTGCCGACGACCGCCCGGAGCCGCCGCGGGGCGTCGCGGCACAGCCTGATCCCGACCCTGCCCAGCACGACACGGCGCACCGGCAGCTGCAGCTGGCCGAGCTGCTGGCGTTCCTGCGGCGGCGGGTCACGGGGGACTACGACGTCGATGACTTCGGGTTCGACGCCGAGCTCACCGACCACGTACTGCTCCCGTCGTTGGGGCCGCTGTACCGGACGTGGTTCCGGGTGGAGGCGATCGGGATGCGCCACGTTCCGGATGCCGGCGGGGCGCTCGTGGTAGCCAACCACTCCGGCACGCTGCCACTCGACGCCTTGATGACGGCCGTGGCGCTGCACGACGACCATCCGGCAGGCCGGCATCTGCGCATGCTCGCCGCGGACCTGGTGTTCAGTACCCCACTTCTCGCCACGGCGGCGCGCAAGGCCGGGCACACCGTGGCCTGCAACCCGGACGCGGAGCGGTTGCTCAACTCCGGCGAGCTCGCCGGCGTCTGGCCGGAGGGGTTCAAGGGCATCGGCAAGAACTTCCGGGACCGCTACAAGCTGCAGCGCTTCGGACGCGGCGGCTTCGTCGCCGCGGCGCTGCGCACCCGCGCGCCGATCATCCCGTGTGCGATCGTCGGGGCCGAGGAGATCTACCCGATGCTCGGCGACCTCAAGCCGCTGGCCCGACTGATCGGGACGCCGTACTTCCCGCTGACTCCGCTGTTCCCGTGGCTCGGCCCGCTCGGCATGGTCCCGCTGCCGTCGAAGTGGTACATCGAGTTCGGCGAACCGATCGCCACCGACCCTTACGAGCCCGCTGCCGCCGACGACCCGATGCTGGTGTTCAACCTCGCCGACCAGGTGCGCGACACCATCCAGCAGACGCTGTACCGGTTGCTCACCCAGCGCCGCAACCCGTTCCTCGGCTGACGGCGACGCCCGACACTCCCGGGTCAGGGGGATGCGGCTCGGTCGCGGCGGCGGTAGGCCAGTCCGGCGGCGACCGCGCCCGCGACCGCGCCCGCACCGAGCACGGAGGGGACGCCGATGCGGGCTGCCTTGCGCCCGGTGCGGAAGTCGCGGATCTCCCACCCGCGGGCACGCGCGGTGTCGCGCAGGTCGGCGTCCGGGTTCACCGCGACCGCCGTGCCCACGACCGACAGCATCGGCACGTCGTTGGACGAGTCCGAGTAGGCGGTACAGCGCCGCAGGTCCAGGCCCTCCTTCGTGGCGAGCGCCCGCACCGCCTGCGCCTTGGCGCCGCCGTGCAGGATGTCGCCGGCCAGCCGGCCGGTGTAGACCCCGCCGACGCTCTCGGCCACGGTGCCCAGCGCGCCGGTGAGACCCAGCCGGCGTGCGATGATCATCGCGAGCTCGACGGGGGTGGCCGTCACCAGCCACACCCGTTGGCCCGCGTCGAGATGCATCTGAGCCAGCGCTCGGGTGCCGGACCAGATGCGGTCGACCATGAGCTCGTCGTAGATGTCCTCACCGAGTTCCACGAGCTCGGAGGTGGGCTTGCCGACGACGAAGGACAGCGCCTGCTCCCGGCTGGCATTGATCTCGCCCTGATCGAGCTCTCGGCCCCCGACCCGGAACTTCAACTGCTGCCACGCGAAGGACGCCAGATCCCCGGTGTTGATGAACTTCCTGGCAGCCATGCCGCGGGCGAAGTGGAAGATCGACGCGCCCATCATCATGGTGTTGTCGACGTCGAAGAAGGCGGCGGCGGTGAGGTCGGCCGGGATGGCCAGGGCCGCCTCCACCTCGGCTGCCGCGACACCCGCCAGCGCTGCCTCGGCCGAGGCCTCACCTGCTACCGCGGCCCGAGCCGCCCGGTCCTCGCGGGTCTCCTTCCGACGCCGTGGTAGCACTGCTCGCCGCCTTCGAACTACGCGCTGCAGGGTGGATCCCGTGGCTCGGCGTGCCACCGGACGGGTCCGGGCCCCAGCCTAGCGATCTGCCTCCAGGCCGCGTCGGGGTGACACCGTCACGGCGCCGGCCCGTCCGGCTGTGGGCCCACGGTGATGTCCGGCAGCAGCGGCAGCGGGAGCACGAAGGGCGAAGGCGGATCGGACGGCGCCGTGTCCTCGCCGGGACGCAACGGCCGATCCTCACGGTCCTTCCAGTCCTCCCATTCCTGCTTGTCCGGAAGCGGGACGACATCGCGCAGCTCGGGACGCTCGGAGGGCTCCTGCTGATCGGTCGGTGTGGTCTGCTCGTCGCCCGCCTGCCGGTCGGGCACCGCCGCATCGCCCGGCGAAGCCGGCGGGGCGGACTCGGTGGGCTCGGGAATCGGCACGGCGGACGAGGCCTCGTCCAGCGGGGCCGGCACACAGGAATCCTCGGCGGGAATCGGCCCCAGTTCGTCGCTCGTACCGGAGGTGACGTTCTGGCAACCGGCACGACTCTGGAGCGCGACCGCCCGCTGCTGCACCCTGTCGAGCAGGCGCAGCGTGCCGGCAACCCGGTCGCTCGCCTCGGCCGGAAGCGTCGCCCGCACCGTCTCCAGCGCCTGCTCCTGTTGCGTCGTCCAGCCGATGAGCGAGGACAGCAGCCCGAACTCGCCTTGGACGGCCAGCTCTGTGAGCAGCCGGGTGGCTGCCTTGGTGTCGGACTCGAAATCGTCGAGCGTCGCGATGAACGGCGACGTGCCCGAACTCCCGCTGCCGTCGTCCTGGGTGGCCATCACCTGGATCTCGTTGACCCTGGACGCGGCGAACTCCAGGTGCTTGAAGGCCTTGGGCTCCTCACCGAAGGTCAGGCCGAGCTCGGCCGACTCGGTACTGCGCTTGACGGCGTAGAGCGCGTCGCCGGGCATCGCGTCGCGAGAGAGCAGCAGGCTCATCCCGGACAGCGACATCAGCACGCACAACGCGGCCGCGGCAGCAACCAGCAGGCGGCCCCGTGCCTCGGCCGCGACCGGCCGGCGCTTCGCGTGGCGTGCGGTGCGCTGCGTCGGCAACGGTGTGATCCGCTCGCTCGTCGTGGTGGTGTCAGGGTCGGCCGGCGCCGCCCCGGCCATGACGCGGCTGCGCATCCGCTCGAGCTCGTCGGAACGGGGACCGGCCGCTTCCCCGGCGTGGCGCAACGCCGCGACCACGGCCAGTTCCCGCTCCATCGTGTGGTCGGACACCTCGCGCACGCCACCCTCGACGGCTCTGGCGAACCGGTCCTGCCGCTCACCCTCACCGGGCGCGCGACCAGCGGATCTACCCGTCGTCCTCACCACCTTCGACCCCCTCGGCCACCTCGCCTGGAGCAACGAGCGAGCGCCGCACCGGTTACGTCGTCGCGCCGGTCGATCTCGGCGACGTGCCCGAGGCCGGTCCACGCCGTGGCGAGCGGGTCCCGGCTCATCGCAGGCCGTCCGGAATCAGCTGGGCCAGCCGCCGCACCGCGCGATGCTGCAAGGCCTTGATCGCCCCTTCGTTGCGGTCCATCAGCTCGGCGGTCTCGGCGACCGAGAGGCCCTGCAGGAAACGCAGCACGATGCACTCCTGCTGGTCGGCCCCCAGCTGCGCGACGCTGCGCATCAGCTCGTCACTCGTCGCACCGGCGATCACCTCGTGTTCGGGGCCGCGGTCGACGCTGCGTGTCTCGACGCTCTCGGCGGTCGCCACCTCCAGCCGGTAGCGGCTGGACTTGACGTGATCGAGCACGAGGTTGCGGGCGATCGTGACGAACCACGCACCGACGTCGCGGCCCTGGTAGCTGACCGAGGCGATCCGGCGCAGCGCGCGCAGGAAGGTCTCGCTGGTCAGATCCTCGGCCAGGGTGCGGTCGCCCACCCGGAAGAGCACGTAGCGGAACACCACGTCGACGTAACGGTCGTAGAGCTGACCGAAAGCGTCCTGGTCACCGTCCTGGGCGGCGTGGACCAGATCCCATGCGGTGGTGTCGACCTCCTCCTGGCCGCCGTCCTCGACCGGCTCCGGGGCGCGCGGGACCGGCATCGGGTGCGACGTGAAACGGGTGGTGGCGCTCACCGTGCAGCCGCGCCCTCGACAGCGCCGCATCGGCGGTCGCGTGTCGGCGGTCGCCCGCTGTCGCGGACCGACCAGCCCGATTGCGGCATCGGCCACTCCCTCGTCTCTCGCACCTGCCGCGCGCGCCCACGGCCGGAACGGTGTCGACATCATACGGGCGGCCGGGCGGGCGAACCTACCCGCCGGGCGGGATGAATTCGTGTCGTCCGTTCCCAACCGTGTGGCCGCGGTCGATGGATGGCGGGGTACGAGCGTGCCACACTGACCGGTCACGTGCAGCTTCCCGCCCGGTCACCGCGCCCGCGGGCGACCGGGTAGCGCCGCCGTCTCAGCAGGAGGTCCCGTGTCCCCTCCGGCCTCGGCAGCCGGCGACGACGACTCGGCCCGCCGCCGGCCCGTCGATCGCAACATCTCCGATCTCGTCACCGCTGCCGCGCAGCGCGATCCCGACCATCCCGCGCTGATCGACGTCCCCACCGGCCGGACCGTGACCTGGGGGACGCTCGATGCCGCCGTGCACGCCGCGACCGAGCTGCTCCGTGCGGGGGGTGCCGGCGCAGGCGCCCGCGTGGTGGTGCGACGGCCGACCTCACCGGAGTACTGCGTCGCCGTCTTCGCGGTGCTGCGCGCCGGCGCCGTGGTGGTGCCGGTGGGCACCGGGGCGAGCGAGCGTGAGCTGGACGGCATCGTCGAGCACAGCGGCGCCACCGGTGTGCTCGCCGAGCACCATGACGCCGTCGCGCGCGCGGTCAGCACCCGCCACGGGATCGCGCTGGTGGAGCCGACCCCGCCGGACGCGGTACCGCAGGCCGCGGCGGAGGCCGCCGTCGGCGGGGGTGAGGACCTCGCCGTGCTCGCCTACACCTCGGGGACGTCGGGCGCGCCGCGCGGTGCGATGTTGTCGCACCGCGCGCTGCTGGCGAACCTGGAACAGGGCGCGGCGCTGCGTCCCGCGCCGATGACCGCCGCCGACCGCGTGCTGCTGGCGCTGCCGTTGTTCCACTCCTACGGCTTCGGCCCCGGATTGCTGCAGGTGGCACACGCCGCGGCCACCGCAGTGCTGATGGACCGGTTCGAGGCGGAGCCGGCGCTGGACGCGGTGCGGTCGCACCGGCTCACGATCGTGGTCGCGGTGCCGCCGATGTACCGGGCGTGGTTGCGGTTGCCGCCGGAGCGGCTGGCCGAGGGTCTGTCGACGGTGCGGCTGTTCACCTCGGGCGCGGCGCCGCTGCCACCCGAGGTGCTGGCGGGGATGCGGGCTGTGACGGGGCTCGACGTCTTCGAGGGCTACGGCCTCACCGAGACCGGCCCGGTGCTCACCTCCACCCTCGTCGGCGGGACGGCGAAGCCCGGGTCCGTGGGCCGGCCGTTGCCGGGCGCTCCGGCGGCGGGGGTCGCCCCGGTGGAGCTGCGGCTGGTGGACATCCGCGGTGGCCCGCTGCCGATGGACGAGGACTCCGACGAGGATTTCGGCGAGGACGCCGGGGGCACGGGAGTGGTCGCGGCGCGCGGCCCGAACCTGTTCTCCGGCTACTGGCCGGACGGGGCGCACGGTCCCGGGGAGCTACCGGGGCTCGGCGCCGGCTGGATCCGCACCGGGGACGTCGGCTTCATCGACCAGGACGGTGACCTGCACCTCGTCGACCGCGCCCACGACCTCATCATCGTCAGCGGCTTCAACGTCTACCCCCGCGAGGTGGAGGTGGTGCTGCTCGAGCATCCCGCGGTGGCCGATGCGGCCGCGGTGGGAGTGCCCGACGAGCGCACCGGGGAGGCGGTCCGGGCGGTGGTGGTTCCGGTGGAGGGCGCGCAACCCGCTGCGGCGGACATCGTCGAGCATTGTGCGACGCGGTTGGCCCGGTTCAAGGTGCCGGTCGACGTTACCCTGACCGACCGGCTGCCGTACTCCGCGAACGGGAAGGTGGCACGACGGCTGCTGCGCGAGGAACCGCCATAGGCGATCCCGTGCCCGCCGGGCGCCGTTACCGTCGGAGCATGCACGAAGTGACGCTGCTGGTTCGGGCCGACTGCCACGGTTGCGCCGCCGCCGAGTCCGACGTCGGCCGGATCTGCGCGGAGCTCGGGGTGGCGTGGCACACCAGTGACGTCGACGCCGACGTCGAGCTGCGCGCGGAGTACGGCGACCGGGTGCCGGTGATCCTCATCGACGGGCGCGAACACGGGTACTGGAAGGTCGAGGAGGACCGCTTCCGCCGCGCCCTCACCCGCTAGATCAACCCCGTTCCGGTTCCGAAACGGCCTCTGCGCGGGCTGCGAACCCCGTTCCGGTTCCGAACGGGGTCGGCGCTGGCGAACCGGGCCGTCCGTGGGTGCGAATGGCCGGCATGACGAGTCCGGAACGTGCCGTTGCAGGCCGGGTGGTCGCCGGGCTGGCGGGACTGCTCGCGGTGGCGGCGGCACTGGCCGTGGGGCACCTGGTGGCGGGCATGTTGCTCGCGACCTCGGCCTCGCCCTACCTGGCGGTCGGGAACGCGGCGATCGACCGCACGCCGCAGCCGGTCAAGGAGTTCGCGGTCGCGCAGTTCGGCACCAGCGACAAGATGGTGTTGCTGCTCGGGATGGCCGTGGTGCTCGCGCTGGTCGGCCTGATCGCGGGGCTCGTCTCGCGGCGCCGGGTGCTGCCCGGACTCATCGTGATCGTCGCGCTCGGGGTCGTGGGCGGGCTTGCGGTGCTCGAGCAGGCCGGTGGCGGGCTCGCGCTGCTGGCGCCGGTCGCCTCGTTGCTCGTCGGGGTCGGGGTGTTCTGGTGGCTGCACCGGCTCGGGCTGCGCCGGGCGGCGCGGCGCGGCGCTGACGACGCAAGCGCGAGCCGCGAACCCACAGCCAGCGCAGAACCCACAGCCAGTGCACTCGGCCGCCGCGGCTTCCTCGCCGGTTCCACGGCGGTCGCGGCCGGCGCCGCATTGTCCGGGGTGGGCGGCACCCTGCTCGCCCACCGGACCGATGTCGCTGCCTCCCGTCGGGCGGTCGGAACCCTCGTCCCCGCCGTCCCGGCGCCCCCGATCCCGCCCGGTGCCGACTTCGCCGAGCTGGGCACCCCGACGTTCATCACGCCCAGCCCCGAGTTCTACCGCGTGGACGTCAACCTGCGGGTGCCGCGGCTGCTCGCCGAGGATGCCCGGTTGCGGATCACCGGGATGGTCGACCGGGAGCTGGAGTTCGGCTTCGCCGACCTGCGCGACCGCAGGCTCGTCGAGCGCACGATCACGATGACGTGCGTGTCCAACTACGTGGGCGGTCCCTACGTGTCGACGTCGAACTTCGTCGGCGTCCCGCTGCGCGAGCTGCTCGACGAGGCCGGGGTAGCGCCCGGCGCCACCCAGCTCGTCGGGCGCACGGCGGACGGCTTCTCCCTCGGCACCCCGCTGGCCTGGGTGCTGCCACCCGAACGTGAGGCGCTGGTGGCGATCGGGATGAACCGCGAGCCGCTGCTGCCCGAGCACGGCTTCCCGATCCGCGTCGTGGTCGCCGGGCTCTACGGCTACGTCTCGGCCACGAAGTGGCTGTCCGAGCTGGAGCTGACGACATTCGACTTCGACCCGTACTGGGAGCAGCGCGGGTGGGACAACGATCCCGAGGGGATCGTGCGGATCAAGACCCAGTCCCGGATCGACGCACCGGGCAGCTTCGAGCAGGTGCCCGCCGGTGCGGTCACCTTCGCCGGCATCGCCTGGGCGCAGACCGTCGGCATAGCGACGGTCGAGATCCGGGTCGACGGCGGCGCGTGGCTGGTCACCGAACTGTCCACTGAGGTCAACGTGAACACCTGGCGGATGTGGCGTGCCACGATGCGGATCGCAGAGCCAGGCGCGCACACCGTCGAGGTGCGGGCCACCGACAAGTCCGGTGACACCCAGACCCCGATGCGTGCCGCACCCATCAATCCCGGCCCGGACGGCGCGACCGGCAGGCACTCGGTGACGTTCACGGTCACGTGACGCGGCACCATGATGGTCCTCCGCGGAATGGTGGGTACGCCGTGTCCGATTCGTGATCTGATCGGCGTGAACCGCCGGGGTGCGAGGACCGAACGACCAGAGGCGAGGCCCGGACCAGCCGGGCAGCCTGACGAGGAGTTGAGATCGAAGTGAGGAAGATCCAGCGACTGGCTGCGGTCGGCGCTCTGGCCGGCCTGACCGTCGTGCTCGGCGCGTGCGGTGGGAATCAAGAGGCCGCCTCCGGCGGCAGTGGGGGCGGCGGTGGTGGAGCCACCACCGCCGCGCCCGCCGAGACCGAGAGTTCGGCACCCGCGGGGTCGGCCGCGTCCGGCGCGGGCGTCACCACCATCGACGACATCTTCGGCCCGGCCTGCGACCAGGTGCCGACCGAGGGCGAGGGCTCGGCCCAGGGCATGGTCGACGACCCTGTCGGCACGGCCGCCAGCAACAACCCGCTGTTGACCACCCTGACCGACGCCGTGACAGCCGCCAACCTGGTGGACACGCTGAACGACCCCGAGGAGTCCTACACCGTGTTCGCGCCGGCCAACTCAGCGTTCGAGGAGCTGCCTGAGGGCACCCTCGACCAGCTGCTGCAGGACCCGCGGGGGCAGCTGACCACCATCCTCACCTACCACGTGGTCCCGCAGCGCTACGACGCGGCGGGCCTCGTGGCGGCCGGCGAGGTGATGACGGTGCAGGGTGACATGCTGCAGATCATGGGTACCCCGGAGGCTCCGATCATCGACCAGTCCGAGCAGGCCAACGTGCTCTGCGGCGACATCCCGACCGCGAACGCCACCGTGTTCGTGATCGACAAGGTCTTGATGCCCGAGCAGGCCTGAGCCCGGCGCAGCAGAATCGAGGGGCGGCCCCCACACGGAGCCGCCCCTCGGCGCGTCTGCTCACGACGGCCGGGCGACGCTGCGTGCAGCTCACAACGGGCCGGGCGACGCTGCGTGCAGCGACTTTGTTCCTGTGTTCACAAGCGACTACCGTGGGCGCCACTCCGCCGGACCGGGGACGGTAGACGTACCGGATCGCAGCGGGCGAGCGGCACAGACCCGACAGGAGCGTGACGGTGCAGCGCAACGGCAGGGACGTTGCCGGAGGGGCCCGACCCGAGGTGCCCGCCGAGGTACCACCGGCCGACGGTGTCGTCGACGCCCCGGCGACGATCCCCGCGGCACGGGAGCGCGCCAGGGCCATCCCGCAGGCTGCAGTCGGCCGCCTCGCCGTCTACCTGCGGGTACTATCCGCGCTCATCGACCAGGGTGTGACCACGATCTCCAGCGAGGAGCTCGCCGGTGCTGCCGGCGTGAACTCGGCGAAGCTGCGCAAGGACCTGTCCTACGTCGGCTCCTACGGCACCCGCGGTGTCGGGTACGACACCGCGTTGCTCGTCGAGCACATCGAGCGGCTGCTGGGCCTGACCCGGCACCACAGCGTGGCCGTGGTGGGGATCGGCAATCTCGGCCACGCGCTCGCCAACTACGACGGTTTCCCGAGCCGGGGCTTTCCGGTCGCGGCGCTCTTCGACATCGACGAGGATCTGATCGGGGTGCCGGTGGGTGGCCTGCCCGTCGACCGCATCGACGACGTTCCCCGCGTGTGCGCGCGGCGCGAGATCACGATCGGGGTGGTGTGCACCCCGGCGGTCGCGGCGCAGAGCGTCTGCGACCTGCTGGTCGACGGCGGGGTGCGGTGCATCCTGAACTTCGCCCCGGTCGTACTCCAGGTTCCCGAGGGTGTCGAGGTCCGCAAGGTCGACCTGGCGGTGGAGATGCAGATCCTGTCGTTCCTCGACGCGCGGCGTGCCGACGGCCTGCTCCCGGTCATCGAGCTCGTCGACGGGCTGGCGGTGGGCCGATGAGCTTGCTGGTCGTCGGACTCTCGCACCACACCGCGCCGGTGCGGGAGCTGGAACGCGCCGCGGTGGCCGCCGAGGACGTCGGCAAGCTGCTGTCCGAGCTGCTCGACGGCGAGCACATCTCCGAGGCGTTGCTGGTGTCCACCTGCAACCGCGTCGAGGTCTACGCGACGGTGCAGACCTTCCACGGTGGGCTCGCCGATGTCTCGGGTGTGCTGGCCCGTCACGCCGGCGTCCTCCTCGACGAGCTCGCCGCCCAGCTCTACGTGCACTACGCGGGCGCCGGTGTCGAGCACCTCTTCGCGGTCGCCTCGGGCCTGGACTCGATGGTGGTCGGCGAGCCGCAGATCCTCGGCCAGCTGCGCGGGGCCTACGCAGCGGCCGAGGAGGCCGGCACCGTGGGCAGCACGCTGCACGAGCTGGCCCAGCAGGCGCTGCGCGTCGGCAAGCGGGTGCACGCGGAGACCGGCATCGACGCCGCGGGCGCCTCGGTGGTCTCCGAGGCGTTGATCGAGGCCGCCGACGCGGTGGGTGACCTGACCGGCAGGCGCGCCCTGGTGATCGGCGCCGGGTCGATGGGCGGGCTGGCCGCGGCCCGGCTGCGCCGCGCGGGCGTGGCCGAGATCGTGGTGGCCAACCGCAGCGAGGCGGCCGCCGTACGACTGGCCGAGGCGAGCGCCGCCGAGGGCACCCCGGCCCGCGCGACGGGGCTCGACGGCATCGAGGCGGCCCTGGCCGGTGCCGACGTGGTGGTCAGCTGCACCGGCGCGGTGGGCGCGGTGCTCGGTGCGGGGCAGCTGGCCCGCGCCCGGCACGGCCGTGCGACGCCGGTCGCCGTCTGCGACCTGGGGCTGCCGCGCGACGTCGAGGCCGACGTCGCCGAGCTGCCCGGCATCACCCTCGTGGACCTGACGACGCTGCAGCACCGGTTGGAGTCGGCCGGGGCAGGGGTGGATACCCAGGCCGCGCGCCGCCTCGTCGCCGAGGAGGTCCGTGGCTACCTCGCGGCGCAGCGCAGCGCGGAGGTGACGCCGACCGTCGCGGCCCTGCGCAAGAGGGCCGCCGAGGTCGTCGACGCTGAGCTGCTCCGGCTCGACGGCAAGCTGCCGAGCCTGGACGCGGCGGTGCGCGAGGAGCTCGACCGCACGGTCCGCCGGGTGGTCGACAAGCTGCTGCACACCCCCACCGTGCGGGTCAAGCAGCTCGCCGGCTCCGGCGGTGGGCAGGCCTACGCCGATGCGTTGCGCGAGCTGTTCGCGCTCGACTCGCACGCCGCCGCCGCCGTCACGGCCACTACCCACGCCGCAGATCCCGGTGGGGAGGCTGACCCGCGGTGAGCACCGTGTTGCGCCTGGGAACGCGCGCCAGTGTGCTCGCGAAGGCCCAGACCGAGCAGGTCGCGCAACCGCTGCGCGACGCAGGCATCGAGGTGGAGATCGTGCCGGTACGCACCGCCGGTGACGCCTCGGCCGCGCCCATCACCGAGATCGGTGTGGGGGTGTTCGTCTCGGCGCTGCGCGAGGCGCTGGCCGCCGGCGAGGTCGACGTCGCGGTGCACTCCTACAAGGACCTGCCCACCGAGCCCGACCCCCGGCTGGTACTCGCGGCCGTCCCGCCCCGGGCCGAACCCCGCGACGCGCTGGTCGCCCGCGACGGGCTGGTACTCGGCGCACTGCCGCCCGGCTCCGTGCTGGGCACCGGTGCGCCGCGCCGCGAAGCGCAGCTGCGGGCGCTGGGCATCGGACTGCAGGTCGTTGCGATCCGCGGTAACGTCGACTCGCGGATCCGCAAGGTCGTCGACGGGGAGGTCGACGGCGTGGTGATCGCAGGCGCGGGTCTGGCCCGGCTGGGCCGGCTCGACGAGGCGACCGAACTGCTCGACCCGCTGCAGATGTTGCCGGCGCCGGCGCAGGGCGCGCTCGCGCTGGAGTGCCGGGTCGACGATCTGGACACCGAGCACCTGCTGGGTGCGGTGCTCGACCACGAGGACAGCCGCTGCGCGGTCACCGCCGAGCGCGCGCTGCTGGCCGGGCTGCAGGCGGGCTGCAGTGCGCCGGTCGGCGCGCTCGCCGACGTGGTCGAGGACCTGGACGACGAGGGACGTGTCGTGATGCGGCTGTCGCTGCGCGGGGTCGCGGCGGCGTCGACCGGCGTGCTCTACCGTGCATCCGCCACTGGGGAGATGACCGTTGCCGAGCAGCTGGGCCGCGATGTCGCGGCCGAGCTGCTGGACCTCGGTGCCGCCACGCTGGGATCAGACCCCGCGTCGGGCGGCCCGGGCCCACGCCCGATGGGAAGTACTGAATGAGCCCCACGAAGAGCCGTGCTGGCAAGACCACCGGACCTATCGCCTTCGTCGGTTCCGGCCCCGGCGACCCCGGCATGCTCACCGTCCGGGCGCGAGAGCGACTCGCCGCCGCGACGCTGCTCGTGACCGATCCCGACGTGCCCGCCGACGTGCTGGCGCTGGCATCCGATGACGTGGAACTGCGTCCCGCCGTCGGTGAACCCGCGGAGGTCGCCAAGGATCTCGTCGCCGAGGCGAAGTCGGGCCACATCGTGGTGCGGCTGGTCGCGGGTGACCCGCTGACCGCCGATGCGGTGGTGGCGGAGGCGCTGACCGTGACCCGCGCCTCGGTGCCTTTCGACGTGGTGCCCGGCGTGCCCGCGGGTACGGCGGTGCCCGCTTACGCGGGTGTCCCGCTGGGGTCCGGGCACACCGAGGCCGACGTCCGCTCCGGTGCCGACTGGGCGTCGCTGGCCGCCGCTCCGGGCACCCTGGTGCTGCATGCCACCGCCTCGCACCTCGACGAGGCCGCGTCCTCGCTGGTCGAGCACGGCCTGGCACCGCAGACCCCGGTGACCGTGACCGCCGAGGGCACCGAAGCCACCCAGCGGACCGTGGACACCACGCTGGCCACCGTGGCAGGTGATGCGGCTGAGCTGACCGGGCCGCTCGTCGTGTCGGTCGGTGCCGCCGCCGGGCAGCGCTCGAAGCTGTCCTGGTGGGAGTCGCGCGCGCTCTACGGCTGGAAGGTGCTGGTGCCGCGGACCAAGGAGCAGGCAGGCGCGATGAGCGAGCGGCTGCGGGCCCACGGTGCGGTACCGGTGGAGGTGCCCACCATCTCCGTCGAACCGCCCCGCTCGCCCGCCCAGATGGAACGGGCGGTCAAGGGCCTGGTCGACGGCCGGTACCAGTGGGTCGTGTTCACCTCGACCAACGCCGTGCGCGCCGTCTGGGAGAAGTTCCGCGAGTTCGGGCTCGACGCCCGCGCCTTCTCCGGCGTGAAGATCGCGTGCGTCGGCGAGCCGACGGCCGAGAAGGTGCGCTCGTTCGGCATCACCCCGGAGCTGTTGCCCTCCGACCAGGCAGCGCAGTCCTCCGAGGGACTGCTGGCGGACTTCCCGCCCTACGACGACGTCCTCGACCCGGTCGACCGGGTGCTGCTGCCGCGCGCCGACATCGCCACCGAGACCCTCGCCGCAGGGCTGCGCGAGCGGGGCTGGGACATCGACGACGTGACGGCCTACCGCACCGTGCGCGCGGCACCGCCCCCCGCCGAGACGCGTGAGATGATCAAGACGGGCGGCTTCGACGCGGTGTGCTTCACCTCGGCGTCGACGGTGCGCAACCTCGTCGGCATCGCGGGCAAGCCGCACGCCCGCACGATCGTGTCCTGTATCGGGCCCGCCACCGCCGAGACCGCGACCGAGTTCGGGCTACGGGTCGACGTGCGGCCCGAGACCGCCGACGTGGCCGCACTGGTCGACGCGCTGGCTGCACACGCCGCGCGGCTGCGCGCCGACGGTGCGCTGCCGCCGCCCCGCAAGGCCAAGGCGCGCCGCCGCTAGCCTGGCAGACTCCGGCTTTGTGCCGTGAAGGGCACCTAAACTGCCTACGATGTGAAGGTGCCCTCGACGGCGTGGCGCAGGGCCCGACGACCCGGTGGTCGAGCGCAGACGAAGGAGGCGACCGGGATGTATCCGACGAGCAGGCCGCGACGGCTGCGCACCACGCCTGCGCTGCGCAGGCTGGTCTCCGAGACGAGTATCGAGCCGCGCCGGCTGGTGCTGCCGATGTTCGTCAAGGAGGGCGCGACCGAGCCGGTGCCGATCATGTCGATGCCCGGCGTCGTGCAGCACACCCGGGACTCGCTGCGCAAGGCGGCCGCCGAGGCCGTCGCCGCGGGCGTGGGCGGCATCATGCTCTTCGGGGTTCCCGCCACCCGCGATGCCGCCGGTTCCGCCGGTGCCGATCCCGAGGGCGTGCTCAACGTCGCGCTGCGCGACGTGCGCGCCGAGGTCGGTGACGACACGGTGGTGATGGCCGACACCTGCCTCGACGAGTTCACCGACCACGGCCACTGCGGGGTGCTCGACCAGCACGGCCGGGTCGACAACGACGCCACGCTGGCCGCCTACGCCGAGCTGGCCGTCGCCCAGGTCGAGTCCGGCGCCCACATGGTCGGGCCGAGCGGGATGATGGACGGGCAGGTCGGGACGATCCGGGCGGCGCTCGACGGCGCGGGCCACACCGACGCCGGGATCCTGGCCTACTCCGCGAAGTTCGCCTCCGCCTTCTACGGCCCGTTCCGCGAGGCCGTCGACTCGCAGCTGCACGGCGACCGCAAGACCTATCAGCAGGATCCGGCCAACGCCCGTGAGGCACTGCGCGAGGTGGCACTGGACCTGGCCGAGGGTGCGGACGTGGTGATGGTCAAACCTGCGATGTCCTACACCGACGTGCTGCGCGCCGTCGCCGAGGTCTCCGACGTACCGGTCGCCGCCTACCAGGTCTCCGGCGAGTACTCGATGATCGAGGCCGCGGCGGCCAACGGCTGGCTCGACCGACAGCGCACCGTGCTGGAGGCGCTGACCTCGATCCGTCGCGCGGGAGCCGACGTCGTGCTCACCTACTGGGCGGTGCAGGCCGCCGGGTGGCTGTCCGAGTGACCACCACGACCGGCTGACGATCTTCGACGGGACGCGCGCCGCGCCGCGCGAGTCGCTACCGTCTCCCCATGAGCGCGCCGCAGGACCCGCAGGGACAGCAGCCCGGCTACCCGTATCAGGGCGGCCATCCCGAGCAGGGCGGTTACCCCGCCGGGACGGCGCCGTACGAGGATCCGGGCCGGCAGGTCAAGCTTCCCGGGGTGCTCGTCGTCTCGGTCGTGCTCTGGGTACTCACCGGGCTGTTCCTGCTCTTCGTGGGCTTCGGGTCGGTGTCGGCGGGCGGCAGTGCCGCGGCGCGGGAGCAGCTCAGCCGCGCTGCCGACATGCTCGCGGGCTACGGCCTGCAGGTCGACCCCGCCATGCTGGAACGCGCGCTGGTGGTGTCCGGCATCGTGCTGCTCACGCTGGGCGCCCTGCTGGTCATCCTGTCGCTGCTGATGCTGATGGCGCAGGGTTGGGCGCGTGTACTGCTGACGATTGTCGGTATCATCGCGCTGCTGCCGCTGCTGACCACGCTCGTCGGCCCGCTGGTGGTCCTCGTGGCGATCGTGCTGCACTTCGTCCCTCCGGTGAACAGGTGGTTCCGCTTCCGCGCGGGCACGCTGTGACACTCCAGCGCTGCCTCGAGCTCGGATCGAGCTGGTGGCCACTGAGCTGAGCCGGGCCGCGCCGTGGCAGGCTCGATGCCGATGAACCGCCGTGTGGGGCGCCCCGCCATCGCCGCCGTCGAGGTGCTGCTGGCCGCCGCAGTCGCCGTCCTCGCCGTGCGGTGGTGGCACCGCGGCGTGATCGTCACCGACGTGGCGGGGGCGGAGCTGTTCCGGGTCGACGGCCGGTGGTGGTCCGCGGCGGTACTCGTGGCGACGGTAGCCGGGCTGGTGCTGATCGACGTCGCGCGCCGGCTCGCGCTCGCACTCCGGCAGCCCACCCGGGACCAGCCCACCCGGGACCAGCCCACCCGGGACCAGCCCACCCGGGACGGGGGCGACCTCGGGGGTGCCGGCCTCACCCCACCACCAGCCCAAGATCATCGCTGAGTCGGGGAGACTGAGGGCCGTGAGTCCCACGAGCGAGTCGCAGCAGTTGTTCGAGCGCGCCTGTGCGGTGATCCCGGGTGGGGTGAACTCGCCGGTACGGGCGTTTCGCGCCGTCGGGGGGACCCCGCGGTTCATGGTGCGCGCGGCGGGGCCGCACCTGTGGGACGCCGACGGCAACCGGTACGTCGACCTCGTCTCCTCCTGGGGGCCGATGATCCTCGGACACGCGCATCCCGATGTGGTGGAGGCGGTGCGTACCGCCGCGGTCGACGGCCTGTCCTTCGGCACCCCCGCGCGCGGGGAGATCGACCTCGCAGCGGAGATCGTGCGCCGGGTGGATCCGGTGGAGCAGGTCCGGCTGGTCAACTCCGGTACCGAGGCGACCATGAGCGCGATCCGGCTGGCGCGGGGCGTCACCGGCCGTTCCGTGGTGGTGAAGTTCGCGGGCCACTACCACGGTCACGTCGATGCGCTGCTGGCCAGCGCCGGCTCCGGGGTGGCGACCTTCGGGTTGCCGACCAGTCCCGGCGTCACCGGCGCGCAGGCCGCCGACACCATCGTGGTGCCCTACAACGACCTCGAGGCGTTGCGCGCGGTGTTCGCGGAGCGCGGTGGCGACATCGCCTGCGTCATCGCCGAGGCGGCCGCGGGCAACATGGGCGTCGTGCCACCCGACCCCGGGTTCAACGAGGCGATGCGCTCGATCTGCCACCAGCACGGCGCGCTGCTGGTCCTCGACGAGGTGATGACCGGCTTCCGGGTGTCGCCCGCGGGCTGGTACGGCCTCGAGGGTGTGCCTGCCGACCTCTACACCTTCGGCAAGGTGATGTCCGGCGGGCTGCCCGCCGCGGCGTTCGGCGGATCTGTGGAGCTGATGTCGCACCTCGCGCCCGCCGGGCCCGTCTACCAGGCCGGCACGCTGGCCGGCAACCCGCTCGCCGTGGCAGCGGGGTTCGCCACGCTGCGCGCGGCCACCGACGACGTCTATGCCGCGCTGGACCGGCACGCGGAGCACCTGGCCGCGCTGCTCCGTGAGGCGCTGACCCGCCACGGCGTGCCGCACGTGGTGGCGACGGCGGGGAACATGGTCTCGGTGTTCTTCACCGACGGACCCGTCCGGTCCTATGCCGATGCGCAGGCCTGCCAGACCTGGCGGTTCCCGCCGTTCTTCCACGCCCTGCTGGAGCGCGGGATCTACCCCCCGCCGAGCGTGTTCGAGGGCTGGTTCGTCTCCGCCGCGCTCGACGACGGGGCGTTCGAGCAGATCGCCGACGCGGTGCCGCACGCCGCGCGCGCCGCAGCCGAGGCGGTGCAGCCGTGACGGGGCGGCACTCGTGACGGGGCGGCAGCCGTGACCCGGACGGTGGTCCACCTGCTGCGCCACGGCGAGGTGCACAACCCCGACGGCGTCCTCTACGGCCGGCTGCCCGGGTACGGTCTGTCCGAGCTCGGGCAGTGGCAGGCCGAGGCGGTGGCCGCGCACCTTGCCGAGCGCGACGTCGTGCACGTCGTCGCCTCCCCGCTGCAGCGCGCGCGGCAGACCGCGGAGCCGGTCGCGGCCCGGCTCGGCGTCGACGTCGCGGCCGACGAGCGCCTGGTCGAGGCGCACAACCTGTTCGAGGGGCAGCACTTCTCGGTGGGTGACGGGGTGCTGCGCCACCCGCGGCACTGGCCACGGCTGCGCAACCCGTTCCGCCCGTCCTGGGGCGAGCCTTACGCCGAGATCGCCGACCGGATGCTCGCCGCGGTGCGCCACGCCCGCGAGCGGGCCGCCGGTCAGGAGGCGGTGTGCGTGTCCCACCAGCTGCCGATCTGGACGCTGCGCCGGTACCTCGGCGGCCGGCGACTGTGGCACGACCCCCGCAACAGGCAGTGCTCGCTGGGTTCGCTGACCAGCGTGACCTTCGACGGCGACGCGGTGGCCGGGGTGAGCTACTGCGAGCCCGCGGGGCTGTCGGACCCGAGGCAGGCCGGGGCATGAGGCGGCTGACGCTGCTGCTGGCCGCGGTGCTGCTACTGGCCGGCTGCTCGACCAGTGACAACGCGGTGGCACGCGGCGGCACCTTCGAGTTCGTGACGCCCGGTGGCAAGACCGAGATCTTCTACGAGCCGCCCGCCGAGCGCGGCACGGTCGGGCAGATATCCGGTCCCGGTGTGCGTGACCCGTCGCAGACCGTGGCCCTGGCGCAGTTCCGCGGACAGGTGGTGGTGCTCAACGTCTGGGGCTCGTGGTGCGGGCCCTGTCGCTCCGAAGTACCCGACCTGCAGCGCGTCTCCGAGCTCGACGGGGTCACCGTGCTCGGAATCGACGTCCGTGACGACCGGCAAGCCGCTGCCGACTTCATGCGCACCTACGGCCTGACGTACCCGTCGATCTTCGACCCGCCCGGGCGGACACTGTTCGCGTTGAACGGTGTGCCCCGGTCGGTGGTGCCGCTGACCGTCGTGCTCGACCGGCAGCACCGGGTGGCCGCGGTGTTCCTGCGCGAGATCGAGGCCGCCGACCTGCTCCCACTGGTGCGCCGCCTCGCCGCTGAACCCCGCTGAACCCCGCTCAACCCCGCTCAACCCCCGGGAGTGTCCGCGGATCTCGGACGGTGTGTTCGCCGATTCCTGCTGGCCCGCCGGGCCACGAGGTCGTTACGGTCGTCGCATGAGCCGGATCCACGACGTCGGCGGGATGGAGGGATTCGGCCCGGTCGACCCCGCCGACGACGGCCTGCCCTTCCACCCCGATTGGGAAGCGCGGGTCTACGCGCTCAACGTGGCGCTGCTGCGGCAGGGTGCCTACCGGCTCGACGAGTTCCGCGACGCGATCGAGCGGCTGCCGCCGTCGGTCTATCTCGACTCTTCCTACTACGAGCGGTGGTTCGCTGCGATCGAGCAGCTGCTGGGCCGCAAGGGTGTGCTGGACACCGGAGATGGCTGAGCGATTCGGGCCAGGGGACCGTGTCCGGGTGCGTGCCGTCGATCCGGCCGGGCACAGCCGGGCACCGCAGTATGTCCGAGGGCACCGCGGCACGGTGGTGGAGGTGCACGGTCACCACCCGCTGCCCGATGACGTGGTCGCCGGGACCGGCCCGGCGACCCAGCCCGTCTACGCCGTGAGGTTCGGGTCCGGTGACCTGTGGGGCGAGGGGGCGCACAGCGTCACGGTCAACCTGTGGGAGCGCTACCTGGAGGCGGCACCGTGACCGACCACGCCGACGCGGGCATCGCGCAGCGGGTCCGTGCTCTCGAGACCGCTCTCGAGGGACGTGGCATCGTCGACGGTGCCGAGCTCGACGAGATCCTCGACCGGCTGCTGACCGGGGCCACCCCGCGCAACGGTGCCCGCCTGATAGCCCGTGCCTGGGTCGACGCCGCGTTCCGCGATCGGGCGCTCGCCGACGCCCATGGGGCGCTGTCCGAGCTCGGCCTGTCGATGGATCACGGCCCGCAGCCGCAGCTGCTGCGGGTGGTCGAGAACACCTCGGCGGTGCACAACGTCGTCGTCTGCACGTTGTGCAGCTGCTACCCGCTGTCGCTGCTCGGGCCGTCCCCATCCTGGTACAAGAGTGCGGCCTACCGGGCCAGGGTGGTCCGGTGGCCGAGGGAGGTACTCGCCGAGTTCGGACTGCGGCTCGGCGACGATGTCGAGATCAGGGTGTGGGACGCCAGCGCTGAGACCCGATATCTCGTGCTGCCGCGCCGTCCCGAGGGCACCCCACGGTGCACCGAGGATGAGCTCGCGGCCCTGGTGACGCGGGCAGGGATGATCGGCACCGCGGCGGTGTAGACCAGACGCAGGTCACACCGGAGTGGCGCATACCCTCATGGCTGTGGGGCTGACCGAACTCGCCATCTCCGGGCCGCTGCTGATCGCGGCGGTGGTGGCGCTGGCGGCCGGTGCGGTGAGCTTCGCCTCGCCCTGCGTGGTGCCGCTGGTTCCCGGCTACCTGGCCTACCTCGCGGGGCTGGTCGGTGCGGAGGCACCCAGGGCCGTGCCCGTCCCCGCCGGTGCGCCCGCACCGCCGTCGCAGCCACCACCGGCGGGGAGGTTTCGGGTCGCGGGCGCCGCGGCTCTGTTCGTCGCCGGGTTCACCGCGGTCTTCGGTGCCACGCTGATCGGCTCGGTCGCCCTGGTCGACGCGCTCCTGCTGCACCAGGTGCTGCTGCAGCGCGTCGGCGGCGTGGTCACGATCGCGATGGGCCTGGTCTTCCTCGGCCTGGTGCCGGCGCTGCAGCGCGACCTTCGGCTGCACCGGACGTTGCAGCGGCTGCCCAGCGCCGGGCTGGTCGGGGCTCCGCTGCTGGGCGCCGTGTTCGGCTTGGGGTGGACGCCCTGCCTGGGGCCGACGCTGAGCGGTGTGGTGGCGCTGACCGTGGGAACCCCGGGCGCGACGGTGGCGCGCGGCACGCTGCTCGTACTGGCCTACTGTGCCGGCCTCGGGTTGCCGTTCGTGCTGCTCGCACTCGGCGCGGGCCGTGCGGTACGGGTGCTGGGCTGGCTGCGCCGTCACGTCCGGGCCATCCAGCTGGCAGGCGGGACGATGCTGGTCCTGGTGGGCGTGGCGCTGGTCACCGGGCTGTGGGCGGAGCTCGTCGCGATGCTGCGAGGGCCCATCGCCGGTTTCGAGACGCCGATCTGATGCCACGGCGCCACCCCGTCCTCGCTTTCCTGCGCAACACCTGGCGCGGCCTGACCAGCATGCGCACCGCGCTGATGCTGCTGTTTCTGCTGGCGCTGGCCGCGTTGCCGGGGGCGCTGCTGCCGCAGTACTCGCTCAATCCCGGGCTCGTCGATCAGTACTACGACGACTACCCCTGGCTGGCCCCGGTGCTCGACGCGCTCGGCTTCTTCGAGGTCTTCGCCAGCCCCTGGTTCGCCGCCATCTACTTGTTGCTGTTCATCTCGCTGGTGGGCTGCGTGGTGCCGCGCACCGGCGAGTACGTCCGGCAGCTGCGCGGTGTCCCGGTCGCCACCCCACGTAACCTCGCCCGGCTGCCACACCACACCCGCGCCACCGTCGATCACACCGCGGCGGACACGATCTCGTCGGCACGGCGCCGGCTACGGCGGTGGCGCGTCGCCGAGCGGACCGAGCCCGGCGGGGTGCGGACGCTGTCGGCAGAGCGTGGCTACGCCCGCGAGGCGGGCAACCTGGTCTTCCACTTCGCGCTGCTCGGCCTGCTGGTCTCGTTCGCGATCGGCACGGTGTTCGGCTACGAGGGCCAGCGGATCGTGCTGGCCGACGGGTCGCAGTTCTGCAACTCCGGACCGTTCGCCTACGACTCGTTCACCCCGGGAACGATGGTGGACGGCACCGGCCTGGCACCGTTCTGTGTGCGGATCAACGACTTCGAGCCGACCTACCTCCCCAGCGGGCAGCCGACGCAGTACCGCGCGGACATCGACTACCAGGGCAGCGACGACCTCGCGTCGGGCCAGTGGCACCCCTACCAGCTCGCCGTCAACGAACCGCTGCGGCTCGACGGTGCCCGCGTCTACCTGCTCGGGCACGGCTACGCGCCGGAGTTCACCGTCACCTTCCCCAGCGGGCAGCAGCGCACCGGCGTCGTGCAGTGGAGGCCGGTGAACCTGGCGACCCTGCTGTCCGAGGGCGCCACCACGTTCGACCCCCCGGGTGTCACGGATCCGGCACACCTGCGCGAGCGGCAGCTGGCGATCACCGGGCTGTTCGCCCCGACCGCGGCGTTTCGCGGTGAGATGCTCACCTCGGCGTTCCCGCAGCCGTTCGCCCCCGCAGTCGCGATCGACGTCCTCAAGGGCAACCTGGGTATCAACTCGGGCCGCGGGCAGTCGATCTTCGAGGTCGACGGGTCCATGGTGGAGTCGGGGCAGTTGCAGCGGGTCGCGCGCGAGAACCTGCGTCTCGGCGAGCAGCTGCGCCTGGACGACGGCACCGTGGTGCGGTTCGACGGTGTGACGCCGTGGGTCTCGCTGCAGGTCTCGCACGATCCGGCGCAGCTGTGGGTGCTCACCTTCGCGCTGCTCGTACTGGGCGGACTCGGGCTGTCGTTGTCCGTCAAGCGCCGCCGGTTCTGGGTCCGCGCCACCCCGCCCGGTCCGGACGATCCGGACGGCCTTACCGTCGTCGAGCTGGGCGGATTGGCGCGCACCGAGGCCGCCGGGTACGGCGAGGAGTTCGACCGGATCGCCGCCGACCTCGTCCCGACGGGAACCGCCGCCCGGTTGGCGACCGTGGGCACGTCCGGGGACACGTCTGGCCGGAAGGATGGTGAGTGATGCCGGTCGATCCCGTGCTGGCATTCTACGGCGACCTGGCGTTCTACACGGCGCTGGTGGTCTACCTGTCGGCGATGGTGCTGCACGCGATCGAGTACGCCGCGGGCCGTGGCGAGACGTCGGCCGCGCAGCCGGTCGCCGTCGCTTGCGCGGGGGGTGGCGGGCTCGGGGCCCTGACCCGCCCGGCGGAGCCGCCGGCCAGGGCACCGCGCAGCCGATCGGAGCGGGCGGGCCGCGTCGCGGTGTTGCTGACCGGGCTGGGCGCAGCGGTGCAGGGCGCCTCGCTGCTGCTGCGTGGGCTGGCCGCCGGGCGGGTGCCGTGGGGGAACATGTACGAGTTCACCTCCGCGATCTGCCTCGTCGCGGTGGTGGCCTGGCTCGTCGTGCTGACCCGGCAACGGTCCGGCGCGCCGGGGCTGCGCCGGCTGGGCATCTTCGTGCTGCTGCCCGTGGTGATCCTGCTGTTCCTGGCAGGCACGGTGCTCTACGCCGAGGCGGCGCCGCTGATCCCGGCACTGAACTCGTACTGGATCGCCATCCACGTCTCCGCCGCGAGCATCGCATCGGGCATCCTGCTGGTCGCGGGCGTGGCCAGCGCGCTCTACCTGGTCCGGATCCGCTCCGAGGCCCGGCCTCCGGCGCGATCCCGGATCGCCGCGCGGCTACCCGGCTCGACCGTGCTGGACCGGCTCGCCTACCGCACCACCGTCGTCGCGTTCCCCATCTGGACCTTCGGGGTCATCACCGGCGCGATCTGGGCGGAGGCCGCGTGGGGCCGTTACTGGGGCTGGGACCCCAAGGAGACGGTCGCGCTCGTGGCCTGGGTGGTCTACGCCTGCTACCTGCATGCCAGGGCCACCGCCGGGTGGCGCGGCGCCCGTTCTGCCTGGATCAACATCCTCGGCTTCGGGGTGATGGTCTTCAACCTGTTCTTCGTCAACATCGTGATCGCCGGACTGCACTCCTACGCAGGCCTGTGAGTGGCGAGGCGAGTCATGACTCGCCTCGCCACTCACGACCTGTCCACACGTCACCCCGGGATCGCTGCGCGGCGCCGCGCCGACTACCGTCGCGATGGTCGGGTCGTCCGACGTGCGCGCATGTGTGGGAGGGGACCATCCGGTGAGCGGACGCCACGATCATCCCCACGAGGAGCACCAGCCCCGCCAGGACGGGCGCTCCCACCCGCAGGCCACGGTCGGTCCGGGTGGGTGGCAGTCGGCCGTCGACTCGGGGACGTCCGGGCCGCACGGGCGACCCGGGGAGGTGTCCGGACCGCACGGTGCCGACGGTCAGTCGGGCCCACGAGCGGTCAGCGGTGGCCCGTCCGGTCCCGACCCGGCGCAGCCACGGGGCGGCCAGCAGCAATCCCCACCAGCGGTACACGATCTGTCGTCGGCGCAGCTCCTACAGCAGGTCAAGCGCCCCCCGCAGTCGGGCTGGCGGCGGGCGATCTACGTCGCCAGCGGCCGAACGATCAACCCCGGCGAGAGCGAGGCAGACGTCCAGCGTCGAGAGCTGATCGCCCGGATCAACCAGTCGTTGCACGGCTGCTACAAGATCGCCATGCTGAGCCTCAAGGGCGGCGTCGGCAAGACCACCACCACGACCACGCTGGGCTCGACCTTCGCCTCGTTGCGGGGGGACCGGGTCATCGCCGTCGACGCCAACCCGGACCGGGGCACGCTGTCGCAGAAGATCCCGCTCGAGACCACCGCGACGGTCCGGCACCTGCTGCGCGACGCCAGCCGCATCCGCAAGTACTCCGACATCCGGTCCTACACCTCGCAAGGCCCGAGCCGGCTGGAGATCCTCGCAAGCGAGCAGGACCCCGCAGTGTCCGAGGCCTACAGCGAGGACGACTACCGCCGCACCGTCGACCTCCTCGAGCACTTCTACAACATCGTCCTCACCGACTGCGGCACCGGGCTGATGCACTCCGCGATGAAGGGGGTGCTCGACAACGCGGACTCGCTCGTGATCGTCTCGTCCGGCTCCATCGACGGCGCCCGCTCCGCTTCGGCCACGCTCGACTGGCTCGACGCGCACGGCTACCGCGAACTGGTCGGCCGCTCGGTCGCGGTCATCAACTCGGTGCGACCCAGGGCGGGCAAGGTGGACCTGGATCGCGTCGGCGCGCATTTCGCGGCGCGTTGCCGCGCGGTGTGCCGGATCCCCTTCGACGAACACCTCGAGGAGGGTGCCGAGATCGACCTCGACCGCCTCGGCGCACCGGCCCGGTTGGCCGCGCTGGAACTGGCGGCCACGGTGGCCGACGAGTTCCCGCACGCGGTCAGCCGTTCCGGCGCTCGCTGACCGGCGCTCACTGATCGACCCTCGCCGCCATGGAACCTCGTGACCCCGTGACGGGCACGGGTCAGTGGTTGCCGGAGTCGGGGGGCTTGCGCCGTCCGAGTTCGCGCAGGAAGTCGGGGTCGTCGTCGGGTGCGCGCACCGCAGCGGGCGGCCCGGCTGCAGGCTCGGGGCCGAATGCCTTCCAGAGCAGCACGGCCACCGTCCCCGCGCCGATCGCGGCGAACAGGTAAACCACGGTCACCTCCTAGGTCGCACCCGAGGATAGTCGCCCCGGGGGCAACGGGACCGCAGCCCTACCGCCAGGGGCTCAGCTGTCCCGGGAGGCTGGCGACGTCAGCGCGGCGAGCAGGTCGCGCACCTCGGCCTCCCGGAACCGACGGTGCCCGCCGGGTGTGCGGATGGAGCCGATCCGCCCGGCGGAGGCCCATCGCGTGACGGTCTTGGGGTCCACCCGGAACAGGGTGGCGACTTCACCCGGTGTCAGCAGACGCTCGGCGTGGTCGGAACCGTTGCCCGTCGCGGTCGTGCCGGTCTCGGCCATGGTGCTGCCTCCTCGTCGGCGAACCGTGCCGTCGACACCGTCCGGCGCCGTCGATCCAGTGCGGACCATTAGGACGCATCGTGACACCTCGACCCGCAGGTACTCGAACCGTTGTGATTCGGTAAAGCGCCGGTAATCGGGTGAACCACCTCAATCCGGCAGTCCGGCGACGCGGGACGTGGCCGGGACGGGACCGTTCGCCGACGGCCGGACGCGGCGGCGCCTCACCGGCGGGCGCGTACGCTCGCCAGGCGTGTCACAGCCCCACCCGCCCACCGGTTCGGCCCTGATCCGCGACATCGCGCTCTACACCCTCGCCCGGTTGGCGATGATCGCAGCGCTGACCGGGCTGCTGGTTCTCGCGGGGGTGCCGCTGCTCATCGCGCTACTGCTGGCGCTGGTGGTCGCGTTGCCGTTGTCGCTGGTCACGCTGCGCGGGTTGCGGGCCCGGATGAACGCAGGCCTGCGCGCAGCGGGTGCGCAGCGCCGCGCCGAGCGGGAACGGCTGCGCGCCCAGCTGCGCGGTGAGCAGCCGCCCGAACAGGGCCGCTCCTGACGAGGATCAGCCGAATGCGAGGGCGCCGGCAGTGGCGGCCGCCCACAGCAGCATCACCAGGCTGGTGTCGCGCAGCACAGCGATCAGCTCGCGCCCGGTCGCACCGCCCAGCACCCGCCGGAGCGGCCGCAGCGCGAGCACGCCGAGCACCAGCGCGGCGAGCGCCGCAGGCGTGCGGATCGCGAGCAGCCCGGTGACCACGACCGGAACGCCCAGCAGGGTCACGTAGAGCATCCTGGTCCGGCTGTCGCCGAGCAGCACCGCCAGGGTGCGCTTGCCGGCGACGGTGTCGCTGGGGATGTCCCGCAGGTTGTTGGCGACCAGCACCGCGGTCGACAGCGCCCCGGTCGCGACGGCGACGCCGACACCGGTCTCGGAGAGCCCGCCGCTGAGCACGTACTGGGTGCCGAGCACCGCGACCGGGCCGAAGAACACGAACACCGCGAGTTCGCCCA
>WHSY01000013.1:30112-66771 GCA_009379815.1 Pseudonocardiaceae bacterium
AGCAGCCACCACTGCCCGGTCGATGCCACCAGTGCGAGCCCGGCCGCGGCGGCGAGACCGAAGCAGCCCAGCGCCGCGATGCGCACCTGCGTTGGTGCCGCTGCGCCCGAGCCGACCAACCGCATCGGGCCGACCCGGTCGTCGTCGGCGCCGCGGACCCCGTCGGAGTAGTCGTTGGCGTAGTTGACCCCGACCACCAGCGCCAGCGCGACGAGCAGCGCCAGCACGGCCCTGGTCCACGACAGGTCCGCGGATGCCGCGGTTGCGGTCCCGATGCCCGCCAGTACCGGGGCGACGGCGTTGGGCAGCGTCCGCAGCCTCGCTCCCTCGACCCACTGCACCAGGCTCGCCACGCCGGCCACCCTACGGTCAGCAGGGGCGGATGCCCGGGGGTGTGGCGACGTGCGCCGCGGAGACGAACTGGCCGGGCCCGATACGCAGCCACTGGTTCGTCGTGCCCTCGCTGCCCGAGACCCGCTGCCCCGCCGCGACGCACTCCACGCGCAGCTGGGCGTGCTGGGCGGCCAGGCCCACCGCGCGGTGGTCCGACGACGGGCCGGTGCGTACGTTCAGCAGGTAGGACCGCACCGCGGCAACCGGACCCGAGGCGGTCCACAGGTAGCTCACCGTGACCCAGCTGTTGTCCCGCAGCCGCAGCCCGTCCCAGAAGGTGCCGTCCGCCAGGTCGATGCCTGCCGGGTTGGTCACCACACGGCCGAACTGGTCGCGGCCGGCGTTGTAGCCCTCCTCGTAGGCGGCCTGTGCCTGCGGCAGGCCCTGTGCCAGGTCTTGCCAGGACTGCCGGATGTCCGACGGGTTCCAGTAGTCGTCGGTGGTGTTCCACGGCCCGAGGTCCCATACCGGCGCCCACTCGCAGCGGCCGTTGTCGGCGCAGACCTTCACCGTGTAGTCGCCGGTGTCGCGCGGAGACAGACCGCGGCTGGAGGGGAGTGCGACGAAGTGGTCGCGCTCCCGGACGACGTGCCCGTTGGCGGTGGTCCCGCCGACCAGGCCCTCGCGGGTGGCGAAGACCCGGGAGGTGCTGGTCCTGGGACCCAGCCGCAACCGGATGGTGGCCGCGCGGTCGGCGACGAGCTGCAGCGAGTGCACCACCGGGCTCGCGCCACCGTCACCGGCCAGCAGCGTCACTCTGGCCTGCACGGTGCGCACCGCCGACTCGAGCACCGCGGGGGAACCGGGACGGGCCGGGATCCACTCGGTCCACGAGCCGTCGTCGCGGAGCCCGCGCACATCGACGATCACGTCCGACCCTGCGGGCACGTCGGCGCTGGGCTCGACGGCGATGCGGTTGGCAGGCGTTGCGAGGTCGTGCGGTGCGGCCACGAACAGGCCCCGGGCCCGATCGCCGCCCATGCTCGCGCCGCGGGTCGCCCGGCCTGTGGTGCTGCGCAGTTGCAGGCCGTCGGCGGTGGTGCGGACGTTGGTGTCGTTGCGGTCGCTGGTGAGGTCGACCGTCCAGGTGGTTTCCTGCGGGGCCTGGGCGGTGGCGGGCGGGGCCGGCGCTGTGACCGCCACCGCGACCGCTGCCAGGACCGCCGCGCTGAGCACGCCCACGAGGGTGTCCCTCCGGGCGCGGTGGCGGTTCCGGGTAGGCGCCGTCACCGGTGCTCCTTCCGTGCGCCATCGGGGCCGTCCGGACGTTCGCCAGCTCTCGATACCCCGGTACGTGATACCCGTGGTGCTCGTGGTTCTGGTGAGGTGTTTGTGTCCGGTGTGAACAGGAGAACCCGCAGCACCAGCCGCGTCAACCTGGGGACGGACCCCGACTGAGTGAAACAACTCAGCGGTCTTCACGTGGAGTAATCGAGCTGCGTCGGCGTTGCCGGTCAGGCAGGTGCACCGCCGAGCAGGTCGGCCACCGCGCGGCGGTCGGGTTTGCCCACCCCGAGCAGGGGCAGCGCATCGAGCAGGACGACCTGCTTGGGAGCGTGGGTGCCGGGCAGCCTGCCCCGGGCGGCGGCCAGCAGGTCGGCGGGATCGGGGGGCCGCGACGGGTCGGCCGGCACGACGGCGGCGACCAGCCGCTGGCCCCACTGCGCATCCGGGAGGCCGACGACGCAGGTGGCCCAGACCCCGGGCATCGGGTCCAGGACGGCCTCGACGTCGGCCGGGGCCACGTTGACCCCGCCGGTGACGATCACGTCGTCGGCCCGTCCGAGTACCCGCAGCGTCCCGTCGGTCTCCCACTGCCCCAGGTCGGAGGTGCGCAACCAGCCGTCGCGGAACGTCGGGTCGTCCGGGCGCCCGAGGTAGCCGGTTGCGAGTACCGGGCCGGCCACCTCGATCCGGCGGGCGGGAGACAGCCGCAGCCGCACGCCGTCGAGCGGGTAGCCGTCGTAGACGCAGCCGCCGCACGTCTCCGACATCCCGTACGTCGTGACGACCGCGACGCCCGCGTCACGGGCCCGGTCGACCAGGCCCGTGGGCGCGGCGGCACCGCCGAGCAGCACCGCGTCGAACGCGGCCACCGCCGCAGGCTCGCCGTCGAGCATCCGTTGCAGCTGGGTCGGGACCAGCGAGGTATAGCACCGCGCGCCCGTGCTCCGAGACGTCCGGTGCATCAGCCGCCCAGCACCGGCGGCGAAGGCGGCGGTGTCGAACCCGTCGCGCAGGTCGAGCACCTCCGGCTCGGTGCCGGCCAGCGCCGCCCGTACGAGCACCTGCAGCCCGGCGACGTGCTCCGCCGGCAGGGCCAGCAGCCAGTGGCCGGGGCCGCCGAGCCGCGCGTGGGTGGCGGTGGCCGAGGCAGCCAAGGCGCTGGTGGGAAGAAGCACGCGCTTGGGCTCGCCGGTGGCCCCCGACGTGGTCACCACGACCTGCGACGGTCCCGGATCGGTGGCGGGCGGGTCGTCCCGAGTGCCGATCGGCGCGAGCGCGGGCCCGCCTGCCAGCGTGACGTCCAGCGCCGCGCGCAGCTCGGTGACGGCGGCGGGGGAGCCGTCGCACCGGATCACCCGCATCGGTGGTACCGGGCAAGCGCCCGAAAGTAGTCTCTGACCTGCACCGGAGCCTTGTTGGACCCTCGGGCGGTCCGCACTGGGTCCGCAGCGGTGGACGCCCATGCGAGATCGACCGTGGTGCGGATCCGGTCCTCGCTGTCAGGCATGAGGTGACCGTAGACGCTCAGGACGAGAGCGGCGTCATTGTGGTCGAGCCGACTCAGCGCACCGTCAGTGCGCCCGTGCCGACCAGGCCGAGACCACCGATCACGAGCACGTTTCCCGCGAAAGGCGTACGGCTAGTCGCCCACGCGAGCTGATCCGAGGCCGCCACCGCAGATTGTCCGCAAGACGTCGTAAACCCTCGGGACAACTCGTCACACGCTGAACGGTATAGGTGCAGGTCGGACGGGTCGTGAGGGGTATTGGCGCTGGTCGCGAAACCCCGGTCAGTAGTACCAGGGGAACAACGCCCCGGTTCGGTTCACCCGACCGGGCTACCAGCGGGAACGGCGTCGAGAGCCGTTCTGACCTGCTGAGACACCTATCCCGGTGCGTCCCGGTCACACCCGGACAGTCCCGGTCGAAACCTTGCGGCGACGGCCCACAGACGGCCCCGCATCGTCCACTGCGGACACACCCCCATTCGTCCGGCAGAAAGCCGGCGGCCCTGACGCGCGCCTCGGGAGCGCCCGTCAGGGCCTGTCCACCACCAGACATCACCTGGAGGAAGACGTGCCCAAGTCAACCACCTGTCAGCTCGTAGAGGGCTGCGACCGCACCGCCATGGTGCATTGCATTACCCGCAGCGGGGTCTTCACCGGCTGCCAGGAGCACGTCAACCGGGCCACCGCCCGCAGGCGCGACTACCTCGACGTGGACGCCTACGGTCCCGACCCGCTACTGGACCGCCCCGGGCGGGACTGGCTGACCGATGTGATCGTCGAGCACCTGGAGCACCACCACGGGCAGGCGCCGGTCGCGGTCGAGTACGCCGTGGTCTACCAGACGCTGCGCGACGACGGCGGCGGGTTCTGCGGTGCGATCACCCCGATCGAGCAGGGCGCGACCGTCACCCGGGGTCTGCTGCTCGACACCGCGGCCGACACCGGCGAGCGCATCGAGGGCGGTGCCCGCGATGAGTGAGCACACGTTCCCGACCCGGCCCGGCGACATCGACCAGGAGACGACGCTGCGGTGGCTGGTCGACCACTTCGGATACCACGCGGTGGCGCTGCTCGACCACCGGGAGTCGCTGCGCCAGCTGTGGCCGCACGAGGTGGTGGCCCACAGCCTCGCGACGCTGGCCTACAGCACCGAGCTGGCCGACCGCTGCACCAGCGGGCAGTGGGTGTGCGCCGCGGACGCGCTCGCCGCGGGCGCCAGCCTCACGCAGGTGGGCGCGGCGATGGGTGTGCACCCACCGGAGGACGTGCGCATCGGACTCGGGGTGTGGGCCGCCGCGCAGCGGCGCTACGGCCACATCGGCACCGACCGCTACGACGCGGTGATGGCACTGATCCAGGAAGAGGTGCAGTGATGGGAAACGTCCTACAGCTGCTCAAGAAAGCGATCATCGCCGTTGCGCTGATCATGCTGTTCTTCACCGCGTTCACGACCGCCCAGGTTTCCGTCGTCCTCGAGATGCTCGGCGGCGGGCTGGAGAACATCGTCAACGCACTCACGTCGGCGGTGGGCTCGTGACCGCCCGGCGCAAGCTCGCTGTCCTCGCGAAGGTCCGCGGCTACCCGGACGGCGAACACGCGGCCGCCGAGGTGCTGTCCCGGCCGCTGCGCGACGTCCGCAAGGGCCTGACCCCGGAGGACACCGACCGCGTCATCGAGGCGCTGGAGACGCGGCGCAGCACGCGGCGTTCGCAGCGCCGGAAGGGCAAGGGCATG
Organism: Pseudonocardiaceae bacterium; assembly: GCA_009379815.1. Classification (GTDB taxonomy): domain Bacteria; phylum Actinomycetota; class Actinomycetes; order Mycobacteriales; family Pseudonocardiaceae; genus WHSY01. The sequence goes on from WHSY01000013.1 coordinate 34,974, forward strand.
AGCAAGGCGGGCAGCCCCGATCGCACGTGGGCGCTGGTCGGTGTCGGCGGCGCCGCCGCGGCGTGGCTGGTGGTGCCCGGCACGGCGGCGGCGTGGGCCGCTGCCGCCGCAGCCGCGCTGGTGTCGGGCGTCGCCGTGTGGCAGTGGGCAGAGGACCTGATCGGAAGGGGGCGGCGGTGACCCGCCCGGAGGAGTACGGCGAGGTGGTCCCCCTACGAAGGGGGGCCACCGGCCCCGCCGAGCCGGACGGGCTCCGCGAAAAGCGCAACTCTGCGGATTTCACGGAGTCGAACGACGAGCCGGACGAGGTCGTCGACGCCGAGCTGGTGACCACACCGGTCGACCCGGAACCCACCCGGCCCACCGTCGCAGACCGGGTGGCGTTCGAGGCGCGATACCGGCCGGTGCTGCCGGCGGCGGTGGCCGATCGGGAGACACGCATCGCCGCCGAACGCTGGTTCGCGGCCCGCATGCTGCACGCCGCCGCGTTCCACGGGGTGCGGCTGCCCTGGTATGTGGCGCAGGCCGTGGGGTTCATCCCCGGCGGCGCGGCCCGGGTCCTGCGTGGCCTGGCCGGGTGGGCCGTCGACGCCGAGGCGGTGCAGCTACGGCGCTCGGCGCTGCACGTCGACGACGCCGCCACCTGGCAGAAGCTCGAACGGGACCGCGCCGATCGGGTGCGGCCACGGCGGGTGCTGCTCGCCCTCGGCACGCTGGCCGCCGTCGCCGGGGCTGCGGCGCTGCGGTTCGCCCCGCCGTGGGCGAGCTGGGCGGTTGTGGCCGCGCTGCTAGTGGGGCTGGCCTACCTGGGCCGTCCCCGCACCAGGCCGTGGATCGGGCGTGCCGTCGACATACCCGAGGCGCCCAAGCTGACCTCGGAGACCGTGACCCGGGCGCTCGGCGCGTTGGGCATCGCCGAGCTGCGCAAGGCGGCGGAGAAGGAGACCGGTATCGAGTTCCCCGCCCCGATCTGCCGCGACGGGGCGGGCTGGCGTGCCACCGTCACCTTGCCCTATGGCGTGACCGCGGCCGACGTGATCGAGCGCCGGGATCGGCTCGCGTCCGGGCTGCGGCGCCCGCTGGGCGCGGTGTGGCCGGAGAGTGCCGGGGAGGACCATCCCGGCCAGCTGGTGCTGTGGGTGGGCGACGTGGACCTGGCGAAGGCGCGGCAGCCCGCCTGGCCGCTGGCGCGGAAGGGCGAGGCGTCGCTGTTCGAGGCGTGCCCGTTCGGGTGCGATCCCCGCGGCCGCGCGGTCGGCGTCGAGTTGATGTACAGCAACTTGTTGGTCGGCAGCCTGCCGGGTGCCGGTAAGTCGATGGCGATGCGCCTGCCGTTGCTGTTCGCGGCGCTGGACCCGACCGCTGAGCTGCACCTGGCCGAGTTGAAGGGCACCGGTGACCTCAGCCCGTTGGAGCCGGTGGCGCACCGGTACGTGTCCGGGATCGACGACGACTCCGTAGAGGAAGCACTCGACGTCATGCGCGGCGTCTACGCCGAGCTCGGCAGGCGGGCGAAGGTCATCAGTGGGCTACCGAAGGACCTCGCACCGGAGAACAAGGTCACCGCGCAGCTGGCCGCGAAGCGCTCCCTGGGGCTGCACCCGCTGGTACTGGCGATCGACGAGGCGCAGGAGATCTTCTCCCACCCGGAGTTCGGCGCGGAGGCCGACAAGCTGGCCACCGGCCTCGTCAAGCGGGGAAGGGCGCTGGGCGTCATCGCGTTGTTCAGCACACAACGTCCCGACGCGAAGTCGTTACCCACCGGGGTCAGTGCGAACACCGGCACCAGGTTCTGCTTGCGGGTGATGGGGCAGACCGAGAACGACATGGTGCTCGGCACGTCGATGTACAAGAACGGTTACCGGGCGACGATGTTTTCCCGCCGTGACCTCGGTGTGGGGTGGCTGGTCGGCGCCTCCGATGACCCGCAGATCTGTCGCACATACCTGGTGGACCAGGTAGCGGCCGAGCGGATCGTCGCCCGCGCCCGGGCCGCCCGCGAGGAAGCCGGGACGCTGGCCGGGCACGCGGTCGGCGAGGCACCCGACCGTGCACCCGCCGTCGATCTGCTCGACGACACGCGGGTGGTGTTCGCCACCGCCGAACGGTTGTGGAACGCCGACACCGTGGCCGGGCTCGCCCAGCTCCGACCCGACGTCTACGCCGGCTGGACCGTCGAGATGTTCGCCGCGGCGATGCGGCAGCGGTACGGCATCGAGTCACGGCAGACATGGATCGACGGGCGCAACCGGCAAGGCATTCAGCTCGCCCAGCTGCACGCCGTGCTGGAGAACCGGGACGCCGTCCCGGCCCTAGGAGCACCTAGCGGTGACACCGACCGGTCCTAGCGATCCTAGGACCACCCCTAGGGGCACCGGACCCATCGTGACCTGCGACGAGTCCGGTGCCTAGGACCTAGGACCAGCCCCGGCGGGTGGTCCGATTCAGCGCCCGGGAGGCGTGATGGACACGATCGGCCTTGCTACTAGCGCCATCGAGAACCCGACCGTGACGCTGGTGCTGCTCGGGCTGGTGTGGCTCGCCGGCTACAGCCTGACGTGCTGGTGGTGGCCATACGCCAGCTGCTCCTGGTGCGAAGCAGGCAAGCACCGGTCACCGTCCGGGAAGGCGTGGCGAACCTGCCGCCACTGCAAAGGCAAGGGCCGCAGGATCCGGCTCGGTCGGCGGCTGTGGCGCGGCGCCGGACTCGACAAGCTGCGGAACTAGAAACACGTTCGTGGCACGATCGGTTTCGCTATTGGTGACAATGTCACCAATAGCCGTTTTCTCAAGTCGTGGGTTGATAAGCACGGCGCAAATGCGGATTTCTTATCACCTCCCGACTCGGGTGCGGGACACCCGCCGTCAGTGGTTTTCTCCCCCCACGTCGCCACAGCGGCACTCACCGCGCCCTGAGAGCGCCGTACAGCGGCGAACGGCCCGGTCCCCGAGTGTGGGGACCGGGCCGCAGGCGTACAGGACCGGTTGTGCGGCCGGATCGGACTTCCAGACTGCGTACAGAACGCGTGAAACCTAGGAGCGGGGTCACGGAACCGCAGGTCGCGGTGATCTTGCCGCCCTTCCCTCGGGCGAGGATCGGCGGGCGCTGAGGAGAAGAGCAAGCGCCCGCCGATCCCGCCGTGCGGCGCGTCGCCGGGGCCTGTGGCCGGGGTCGGGCGCCGCGGTCTGTTACGCGGCGGTGAGGTCGATGCTGACCACGCCGGCGGGGCGGGTGACGGCGAACCCGAACCGTCCTTCGCAGCGGAACACGATCTGGTTGGCCTCGAACAGTGAGCCGCCGTCGCCGGCCCCGAACCGGTCGGGGTCGTAGATGTTCTCGGACCAGTCGATGCGCGCGTCCTCGCGGACCCGCAGCTGCGTGCTGCCGGCGAAGTCGGCGAGATAGCCGGTGCCGACCGGGACGGTCGTCGACAGCGCCACCGGCAGCGACCACAGCCGACGGGCGGCACGGTCGACGGGCGCGCGGGTGCGCGGGTTGGCGGCGTACTGCTCGGCGGCCTCCAGCTCGATGGCCTCCCAGTCTGCGGGGGTGAACACGAATCCGGTACCGGTCAGCCGCAGCACCTCGAGCAGCGTGATGGCCTTGCGGGTGGTGGTCAGCAGGTCGGTGGTGTGGGCCTGCAGCTGGATGCCGGACACGTTGGCGAGGCCGGTGAGGTTCTCCCCGGTGCCGTCGCCGGTCAGGATCTGGTCCTCGAGGGCGGTCTCAAGCCCCAGGCGAAGCTCGGTGTCGACGAACCGCTCGAGCAGCGGCGCGTCGTCGAGGTCCTGGCGGGCGATGGGCTCCGACAGGTGCGCGATGGTGTGGGTGCGGTCTTCGACCTTCTCGAGGGAGAAGATGCTGGTGGGTTTGCGCTCGCCGGGTGCGACGGGGGCGGCGTTGCTGGTGCGCACCGTCTGCCGCAGGTACGCCCAGCGGCCCACGTTGTCGGCCTGGGTGGGGATCAGCTGCCGCAGGCTCAGGATCGGCTCGGCTTCGCGGACGGGTTCGGTGTTGACGGGCACGGTCACCGGGACCGCCCCGGACGGCATGAGTGCCTTGAACTGGCCCATGGCGTCGGAGTTGGCGCGGACGACGTGTTTGGCCCAGGTGGTGCCGCCGGTGGCGGTGACTCGCCGGTCACCGGACGGGGCGGCGGCGTCGGGTGCGCCGAGGGCTTCGCCGAGTTCGCGGGCGGACGCGGCGGCGGCTTCGTCGTCGCGGGCCTTCTCCATCTGCGGCCGCAGCCGCTTGGCTTCGTCCATGTGCCATTGGGCGGTTTCGCGTTCGGTGTCGGTGAAGTCGCGGCCGGCGTCGTCGGCGGTGCGCGCGATCGACTTCGCGGCTTGGAGGTGCTGCTGGTACTGCGCGTGGAGCAGTTCGTGGTTCATGTGGGCACACCCTTTCCGGTGCCGTGGTGACGGGGACCGGTCGGCTCCGCTGGGGCGGGGGCTCCTCGCCGGGACTGGGGGCGTCTTGGCCCTGGGGGGCTCCTCGACGCCGCGCCGGTCGGCTTGGCCGGGCCGCGGGGTGGACCTAGGTGGATTCTATCCGGTGGTGGCGCCGATGGTGCGGGAGTGTTCGTGGCCGTGTCGCCAGGTGGTGAGTTCGGCGCGGCCGTCGCCGAGTGGCAGCAGCCGCGACGCCTGTGCGGCGTCGACCCACCAGCACGCGAGGTCGGTGACGAGTTGCACCGCGTCGTGCTGGTCGCGGGTGGCGACCAGCGGCCTGCCGAGTTCCACACCGTCGGGGACGTGGCGCGCCCACACCACCAGCGCGTACTCGGCGGCGTCGTCGGTGATCCCGATTGTCTTCACGCCGGCCTCCAGTGGCGTTCGTCCCAGTGCTGCGCGGCGGGCAGGTCTTCAGCGGGCACGTCTTCGGTGTCGGCGTCGCCGGCCCAGTCGGGTCGGGTGCGGTGGACCCGCACCAGGGGCCGGTCGTCGTCGGGGTAGGTCATCGCTTCTCCGATCCGGTGGGTGGTAGCGGTGTGGCGCCGGGTCACGACAACGCGTCGGGAAGGTCGTTGGTGGCGTAGAGGGCTTCCTCGCATGCCCAGGCGGCCTCGTTCTCCTCGACGGCGGGATGCGCCCATTCCCACGTCTGCGGGGCGTCGGTCGCCCAGGCGTCGCCCACATGCGTCACGTCGGCGACGACCAGGAACACCTCAGCGCGGGGTGATTTGTAGGCACGGACGGCGTCCTGGGCGGCCGCAAAGATGCCCTCATTCATCGCCTCGGCGTCGGACTCGGCCAGCGTGAAGCTCACCTCGTTGTAGGGCGCGTGGATCGGGCAGATGGCGTAGAGATTCACAGCTTGTTCCTTCCGTCGGTCATGGCTTCTCCGTAGGGGTAGTGACATTTCTGGCCAACTTTCGGGCCTCACGGAGCACGTCGGTGCTCACGTCGTCGGCGAGCGTGTAGACCCAGCGCACCGACTGCCCGTAGGGCTCCTCTCTGACCACCAGCAGGCCGAGCAGGTGCAGCTCCTGCAGCGTGCGGTCGACGGTCTTACGCGGCAGCTGCAGCCGCTTGACCACATCGGCGGTGCGCGACCAGGGGTGCGCGGCCACGTCGCCGAGCACGTCGATCCGCAGCGGCGGCATGCTGTCGCCGCCGCAGCGTTTCGCCGCGGACATGGCGTCCTCGCGGGTCATGCCCAGCACCAGGCCGCCGCGCACCAGTTGCACCAGCTGCTTGGCGTAGCGGGTGGGCATCTCCAGCGCATGAGCGAACACCGGGTCACCCTGGAAGTCGCGCTCGACGGCGGTACGCGCACGGGTCACCAGGTCGGCGAGGCTGAGCAGGGTGTCAAGCTCGGGACCGAGCAGGTCGATCTCTGCGTCTGCGTCGTGGTCGACTTTCAGTAGCTCGCCGACGAGCTTGGACAGCTCGGCGCGCATGGCGACCTCGGAGTTGACGTTGCGCATGGCTTGGCGGCCGGCGGACTGGCGGTGCTGCCCGGAGTTGAGCCGCACCAGCACGAACCGGTCACCCATGGTGGCGATGACCTGGTGCGCGGAGTCCCACGCGGTGGTGACCGCGCCGATGAGCACGATCCGGCCTTTCCAGGTGAGGGTCTGCCCGCCGTCGGTGCCGAGGTTCCGGCTCCACCGGCCGTCGTAGATCTCGCGGAGCGCGGCGAGCACCAGGGCGCGGGTGTCGCGGTTCATCGACAAGATGCTGGTGAAGTCCTTGAGCACCAGGGTGCCGCTGCTGCCGAGCCGGCGGAGCAGTCCACCGTTGGCGTTCTTGGCGCGTTCGCTGCGGCTGGTGCCCGAGATCAGCGCGGCCTCACCGCTGATGGTGGACTCGATGAGCGCGCCCGCGCCCTCGAGTGGCATGAGCGTCTCGGTCTTGGCCGCGCCGGACCCGCCTACCACGAGCAGCCACGGCGGGTCGCCGCCGAGCCATTCGGCTGCGGCGGCGCACAGCACACAGTTCAGCGCACCGAGGTCGTATCCCTCGCCGAACCACCGCAGGTACGCCTCGTGCACCGCGGCCAAAAGTTGGCCAGATTTGTCAGTAGGGGTATGGGACGCGCCCTCATCGGCCATGCGTCGGGAGACCTCCTCGCTACGGGTCACGACGCCTTCCCCCTGGGTAGGCGCAACCCGCGGAACGGGCGCACCGTGCGTGAGCCGTCGCCGCGCTCGATGAGCACATTGCGCGGGGCGTGCCGACGCGGCGGGCGGGTCCAGACCAGCGGTGAGTCCGGTTCCGCTGCGGGCTTCTGCCAGCGGGAAACCGCAACAACCGGCTGGCCTCGCTCGAGGTATGTACGGCCGATCACGCCGCCTCACCCCTTCGACGCTTCAGCTCGGCGTGAGACGGGCGCCGTGACTGCTCGGTCCAGTCGTGGCCGGCTGACAGGTCGTAGGACATCTCGCGCAGCCGTTCCCGCACCGCACGGTCCGGGTCGTGGATCAGCCACGCCTCGGACAGGATGAGCAGGGTGGCGACCTTCACGTCATCGCCGGCCGCCCACCACCGCGCGGTGCCCACGCCGGGGATGCGGCCGTGGCGACGCCGCACCCCGGTCAGCACCAGGGACACGAGCCGGTGGGCCTCGGCGAGCAGTTCCACATCGTCGAGTCGACCCGGGGTATGCTCAGACTCGAACCTGCCCGGTTCAACTTCGCCGCCCTGGTCGTGCCCCTCGCCGCCGGGGCGGCGTTTCACGTCAGTCACGCGGCGGTCCCCCCGTGGTCGTTGGCCTCCTGAGCGGTGAGCCACTGCTCGACGGCCTCGCGGCGGTATCGCACGGCCTTGCCGACCCGGAAGCCGGGCGGCCCCGAACGATCGGGCACGCCAGTTTGTGAGGGTCTTCTCTTCGACGCCGAGCAGCTGCGCTACCTCCGCTCGGGTCATCAGCTTGCGCTCCATGTGCACTCCGTCCGCTACTGCTGTGGCAGCGAAACCGTATCCTGCCGGTATAAGACGAATCATGCCGACAGGGCTTGCGTGTTGTCAACAGGGCGCGTTAACGTTGCCCCCATGGAATCGCGGCGCCAGGGAGGCGCACCCGTCACGGCGGTCATCGCGGAGCGCGTCAAGGCGCTGCGGACCGACGCTCGCCTGTCCGGCCCTGCACTAGCTGCCGCGATGAACGAGCACGGGATCCCGTGGAACCGCACGACGCTGGCGAAGCTGGAAACCGGGCGCCGGGAAACCGTCACCGTGCCGGAGTTCCTCGCCCTGGCCCTGGTCCTTGACGTGCCTCCCGTGCTGCTGCTGGCCGACCCGCGGCGTAACGGCACAGTGCCGGTTGCCGAGGGCCTCGAGCTGGGGCCGTGGGAGGTGCTGCTGTGGCTGGTCGGCGAGGGCACGATCACCGGCTCGCCCCGGAACACCGTCGCGATGGACTTGATCACCGAGGGTCGGATCGCTGCCGAGATGGCCGGGAACCTGCGGCACCGGCAGCGGTTCATGGGCACCGAAGAGGAGGCGGCCCGCAAGCAGGACGAGCTACACCGCAGCCACCTCGAGACGATGCGGGAGGCGCTGCTGCGGATCGAGGAACTCGGCGCGACGGTGCCGCAGATGGGACCGCACGTCCTACAGCGCGCCGCCGAGCTCGACGTCAAGCTGCCCGGCCAGAACGGGGAGGGCTGAGCGGTGGGCCACGTCCAGGACCGCTGGTACCGCAAGGACGGCACCCCGACGGCCCGCTGCGGTCAGGGCAGGCGATACCGGGTGCGCTACTCGGTCGATGGGCGAGAGGCGCCGAACGAGTCGTCGCACCGCAAGGGCGAGGCGACCCGGCGGCTGACGGCGCTCGAGGCCGACCTACTCCGTGGGCAGTGGGTCGACCCGTCCGACACGACCACGGTGGCGTCGTACGCGAGGACGACCGCATCCACCCGGCCGCACAGTGAGCGCACCGCGGCGCGGGTCGAGTCGCTGATCCGCAACCACCTCGAGGGCACGGCGCTGGGCGGCCGCCGGTTGGCGGCGGTGCGGCCGTCCGAGGCACAGGGGTGGGTGACCGATCGGGCGCAGCACCTCGCGCCGTCCACGCTTCGCCTCCTGGTCGGTCTGGTGCGGCAGGTGTACGCGGCGGCGGTGGCCGATCGGCTGGTCGCGTCGTCACCGTTCGCGCGGGTCACGCTGCCCAGCGCCGAGCAGGAACGGGTGGTGCCGCTGACCGTCGAGCAGGTGCAGCGGCTGGCGGCCGTGATGGCACCCCGCTACCAGGCGCTGGTGCTCACGCAGGCTGGGTTGGGGCTGCGGCTCGGCGAGGCGCTCGGGCTCCGGGTCGACGACGTCGACTTTCTGCGGCGGACGGTGCGGATCGAGCACCAGGCCGCGCAGAAGAGCCGGCGGCTGGTGCCGCCGAAGACGCCGACCTCGCGGCGAGTGCTGCCGCTGCCGAAGGTCGCCGCGGACGCGTTGGCCGAGCATCTGCGGGTGTTCCCGGCCTCGGCACCGGTCGGCTGCCACTGCCCGGCCAAGGTGACCTGCTCGCGCTCGGCGTCGGGCCTGCTGTTCCACACGTCGACCGACCGTCCGTATGCCTCAGAGCACTACGGAACCCGGGTGTTCGGCGCGGGTATCGAGCGCGCGAAGCTGCCGGCGGGAACCACTCCGCACGACCTGCGCCACCACTACGCCTCGGTACTGCTGGCCGCCGGTGAGTCGGTCGTCGCGGTCGCCGAGCGGCTCGGACACACCGACGCGACGCTGGTGCTGCAGGTCTACGGGCACCTCATGGCCGACCGCGAGGACCACACCCGGCGGGCGGTCGACACGGCGCACCACGCGGTTTTCGAGGCGCCTCGTGAATCCGCCACGGCCCAGGGACGGCCCCGATGATCTCACCTACTGCTGCGGTGCAGGTCAGGGCCGGGTTTCCGGTCACTGTCAGTAGTACCAGGGGAACGCCGACCAGTCCGGTTCCCGCTTGCCGAGGAAGGCGTCGCGGCCCTCCACCGCCTCGTCGGTCATGTAGGCCAGCCGGGTGGATTCGCCTGCGAAGAGCTGCTGGCCGACCAGGCCGTCGTCGACGAGGTTGAGGGCGTACTTGAGCATCCGCTGCGCGGTGGGCGACTTGCCGTTGATCTCGCGCGCCCACTGCAGCGCGGTGGACTCCAGCGAGTCGTGGTCCACCACGGCGTTGACCATCCCCATGGCGTGCGCGTCGGCCGCCGTGTACTCCCTGCCGAGGAAGAAGATCTCCCGTGCGAACTTCTGCCCGACTTGCCGGGCGAGGTAGGCCGACCCGAACCCGCCGTCGAAGGAGCCGACGTCGCTGTCGGTCTGCTTGAAGCGGGCGTGCTCGGCCGACGCGAGAGTGAGATCGCACACCACGTGCAGCGAGTGCCCGCCGCCCGCAGCCCAGCCCGGAACCACCGCGATCACGATCTTGGGCATGAACCGGATCAGTCGTTGGCATTCGAGGATGTGCAGCCGCCCGGCGCGCGCCGGATCGACCGCCTCGGCGGTCTCGCCACTGGCGTACTGATAGCCCGAGCGGCCCCGGATTCGCTGATCACCACCGGAGCAGAACGCCCAGCCGCCGTCACGCGGTGAGGGGCCGTTGCCGGTGAGCAGCACGCACCCGACGTCCGGCGTCATCCGCGCGTGGTCGAGCGCGCGGTAGAGCTCGTCCACCGTGGCCGGACGGAACGCGTTGCGCACATCGGGACGGTCGAACGCGATCCGCACGGTTCCGGAGTCGACCGCGCGGTGGTAGGTGATGTCGCTGGCGTCGAAGCCCGCGACGGGACGCCAGGCGGAGTCGTTGAACAGCTCGGAGACGGTCACGGCGGCGAGCATACGAACCGCCGATTCGAGACGATGGGTGGCATGCGACCGATCGACGAGCAGGTCGTCCTGGTGACGGGGACGACAGGTGGGCTGGGACGCGCGCTGGCCGAGCGGCTGGCGGCACTGGGCGCGACGGTGGTCATGCACGGTCGCCACGGCGGGCGGTTGGAGCGGGCCTGCGAGCAGATCCGCGCCGCGGTGCCCGGCGCGGTGCTGCACCCGGCCGTCGCGGACCTGTCCTGTCTGGCCGAGGTGAACGGGTTGGCCGACCGCGTGCTGGCCGAGCGGCCCGCGCTGCACGCCCTGGTCAACAACGCCGGCGTCGGGTTCGGCAGCGACTCGTCCCGGCGTGAGACCAGCACCGACGGCATCGAGCTGCGGCTGGCCGTCAACCACGTCGCGGGAGCGCTGTTGATCCGTCGGCTGCTGCCGCTGCTGCAGGCATCGGCGCCGTCGCGCATCGTGCAGGTGGCGTCACTCGGGCAGGCACCCATCGACCTGGCCGACCCGCAGCTGGAGCGCGGCTACGACGGCTGGCAGGCCTACGCGCAGAGCAAGCTCGCGCAGGTCATGCTCACCCGTGACCTCGCCGGTGAGCTCGACCCGGAGACCGTGACGATCAACGCACTGCACCCGGCCACGTTCATGGACACCGGCATGGTGTGCGAGGGCGGCATCGCACCGCAGAGCAGTGTCGGCGAGGGGCTCGAGGCCACCCTGCGGCTGCTGGCCGACCCGGGACTGGACGGGGTGAGCGGGCGGTTCTTCGACGGTACCCGCGAGGCGCGGCCGCACCACACCGCCGACGACCCCGCAGCCAGGGCCCGGGTTCGCGAGCTCACCGACGACTTGCTCCGTCGCGCCGCGTGACCCGGCCACCCGGCACTCCGAGCGCGACGTAGGATCGATGCACGTGGAGCTCATCCTGGTGCGGCACGCCCTGCCGGTACGCGAGCGCGGGGTCAACGGCGCAGCCGCAGATCCCGGTCTGGCCGTCGAGGGCCGCGAGCAGTCCGATCTGCTCGCCCGGTGGCTGTGCGCCGAGGGGATCGACGTGATCGTCTCCAGCCCGGCCCGCCGGGCGCGCCAGACCGCGGAACCGCTGGCCGACGCGCTGCAGCTGCCGGTGGAGGTCGCCGACGGGCTGCGCGAGTTCGACACCGGCGCGCAGGAGTACGTGCCGGTCGAGGAGCTGCGCGCCGCGAACGACCCCCGGTGGCAGGCGCTGGAACGCGGCGAGTTCTACGGCTGTGTCGACCCGGCGGGGTTTCGCAGCCGGGTGCTCGACGCCGCCGACGGGATCGTCGCCGCCCATCCCGGCGCCACGGTGGCGGCCTTCACCCACGCCGGCGTGGTCAACGTCTGTGCCGGTCAGCTGCTCGGCGTGGCGCGTGACATCTGGCTCGAGCCCGGCTACACGAGCATCACGCGGATCGCCGCTGCTCGTGACGGCAAGCGCTGGATCCGCACCGTGAACGAGACCCCGCACCTGCATCCCGCCTACCTGCGCTTGGTCCGGGAAGCCGCGGCCGGCGGCGAGTGACGGTGAACCCGTCCACCGCGCTGGCCCGGGTGCTGGTCGACGAACTGGTTCGCTGCGGGGTGCACCACGTCGTGCTGTGCCCCGGCTCGCGCAACGCGCCGCTGGCGTTCGCTCTGCATGAGGCCGACGTCGCGAGGCGGGTGGCGCTGCACGTGCGGATCGACGAGCGCTCGGCCGCGTTCCTGGCGCTGGGACTGGCGTTGCGCTCCGGCGATCCGGTGCCCGTGGTCTGCACATCGGGCACCGCGGTGGCCAACCTGCACGCGGCGGTGCTCGAGGCGCACCATGCCGGCGTGCCACTGCTCGCGCTGACTGCCGACCGCCCCCCGGAGCTGGTCGGCACCGGGGCGAACCAGACGGTGGCGCAGCCGGGCATCTTCGCAGCTGCGGTGCGGGCCGTGCCCGCACTCGGTGTACCGGAGCGGTGTGCCGGGCAGCAGGGCCGCTGGCGCTCCACGGTGGACCGGGCGGTCGCCGCTGCCCGAGGAGTCCTCGAGGGACGCCCCAGCCCGGTGCACCTCAACGTGCCGCTGCGCGAGCCGCTGGTACCCGAGTCCGCACCGGACTGGCCGGAGGTGCTGCACGGGCGGCCTGACGGACAGCCCTGGACGGCGCTGCCGGCCCCGTCGCCGGCCGCCACTGCGGTCGAGGTGGACCTGTCGCGCCGCACCCTGGTCATCGCCGGCGACGGCGCGCACCCCGGGCCGCCCGGCGTCCCGCTCGTCGCGGAGCCCACGGCCGGCTGTTGGCCCGATGCGCTGGCGGCCGGACCCTGGTTGCTCGGCGCACCGGACGTGCCGCGACCCGAGCAGGTCCTGGTGCTGGGCCGACCCACCCTGCACCGCCCGGTGGGCCGGCTGCTCGCCGATCCCGACGTCGCGGTCACCGTCGTCTCGGAGACGCCGCAGTGGACCGATGTGCCCGGCACCGCGGTGGCAGCGGGCACCGCGCTGCACGCCACCGGGTCCCCGGAACCGCGCTGGTACCGCGCCTGGCGCGACGCCGACGGCGCCGCCGCGCGCGCGGTGACCGCGGCGCTGGACGGCACGACCGGGCTCGACGTGGCTCGCCGGATGGTCGCAGCGCTACCGGACGGCGCGCTGCTGGTGATCGGCTCGTCCAACCCGATCCGCGACGTGGCGCTGGCGGCCGCGCCGCGCCACGGGCTGACGGTGCTGGCCAACCGGGGCATCGCGGGCATCGACGGCACAGTGGCCACCGCGGTCGGGGCGGCACTGGCCCACCGCGGACCTTCGTACGCGCTGCTCGGCGACCTGACGTTCCTGCACGATGCCAACGGGCTGCTGCTCGGACCCGCCGAAGCCCGGCCGGACCTGACCATCGTGGTCGCCAACGACGAAGGCGGCGGGATCTTCGGGCTGCTCGAGCAGGGCTCCCCGGAGCACGCGGCGGCGTTCGAGCGTGTGTTCGGCACCCCTCATGGCACCGACCTCGCCTCGCTGTGTGCGGCCCACCACGTCCCGCACGCCGAGGTGACCGTCGACGGGCTGGCCGGCGAGCTGGCACCTCGCCCGGGCCTGCGCGTGCTGGAGGTGCGCACGGCGCGCGACGGCCTGCGGGCGCTGCACGGCCGGATCCGCGAGGCCGTCTCCCGCGCCTGGACGACCTAGCTGCGCTCGACACGGTCGGTCCCGCGACCCTCGTGCCACGATTCGATGACGAGGTGGTCGGCGGGCCGGCCGAGGGACACCACCACAGCCTCGGTCAGCTCGATCCGGAACAGGTGAAACGGCCCCGGTGGCGCCCCGTCGGCGAACCGGGCGATCACCTGCTCGTCGGTGACCTCGACGGCGCTGCCCGCGATCTTCGCGTCGCCGGTCCAGGCGTCCGGGTCGTCGGACCCGCTGTGGATCGCCACCCGGCCGTCCCGGCGCAGGTCGAGGCATTTACGCGAGCCCGGCATACCGCCGAGCCACAGCTGCCCGTCCCGGAACTGCACCTCCGTCCCGCTGATCCGCGGCGAGCCATCGGCCCGGATCGTGGCCATCGTCTTGTGCCCGTGCGCGTCGAAGCGCTCCCGCACTGCTGCCGCGAGCTCGGGCGCCTGCTCGCGGAAGCGTTCCCATCCGACCATGGGCTCACGATGCACCGCACCACCGACACTTTCGAGCCGTGCCACGAAGGCGGCCTGTGCCGCGCGGGTTGAGGCGAAGGCCCCCCTTGGCGACGGGTGTCAGGGTGGGGGCGCCGTTAGGGTCGGTGCGGGAGGTGACGCGCGATGCGGATTCGGGCAGCGGCCGTGCCGGCCGTCGCGCTGGCCGTCACCGTCGCACTGGCCGTCACCGTCGCACTGGTGTGGACCCGCAGCGGGCCGGGTCCGGAGGCGGGCGCACCGCCGGCGCCACCGGCGCAGCCGACGCCATCCGCCGAGCAGGTGCAGGCGGGCGCGACGCCCGGCGCCCCCGGCATCGGCGACGCGTACTTCCCGGGCGACGGCAACGGCGGCTACGACGTCCGCCGCTACGCCGTCGACGTGCGGTACGACCCGGCCACCGACCGGCTCGCAGGCCGCACCACGATCACCGCGACGGCGACCGGGAATCTCTCCCGGTTCAACCTCGACCTGGCGCTGCCGGCGTCGGCCGTCGAGGTCGACGGCGCGCCCGCCGCACACACCCAGCGGGGCACCGAACTGGTGGTGACCCCGCCGCGACCGGTGCCCGCGGGGGCCACGATGACGGTGCGGGTGGACTACGCGGGGATCCCGTCCGAGACGGGGCCGGACAGCCCGTGGGTGCGCACCGCCGACGGCGCGCTGGCGGTGAACCAGCCCGACATCGCGCCATGGTGGTTTCCCTCCAACGACCACCCCGCCGACAAGGCGAGCATGGCGGTGACGATCACGGTCCCGGAGGGCGTGGAGGCGCTGTCCAACGGTGCCCTGCTCGCCGGCCCGGAGCCCGCGGGCAACGGTCAGGACCGGTGGCGCTGGCGGGCCGACGCACCGATGGCGCCCTACCTGGCGTTCGTCGCGATCGGGCAGTACGAGCTGGTCCGCCGCGACACCCCGTTCGGCTCGTTGCTGGTCGGCTACGCCGAGGGGCTCGAGCCGGAGCTGGCCGCGGCGGCGCGACAGTCGGTCGGCCAGACTCCGCGGATCGTGGGCGTGCTGTCCGGGCTCTTCGGCGAGTACCCGTTCGACCACCTCGGTGGGGTCGTGCCGGACGCACCGGGCTTGGGCATCGCGCTGGAGAACCAGACCCGCCCGGTGTACTCGCCTGCGTTCTTCACCGGCGGCCCCTATGTCGACGTGGTGGTCCACGAGCTGGCACACCAGTGGTTCGGCGACAGTGTCTCGGTGCGGCGGTGGCGCGACATCTGGCTCAACGAGGGTTTCGCCACCTACGCGGAGTGGCTGTACTCCGAGCGCACCGGCGGACCGAGCGCGCAGCAGATCGTCGGGGCGCACTACGACTCCATCCCCGCCGACGACCCGTTCTGGCAGGTCCCGCCCGCCGATCCCGGTGCGGCCAACCTGCTGGACCCGGCGGTGTACACCCGCGGCGCGATGGCGCTGCACGCGATCCGGGTGGCCGTGGGCGACGAGGCCTTCTTCGCCACGTTGCGGGCATGGGCGGCGCAACGCCGTCACGGCAACGGCACGGTCGAGGCGTTCCTCGCGCTGGCGCAGCGTCGTTCCGGCCAGCAGCTCGACGCGCTGGCCGATGCGTGGCTCTACCAGCCCGGCCGGCCGGAGCGGACCGGCTGAGCCGCGCGCCCTGCCCTCAGTCAGCCTGCCCTCAGTCCGCCTCGACGCCCTCGAGCGCATCGCGGACCGGGACCAGCTTGGCGGCCGCCTCGGCCACCTCCTCGTCCGGATCGGAACCGGCGACGATGCCGCAACCGGCGAACAGGCGCGCGGCCGCGCCCTGCAGCTGGGCACACCGCAGCGCGATGCCCAGCTCGCCGTTGCCGTCGCCGTCCACCCAGCCGACGGGCCCGGCGTAGCGGCCACGACCCATCGCCTCGAGCTCACCGATCAGGTCCACCGCGGCACCGGTGGGGGTGCCGCCGACCGCGGCGGTGGGGTGTACCGCGGCGGCGAGTGCCAGCAGCGACGTCGGGCGGGAGTCGAGCCGGCCCCGGACCTCGCTGGCGAGGTGGAGCACATTGCGCAGCGCGAGCACATCCGGTTGCTCGGGCGCCTGCAGCGAGGTGCAGAACGGCTGCAGCGACTGCGCCAGCGACTCCACCGCGTACCGGTGCTCGTCACGGTCCTTGGCCGAGTCGAGCAGCTCGGCCGCCAGCGCATCGGGGTCGGCGCCCGCGCGGGGCCAGGTCGTGCCCGCCAGCACCTGCGACGTCACCTCGTCGCCGCGGCGGCGCAGCAGCAGCTCCGGGGTCGCGCCGACCAGCCCCTCCACCGCGAACGCCCAGCACGACGGGTAGCGCGCGCCCAGCCCGTGCAGCAGGAACCGCGGGTCCAGCGGCTCGTCGGCCAGCGCCAGCAGGTCGTGGGCGAGCACGACCTTGTCCAGCTGGCCGCCACGCATCCGCTCCACGGCGCGATGCACCGCATCGCGCCACGCGGTCACGGTGAGCTGGCCGTCGGAATAGCGCACCCCGCGCGGGCGGCGGACCGGCGCCACCGTCTCGGTGGGCTCCCCGGCGTCCTCCGACTCGATCTCGGTCACCCAGCTGACGCCGTCACGACGTCCCACCACGACACGGGGCACGGTGAGCACCGAGCGGCCGGGCGAGTCGCCGAACGCGAAGCTGGTGAAGGCGACGGGACCGCTACCGGGCAGCCCGATCTCGTCGCGCACGTCGAGGCGGGCGGTGAAGGAGTCCCACCAGTCCTGGGCGCGTGCGAAGCGTGCGGGTCCCGAGGTGCGTACCTGGGCGACCTCGCCCCAGCCGACGAGCCCCTCGCCGCCGCGCACCCAGCACAGCGCTCCCCGTGGCGAGGGCAGCAGGTCGAGCAGCTCCGCCGTACCGGTCACCGGGCGCGACCGCACGAGCAACTGATCGGTCAGCGAGGCGGTGGTCACGCCGCCAGCGTAGGTGCGCAGCGGCCGCGTCACGCGGTGACGGGCGTGAGATCGGTTACCGGAACCGATCACGCAGCGCGCCGAGTCCGGTGGCATAGACGCCGTCGGCGAACGTCGCCGTCAGGTCGGGCTCGTCGGCGGCGTCCGCGTCGTACTCCGACCACCACTCGACGAAGGCCTCGCCGGTGCTCGTCACCGGTGCCACGCGGATCGTCGAGCGGTAGCGGCGCACCGGGAACGGGCTGTCCAGGATGTCGTAGGTGTAGCGGCGATCGGTGTCGTCGAGCGTCACGAGCCGCTCCCGCACCACACCCCCGTCACCCAGCGTCAGACGTCGGATGCACCCGACCCCCTCGGCTGATCCGCCGTCCTCGATCTCGCTGCGCTCGATGGCGGGATGCCAGCTCGGCAGGCCGTTGAAGTCGCGGATGAGCTGCCACAGCTCGTCGGCGTCGGCACCGACGAGCGCGCTGGCGTACGGCGTGGGCATGGACTACTCCTCTCGTGCGGTGGTGCGTAGCTGCTTGAACGCCCGGGTCTGCTCGGTCAGCGCCCGCTCGGTGGGCAGCCGCTCCATGCTGCTCGCACCGTAGAAGCCGTGGCAGCGGTGCGTGGCCGACAGCACATATGCCGCGTCGTCGGGCGTCGAGATCGGGCCACCGTGGCAGAGCACGACGACGTCGTCGCGGACGTCGAGCGCGGCGCCCGCCCACTCGTCGACGAACGCGACGCAGTCGTCGAGGCTCTCGGCCGTCCCGGCCCCGATCGCGCCACCCGTGGTCAGCCCCATGTGGCAGACGATGATGTCGGCGCCCGCCCTGGTCATCGCGACCGCGTCGGCGGCCGAGAAGACGTACGGCGTGGTGAGCAGGTCGGCTGCGCGGGCAGCGGCGGTCAGCTCGACCTCCAGCCCGTAGCCCATCCCCGTCGCCTCGAGGTTGGCGCGGAACGTCCCGTCGATCAGTCCCACGGTGGGGAAGTTCTGCACCCCGGCGAAGCCCAGCGCCTTCAGCTCGCCCAGAAAATGGTCGGTGATCATGAAGGGGTCGGTACCGTTGACGCCTGCCAGCACCGGCGTGTGCGCCACGACGGGCAGTACCTCGCGGGCCATGTCGACCACGATCTCGTTGGCGTTGCCGTAGGCCAGCAGCCCGGCCAGCGAGCCCCGCCCGGCCATCCGGTAACGCCCGGAGTTGTAGATGACGATGAGGTCGATCCCGCCGGCCTCCTCGCACTTGGCCGACAACCCCGTCCCGGCGCCGCCGCCGACGATCGGCTCGCCGCGCTCGACCATGCCGCGGAAGCGGGTGACCAGATCCTCTCTGCGCCATCTCACCGGTTGACCTCGTGGAACGATTCGACCAGGGCATCGGCGAACTCGGGATCGTTGACGTGGTGGTCGAGCCGGACCAGCCGCCGGTCGCCGTCCTGGTGCACCTCGCGCTCGAGGGTGGCGAACAGCGTCTCGTCGGCCTGCGGGTCCCAGAAGGCCTGGCCGGGTGCATCCAGCGCCGACACGCCGCCGGTGGGCAGCAGGAAGCGCACCGGACCCCGGCAGGCGTTGAGCTTGGCCGCGATGAACTCCCCGATCCGCTCGCACTCCTGCGGCGTGGTGCGCATCAGGGTGATCTGCGGGTTGTGCTCGTAGAGCAGTCGGTCACGGTAGCGCTGCGGCACGGTGTCGTGGGCACCGAAGTTGACCATGTCGAGTGCGCCGCAGGACCCGACGTAGGGCACTGCGGTGCGCGCGATCGCGCCGATGCGGTCCGGTCCGGCGCTGAACACGCCACCTGCCACGAAATCGCAGACCTCCGTGGTCGTGATGTCGAGGACGGCGGTCACCAGCCTGTCGTCGACCAGCTTCTCGATCGCCCGGCCGCCGGTTCCGGTGGCGTGGAAGACCAGGCAGTCCAAGCCCTCGCCGAGCCGCTCGGTCACCGCCTGCACGCAGCCCGTGGTGACCCCGAACATCGACAGCGCCACGGCAGGCCGGTCGTCCGCGGCCGGCGCCTGGTGGGCCAGCATGCCGGCCAGGGCGTGCGCCGCGTTGCCGAGCACCTGTCGCGAGATCCGGTTCAGCCCCGCGACATCGGTCACGGAGTGCACCATCGCGATGTCGCCCGCTCCGACGTAGCCGGAGACGTCCCCGGATGCCACCGTGGACACCATGATCTTGGGTACGCCGACCGGGAGCGCCTGCATCGCAGGCGTGACCAGCGCGGTCCCGCCGGACCCACCGAGCCCGACGATTCCGCCGAGATCGTCACGGGTGGTCACGAAGCGGGCGAAGGCGGTGGCCATGGCGGTGACGGCGGAGCCGCGGTCGCCGGTGAAGACCGCATCGGCGCCGTCCGGGTGGTGCGCGGCGACCCGGCCCGCCGCGACGTCGGTGCCGGTCTGCGCGCCGCGGGTGCCGAGATCGACCGTCACCACGGGCACCCCGGCTGCGCGGATCAGGTCGGCCACGTAGCCCAGCTCGCCACCCTTGGTGTCGAAGGTCCCGGCGACGTACCCGTGAGCCATGCCACCTCCTCCAGTGCCACAGTCATACCGCACCCGGCCGGATACCCGACACGGCGGTGACCTCACCAGCAGGCGCCGCCGACTAGGCTCGCCCGGATGACCGCGACCGCGACCCCGACCCCGACCCGGCCGGCCGCGCCGCGCGCCGCACCGTTACCGCTGCGCCGGAACGCGCGCCGGGTGGTGCTCGCGCTCGCCGTGCTCGTCACCGCGCTGGTGACGCTGGCCCTGGCCGGAGCGGCCCGTGACGACGTCGCGATCGATGACGCGACGGCGCGCACCACCGCCGAGGTGATCTCGGCCGGCTCGCGGACGCTGGTGAGGTTCACCGCCGCCGACGGCGAGGTCTACCCGCCGGACCAGGGGGTCGCCTACCCGTCGGGACTCGAGACCGGCCAGCTCGTGCGGGTGGAGTACGCGCGCGACGATCCCGAACTGGTGCGGGTCGCGGGCCGCAGCTGGGTGGTCGGCCTGCTCCCGGCCGGCATCGTGCTGACGGTGACCTGGTCGCTGGCGGCCGGGGCGGGCTGGCTGCTGCGCCGGCGCAGCCGCGCCTGACCGCCGGGAGTGTCCGCCGATTTCGGACGGTGTGCCCGCGGATCCCGGACACGCGCCGCCCACTGTCGGCACGTGCCGGCACCCCGGCCGGGGAGGTGGCTGCGTAGGGTTGCCTGGATGCGACGTCGAGCCGGCGTGCCGAAGGTCACCAGGTCAGCCGCCCGCTGTGCGGGTATGCAGGTGTCATACGGTGCGTCACTGGGACGCCAGAGGTCGAGGACGGGGATGCGGCAGACGGTGCCGGCGGGCAGGGTCGGGTGGAGCGAGGATTTCCCCTGGAGTTCAGCGATGCGTCACGGCCGGGTCGCCTCGCGAGAAGCCGCGCACGACACCGTCGGCAGCATGCGCGTGGCGATCGTGACCGAGGCCTTCCTTCCCGTGGTCAACGGCGTGTCAAACTCGGTCTGCCGGGTGGTCGAACACCTGCGACGAAGCGGCCACGAGGCGATGGTGATCGCGCCGGGAACGGGTCCCGACTCCTACCTGGGTGCCCCGGTGGTGCGGGTGCCGGCACTGGACCTGCCGGTCGTCGACTCGCTGCCGATCGGCGTCCCCACCCGCAGGGTGCTCACAGCCCTGCAGGATTTCCGTCCCGACGTCGTGCACCTGGCGTCACCCGTCATCGTCGGAGCTCGGGGGCTGTGGGCCGCCCGGCGGCTCGGGCTGCCCACGGTGGCGGTGTACCAGACCGACATCGCCGGCTTCGCCAGCTCGTACGGGCTGGGATTCGCCGCACGCACCGCGTGGCGCTGGACCCGGCGGATACACAGCGCGGCCGACCGCACGCTGGCTCCGTCGAGCTGGGCTGCGCAGGCGCTGGCCGAGCACGGCATCCCCCGGGTGCACCGCTGGCCCCGCGGCGTGGACACCGCGCGGTTCCGGCCGTCACGGCGCGACGAGGCGCTGCGGTCACGGCTCGCGCCCGACGGCGAGCTGCTGGTCGGCTACGTGGGCCGGCTCGCACCGGAGAAGAGCGTGCTGCGGCTCGCCGCACTGTGTGACGCTCCGGGCGTTCGGCTGGTGGTGGTCGGCGACGGTCCGGACCGCGCCGAACTCCAGCGGCAGCTGCCCCGGGCGTCGTTCCTCGGCTTCCTCGGAGGCGACGAGCTGGCCGCGGCCTACGCCAGCCTCGACGTGTTCACTCACACCGGCTCGCACGAGACGTTCTGCCAGGCCGTACAGGAGGCGCTCGCCTCCGGCGTGCCGGTGCTCGCACCGGATGCGGGAGGTCCGCGCGACCTGGTGACACCCGGGCGCACCGGGTTCCTGCTGCCCGCCGACGACGACCAGGCCTTCGGCCGGGGGCTGCGCGCTGCCGTGGCCACCCTGGCCGCCGATCAGGGGTTGCGCGAGCGGTTCGGCGCCGCCGCCCGCCGATCGGTGCTCGGCCGCACCTGGCCCGCCGTGTGTGACGCCTTGCTCACCCACTACACCGAGGTGACCGGGCGCCCGGCGGACCTGCGGCGGGTGGCGTGATGGACGAGAACCCGCGCCGCGAGACCCTGCGCATCGCCCAGCTTGCCAACTTCTACGGACCGCGCTCCGGTGGACTGCGCACCGCGCTGCACCACCTGGGCGCCGGCTACGTGGCGCGCGGGCACGAGGTGGTGCTCGTGGTACCCGGGCCACGCCACGACGACGAGATGCTGCCGACGGGGGTGCGGCGCATCACCGTGCCCGCGGCGAAGATCCCGTGGACCGGTGGCTACCGGCTGGTGGATCCGTGGCGGGTGACCGCCTTGCTGGAGCGGCTCCGCCCGGACCGCATCGAAGTCTCCGACCGCCTCACCTTGCGCGGCCTGGGCCGGTGGGCCTCCCAGCGCGGAGTGCCCAGCGTGGTGATCTCCCACGAGCGCTTCGACCGGCTGCTCGAGCAGTTCCTGCTGCCAGGACCCGCCGCGCGGCGGGTCGCCGACTGGGCCAACGCCCGGATGGCTGCCTCCTACGACACCGTCGTGTGCACCACGGAGTTCGCCCGCCAGGAGTTCGACCGGATCTCTTCACCCAACGTGCTGCAGGTACCGCTGGGAGTGGACCTGGCGACGTTCGCGCCGTCGCACCGCGACGCCGCGCTGCGGGCCGACCTGGCGCGCGGGGCCGACGCACTGCTCGTGCACTGCGGCAGGCTGTCGGTGGAAAAGCACGTCGAGCGTTCGATCGACGCGGTGTCCGCGCTCGCCGACTCCGGTGACCGGGTGCGGCTGGTGATCGCGGGTGACGGGCCGCGGCGGGAGGCCCTCGAGCGGCGCGCGGCAGGGCTGCCGGTGACCTTCCTGGGCTTCGTCGACGGGCGGCGTGATGTGGCGCGGCTGCTCGCGACGTCCGACGTCTCGCTGGCACCCGGGCCGCACGAGACGTTCGGGCTGGCCGCGCTGGAGGCGCTGGCCTCGGGGACGCCGGTGGTGGTGTCGCGCTCCTCGGCGCTGCGCGAGATCGTCGGCCCGGCCTGCGGGGCCGCCGTCGCCGACCACGCCCCCGCCTTCGCCGGTGCGGTGAGCCAGCTGCTCGGCGCCCCCGAGCCGTCGAGACGAGCCGCGGCGCGCGCCCGTGCCGAGCAGTTCACCTGGCCCGCCGCGGTCGACGGCCTGCTCGGCGCCCTCTGCGCCGGTTGAGGCTCCCCGAGTTCCAGCAACCCGAGTTCCCGCAACCCGAGTTCCAGCAACTCGAGTTCCCGCAACCCGAGTTCCAGCAACCGGATCCCGCACGGGCAACGACTGCCGACTCCGTCACCACGGTGGACGTAGAGTGGCGGCGTGTCTCGGGCCGGGCTGGACAAGGATCCGCGCGATGTCGCGGCGATGTTCGACGGGGTGGCCCGCCGCTACGATCTCACCAACACGGTGCTGTCGTTCGGCGAGGATCGCCGCTGGCGGCGGGCCACGCGTGACGCCGTCGGCGCGAGGCGGGACGAGCGGGTGCTCGACCTCGCCGCGGGAACCGCGGTGTCGACCGTCGAGCTCGCCCATGGTGGCGCGTGGTGCGTCGCCGCCGACTTCTCGCTGGGAATGCTGCGGGCCGGCCGGCACCGCAAGGTCCCACTGGCCGGTGCCGACGCGCTGGCGCTGCCGTTCGCCGACGGCGTCTTCGACGCCGTCACCATCTCCTTCGGGCTGCGCAACACTGCCGATCCGGATGCGGCGCTCGCCGAGCTGGCGCGCGTCACCCGTCCGGGGGGCAGGCTGGTGGTGTGCGAGTTCTCCACCCCGACCTGGCGGCCGTTCCGGACCGTCTATCTCGAGTACCTCATGCGCGCGCTGCCCGCGGTCGCCCGGCGGGTGAGCAGCAACCCGGAGGCCTACGTCTATCTCGCGGAGTCGATCCGGGCCTGGCCCGCCCAGCCGGAGCTCGGTGACCGGATCCGTGCAGCGGGATGGGGCGAGGTCGAGTGGCGCAATCTCACCGGTGGCATCGTCGCGATGCACCGGGCCCGAATGCCGGCGCTGCGGCGGGCCCGATTGCCGGCTCGGGATCAGGCGCCCCCGGGGGCGTTGACAGGTGAGTGACGTGCCTACACTCGGAAGCGAGTTCGTGAACGAGTTCACAAGCCGTGGCGAGGAGCGGGAATGAGCAGGTGGCCGGGTAGCGACGCGGACGCCATCGTCGTCGGCGCGGGGCCGGCGGGATCGACGGCGGCGGCCTACCTGGCCCGGGCCGGCCTCGACGTGCTGCTGCTCGAGAAGTCGACGTTCCCGAGGGACAAGGTCTGCGGCGACGGGTTCACGCCGCGTGGTGTCAAGCAGCTCATCGACCTCGGTATCGACACCCGTGCCGAGGCGGGCTGGCTGCACAACCGCGGCCTGCGCGTCGTCGGGGGCGGCGTCACCCTCGAACTCGATTGGCCCGACCTCGCGAGCTTCCCCCCCTATGGCGCGGTGCGCACCCGTCAGGACTTCGACGAGCTGCTGGTGCGCCATGCCGAGAAGGCGGGTGCCCGGCTGCACGAGCAGACCACGGTCACCGATGCGATCAGCGACGAGCGCACCGGTCGCGTCGTCGGGGTCGGGGGCAAGGAGGGTGCGGACAAGCGGCCGGTGAGCTTCACCGCCCCCCTCACGCTGGCCTGTGACGGGGTCAGTGCACGGCTCGCGTTGTCGCTCGGGCTGGGCAAGCGCGACGACCGCCCGATGGGGGTGGCGGTGCGCCGCTACTACACCAGCCCGCGCACCCACGACGACTACCTGGAGAGCCACCTCGAGCTGTGGGACCGTTCGGGCAGCGAGCCGAGGCTGCTGCCCGGCTACGGCTGGATCTTCGGGATGGGCGACGGCACGTCGAACGTGGGCCTGGGCATCCTGTCGACGTCGAAGGCCTACGGCAACACCGACTATCGCGCGCTGCTGCGCAGCTGGCTGGACGGGACACCGGAAGAGTGGGGGTTCCGCGAGCCGAACGCGACGGGCAAGCCCGGCGGCGCGGGACTGCCGATGGGGTTCAACCGCACGCCGCACTACCGCGAGGGGCTGCTGCTCGTCGGTGACGCCGGCGGCATGGTCAACCCGTTCAACGGCGAGGGCATCGCCTATGCGATGCACTCGGCCCGGATCGCGGCCGAGTGCGTGGTGCAGGCGATGGCCCGCCCGGAGGGCATGGCGCGCGAGCACGCGCTGCGCCGCTATCCGGGCGCGCTCGCCGAGGAGCTGGGACGCTACTTCCGGCTGGGCAACGCGTTCAGCCGGTTGATCGGGCACCCGGCCGTCATGCGGACGGCCACCCGGTACGGCATGCCGCGCATCACCTTGATGCGCTTCGTGCTCAAGCTGCTGGCCAATCTGTACGACAGCCGGGACGGTGATGTCACCGATCGGGTCATCACGGCGATGACCCGGCTGGCGCCCAGTGTCTAGGTAACCTCCGGAAGAACTCGATCGGTCGAAACGCAGCACTGAGGTCCGCCTCAGTGCGAATCGGGCCGCCGCTCGCACGTAAGATCGGATGGCCAGGAGACGGGAAGGAAGGGACGCGAGTGCTGCAGCCCTATGTCCCGCTGGTGCTGATGATCGCCCTGGCGGGTGGCTTCGCGGTCTTCTCCGTCGTCATCGCCCCCTACGTCGGTCCCCGGCGGTACAACAAGGCAAAGCTCGACGCCTACGAGTGCGGGATCGAGCCGTCGCCGCAGCCCGTGGTGGGCGGCGGCCGCATGCCGGTCGCCTATTACCTCACCGCGATGCTGTTCATCCTGTTCGACATCGAGATCGTCTTTCTCTACCCCTACGCGGTGGCGGCCGATGCTCTCGGGTTCTTCGGCTTCGTCGCGATCACGCTCTACATCGTCGCGATCGGGCTCGCCTACGCCTACGAATGGCGTCGCGGCGGGCTGGATTGGAACTGAGCATGGGTCTGGAAGAGAAGCTCCCCAGCGGGATCCTGCTGACCAGCGTCGAGAAGCTGGTCAACTGGACGCGCAAATCGTCGCTGTGGCCTGCCACCTTCGGGCTGGCCTGCTGCGCCATCGAGATGATGACGACCGGTGGGCCCCGCTACGACCTCGGTCGGTTCGGCATGGAGGTCTTCCGTGCCTCGCCGCGACAGGCCGACCTGATGATCGTGGCAGGCCGGGTGAGCAACAAGATGGCCCCGGTGCTGCGGCAGATCTACGACCAGATGCCCGAGCCCCGCTGGGTGCTCGCGATGGGCGTGTGTTCCTCGTCGGGCGGGATGTTCAACAACTACGCCATCGTGCAGGGCGTCGACCACGTCGTCCCGGTCGACATGTACCTGCCGGGGTGCCCGCCCCGGCCGGAGATGCTCATCGACGCGATCCTCAAGCTGCACGCCAAGATCATGGATGAGCCGCTCGGTCCCAAGCGTGCCGCGCTGGCCGCCGAGCAGGGCAAGCACACGGAGCTGGTGGCCTCCTCGGTGCGCTATGCCCCGAACAAGGAGTCGAAACCCAGCACCGCCGCCGGCAAGTCGGAGATCATCGAGGCTCGGAAGAAGCAGTGAGTGACATGGCCGACCCCGACCACCGGACCGACGGCGAGCTCGTCCGCGGCGAGGAGTCCACATCGGACATCATGTCGCCCGGCGAGCAGCAGGAGCATGAACGGCGTGGCGGTGTCGTGGCCGGGCGCGCCAGGCAGGGCATGTTCGGTGTCCGCGGCACCGGCGATACCTCCGGCTTCGGCGGGCTGCGGTTGCCTGCCCACGTCCCTGCGCCCGCGCAGCGCCCCTACGGGGGCTGGTTCGACGAGGTGACCGACGAGCTGATCGCCGCGATGGACGAGCGCGGGGTGCCGGCCGAAGCCGTCCAGCAGGTCACCGTGGACCGCGGCGAGATCACCTATTACGTCCGCCGCGAGCACCTCGTCGCGCTGTGCCGCGCGCTGCGCGACGATCCGGGGCTGCGCTTCGAGCTGTGCAGCAGCGTCTCCGGCGTCGACTACGGCGTCGACGTCGAGCAGCGGCTGCACACGGTCTACCACCTCACCTCGATGACCTACCGCAGGCGGATCCGGCTCGAGGTGGCGGTCGACGTCGACGACGCGCACGTGCCCAGCGTGGTCGAGGTCTACCCGACTGCCGACTGGCACGAGCGGGAGGCCTACGACATGTTCGGGATCGTCTACGACGGCCACCCGGCGCTGACCCGGATCCTGATGCCCGACGACTGGGACGGGCATCCGCAGCGCAAGGACTACCCGCTCGGCGGGATCCCGGTGGAGTACAAGGGAGCCGAGATCCCGCCGCCCGACCAGCGGAGGGCCTACTCGTGACGACCGACGGCCAGGAACCTCGCGCCGGGGCGCGCTCCGATGATGCGCACACCACGGGCAGCGGCACGACCAGCGACACCGCCGCCGACACCATGACCGATCCCTACGCCGGATCCGACCCGTACGCCGCCACGTCGCGCGACACCACCGAGGGCCGCGTCTACACGGTGACCGGTGGCGACTGGGACACGCTGCTCGACGACACCCAGCACGACGAGCGTGTCGTGATCAACATGGGCCCGCAGCACCCGTCGACGCACGGTGTGCTGCGCCTGGTGCTCGAGCTCGAGGGCGAGCAGGTCACGCAGGCCCGCAGCGTGATCGGCTACCTGCACACCGGGATCGAGAAGAACTGCGAGTACCGCACCTGGACCCAGGGCGTCACGTTCGTGACGCGGATGGACTACCTCGCACCGCTGCACAACGAGGCCGCCTACTGCCTGGCGACCGAGCGGCTGCTCGGCATCGAGGTGCCGCGCCGGGCGCAGGTGCTCCGGGTGATGCTGATGGAGATCAACCGGATCTCCTCGCATATGGTGGCGCTCGCGACCGGCGCCATGGAGCTCGGCGCGCTGACCGGCATGACGTCCGGGTTCCGGGAGCGCGAGGAGGCGCTGCACCTGCTGGAGTTCCTCACCGGGCTGCGGATGAACCACGCGTTCATCCGGCCCGGCGGCCTGGCGCAGGACATGCCGGAGGGTTACGAGACCAAGATCCGCGACTTCATCCGGGTGATGGACAAGCGGCTGCCGAACTACGACAAGATGCTCACGGTGCAGCCGATCTGGAAACAGCGGCTGCAGGGTGTCGGGTACCTGCCGGTGGACGGCTGCCTGCAGCTCGGTGTCACCGGCCCGATCCTGCGCTCGGCCGGGCTGGAGTGGGACCTGCGCAAGGTCGAGCCCTACTGCGGCTACGAGGAGTACGACTTCGAGGTCCCCACCTCCACCGACGCCGACTGCTACGCGCGCTACGTGCTGCGGGTCGCCGAGATCCACCAGTCGCTGCGGATCATCGCGCAGTGCCTCGACAAGCTGGAGCCGGGTCCGGTGATGGTGGACGACCCGAAGATCGCCTGGCCGGCCAAGCTCTCGGTCGGCGCCGACGGCCTCGGCAACTCGCTCGAGCACGTACGCAAGATCATGGGCCAGTCGATGGAGTCGCTGATCCACCACTTCAAGCTGGTCACCGAGGGCTTCCGGGTGCCCGCCGGCCAGGCCTACGCGGCGATCGAGTCGCCGCGCGGGGAGCTGGGGTATCACCTGGTCTCCGACGGCGGTACCCGGCCGGTCCGGGTGCACGTGCGCGATCCCAGTTTCGTCAACCTGCAGTCGATGCCGGCGATGAGCGAGGGCGGCCTGATCGCCGACGTCATCGCCGCAGTGGCCTCGCTCGATCCCGTGATGGGAGGTGTGGACCGATGAGCAGCACCGAAGGTGGCAACCCGGCGTACACGGCACGCCCTGCCGATGCCGCGCAGGCAGCGGACCAGACCTCGTCCGAGACGCTGTCGACGTTGCAGGACCCGCCGGTGGAGCAGCCGCTGGCGCCCGACACCGGGGTGTTCGACGAGCAGACGGTGGCCCGCGCCCGGCAGATCATCACGCGCTATCCGGAGTCACGGTCGGCGTTGCTGCCGATGCTGCACCTGCTGCAGAGCGTGCAGGGCCATATCAGCCAGGAGGGCATCGCGTTCTGCGCGCAGGAGCTGGCGCTGAGCACCGCCGAGGTCAGCTCGGTGACCAGCTTCTACTCGATGTACAAGCGCAAGCCCTGCGGCGAGCATCTGGTCAGCGTCTGCACCAACACGCTGTGTGCCGCGCTGGGAGGCGACGAGATCTACGCTCGTCTCGGCCAGCGGCTCGGATCGGCCGGACGACCACTGCACCACGAGGAGACCGCGGGCGAGCCGGGCACGCCGGGCTCGGTGACCCTCGAACACGCCGAGTGCCTCGCGGCCTGCGACCTTGCCCCTGTGCTGCAGGTCAACTACGAGTACTTCGACAACCAGACCGTGGAATCGGCCATCGAGGTCGTGGACGGGCTGCGCCGCGGCGAGCGGCCTGCCCCCACCCGGGGGGCACCGTTGACCTCCTGGCGGGACGTCGAGCTGCAGATCGCCGGGTTCTTCGGGGAGCCGGAGGCGCTGCGGGCGGCGGTGGATGCGCCGTCGGCGTCGGAGGAGACGCTGGTCGGGGCCCGGCTCGCCGAGCTGCGCGGCTGGCAGGCGCCTCCGATGCCGGACGAGGGCCCGCTGCCGCCCGTCCCGGAGAAGAAGTGACAGGCTCGGGAGACGACGTGACGAGTGCCGGAGACGACATGACACAACGACCGACGTCGCCCCGAACGTCGCCGCTGACGCCGGTGCTGACCCGACGGTGGCTGTCCCCGAGGTCCTGGGACATCGACACCTACACCCAGCTCGAGGGCTACTCCGCGGTCGGCAAGGTGCTCGTCGGTCGGGCGGGGGAGGGCGCCGCCCATCCCGACCAGCTGATCCAGCTGATCAAGGACTCGGGGCTGCGAGGCCGTGGTGGTGCAGGCTTCCCGGCCGGGATGAAGTGGGGCTTCATTCCGCAGGACGAGGACGGTCCCGGGGCGGGGCCGCACTACCTGGTGATCAACGCTGACGAGGGCGAGCCGGGCACCTGCAAGGATGTCCCGCTGATGATGGCCGATCCGCACTCGCTGATCGAGGGCTGCATCATCACCAGCTACGCGGTCCGTGCGAACAAGTGCTTCATCTACGTTCGCGGCGAGGTGCTGCACTGCCTGCGCCGGGTGCGCAACGCCGTCGACGAGGCCTATGCCGCCGGTTATCTCGGCAGCGACATCCTCGGCTCCGGGTTCGACCTGGACATCGTGGTGCACGCGGGCGCCGGGTGCTACGAGGCCGGTGAGGAGACGGCGTTGCTGGACTCGCTGGAGGGCCGCCGCGCGCAGCCCCGGCTCAAGCCGCCGTTCCCTGCGACCAAGGGTCTCTACTCCGCGCCGACGGTGGTCAACAACGTCGAGACGATCGCGACCGTGCCCTACATCGTCAGTGGCGGTTCGGAGTGGTTCCGCTCGATGGGCACCGAGAAGTCGCCCGGCCCGAAGATCTACTCCGTCTCCGGGCACGTGGAGCACCCAGGCCAGTACGAGGCGCCGTTGGGCACCACGTTGCGCGAGCTGCTCGAACTGGTGGGCGGGATGAAGGACGGGATCCCGCTGAAGTTCTGGACGCCGGGCGGCTCGTCGACCCCGCTGCTGACCGCCGAGCATCTCGACGTGCCGTTGGACTTCGAGGGTGCCGCGGAGGCCGGATCGATGCTCGGCACCACCGCGATCATGGTGTTCAACGAGACCGTGAGCGTGCCCTGGGCCGTGATGAAGTGGACCGAGTTCTACAAGCACGAGTCCTGTGGCAAGTGCACCCCGTGCCGGGAGGGGACGTACTGGCTCGAGCTGGTGCTGCAGCGCATGGTGCGCCACGAGGGCACGCCGTCCGATGTGGACACGATGCTCGACGTGTGCGACAATATCCTCGGCAGGTCGTTCTGCGCGCTCGGTGACGGCGCGGCCAGCCCGATCATCAGCGGGATCCAGTACTTCCGGCAGGAGTTCCTCGACCTGTGTCAGGCGCAACCCGGAGAAGGCGCCGTTGCACAGCCCGAGCAACAGGCCGAGCTCGCGGGAGTGCGCCCATGACGGTGGCAACGACAGGGCAGGACAGCCGCCCCGTCCCCGAGGGGCACGTCCGGCTCACCATCGACGACCGCGAGGTCGACGCCCCCAAGGGGGAGCTGGTGATCCGAACCTGCGAGCGGCTGGGCATCATCGTGCCCCGGTTCTGCGACCACCCGCTGCTCGACCCGGCGGGGGCGTGCCGGCAGTGCCTGGTCGAGGTCGAGATGGGCGGCCGCCCGATGCCCAAGCCGCAGACGAGCTGCACGCTCACCGTCGCCGACGGCATGGTGGTGCGCACCCAGCACAGCTCGGCGGTGGCCGACAAGGCCCAGCAGGGCATCATGGAGCTGCTGTTGATCAACCACCCGCTGGACTGCCCGGTCTGCGACAAGGGCGGCGAGTGCCCGCTGCAGAACCAGGCGATGTCCAACGGGCGGGGCGACTCGCGGTTCGTGGAGCGCAAGCGGACCTTCGCCAAGCCGCTGCCGATCTCCACGCAGGTGCTGCTCGACCGGGAGCGCTGCATCCTGTGCCAGCGCTGCACCCGCTTCTCCGAGCAGATCGCCGGCGACCCGTTCATCGACCTGTTCGAGCGGGGAGCCGACCAGCAGATCGGCGTGGCGGCCGACCAGCCGTTCCAGTCCTACTTCTCCGGCAACACCATCC
Source organism: Pseudonocardiaceae bacterium (assembly GCA_009379815.1). Taxonomy (GTDB): domain Bacteria; phylum Actinomycetota; class Actinomycetes; order Mycobacteriales; family Pseudonocardiaceae; genus WHSY01. The sequence goes on from WHSY01000013.1 coordinate 65,927, forward strand.
AGATCTGCCCGGTGGGCGCGCTGACCTCGACGGCCTACCGGTTCCGATCGCGCCCGTTCGACCTCGTGTCGACCCCGGGGATCTGCGAGCACTGCGCGTCGGGCTGCGCGCAGCGCACCGACTGGCGGCACGGCACCGTGCAGCGCCGGCTGGCCGGAAACGACCCGGAGGCCAACGAGGAGTGGAACTGCGACAAGGGCCGGTTCGCGTTCACCTACGCCCGCGCCGACGACCGGATCACCCGGCCGCTGGTCCGTGATGCCGCGGGCACGCTGGCGCCGGCGTCCTGGACCGAGGCGCTGACCGCCGCCGCCGAGGGGTTGTCGCTGGCCCGCAACCGCGGCGTCGGAGTGCTCGCCGGGGGGCGGTTGACCTACGAGGACGCCTACGCTTACGCGAAGTTCGCCCGGCTTGCGCTGCACACCAACGACATCGACTTCCGGGCCAGGGCGCACTCGGTCGAGGAGCTGGAGTTCCTCGCCTCGCACGTCGTGGCCTCCGGCCCGGTGAGTGGCGATTCCGGCCATGACTCGTATCGCCACTGGCGAGGGGTCACGTATGCGGATCTCTCCGCCGCTCCGGCCGTGCTGTGCGTGGCCTTCGAGCCGGAGGAGGAGTCGCCGATCGTCTTCCTGCGGCTGCGGCGGGCGGCGCGCGATGCGGGTACCAAGGTCTGGCACCTCAGTGCCTGGAGCAGCCCGGCCGTCACCAAGACGACAGGGCTCGGCCCTGACAAGCAGGCCTCGGCCGGCGCGCGGATCGGGACGGTGCCCGGTGGCGAGCCGGCGGCGGTGGACTCGCTGCCGGAGCAGACCCTGGATTCGCTGCGCGCCGAGGGCGCGGTC
>WHSY01000013.1:66781-77935 GCA_009379815.1 Pseudonocardiaceae bacterium
CAGCCGCCGGACGCCGCGATCCTCGACCTCGTGCTGCCCGACGGCGACGGCATCGCTGTCTGCCGCTCGCTGCGCGAGTGGAGCCGGCTGCCGATCATCGTGCTGTCCGCGGTCGGGGACGAGGACGAGAAGGTCCGCGCGCTGGAGGCCGGCGCGGCCCCGACACTGCTGCCGGGCGGCCGCCGGGTCACCGACGACGCCGCCCGCGCCGAGGTCGAGGCCGCGTGGGGCGCAGCGATGCCCGCGCGGGTCGGCCGCGACACCTCGGGGATCCTCGCCGCGGCGGAAGCCGGCGCGCTGGCGGGGCTGGTCGTCGGCGGGGTGGACCCGGATGACCTGCCCGATCCGGCGCTCGCGCAGCGGGCGCTGGGCAAGGTCGGCTTCCTGGTCAGCCTGGAGCTGCGCGACAGCGCGGTCACCGAGCTCGCCGACGTGGTGCTGCCGGTCGCTCCCGCCGTGGAGAAGGCCGGCTCCTACCTGAACTGGGAGGGGCGCCGCCGGGAGTTCGGTACGACGATCGTGGGCGCGGCCGGGTCGCTGCCCGACTGCCGGGTGCTCGACACCCTCGCGGTGGAGATGGACGTCGACCTGTTCACGCAGACTCCCGGGGCCGTCGCGTCGGACCAGGCGAAGCTGGGCCGGTCCGGGGGCGCTCGCCCGGCGGCGCCTGCGCTGCCCGCCCCGCAGCCACCCCGTCCGGGTGATGGGCAGGTGCTGCTCGCGACCTGGCGGCGGCTGCTGGACAACGGGTCGCTGCAGGACGGCGAGCCGCACCTGGCCGGAACGGCGCGTCCCGCCGTGGCGCTGCTGTCCGAGGCCACCGCTGCCGGGTTGGGGGTGCGGTTCGGCGAGGATGTCACGGTGGCCACCACGCGAGGTTCGCTGACGTTGCCGGTGCAGCGCGGGGACCTGACCGACGGGGTGGTGTGGGTACCGGCCAACTCCGGGCCGGCCACCGTCCGCCGCAGCCTGGGCGTGGGTCACGGCGCGGCCGTCACGGTCGTGAGTGCGGATACGAGTCAGGGCTCGCATCGCCGCTCACGGGCGGAGCGGAGCGAGGCATGAACTACCGGGAGCTGCTCGCCGACGACCCGTTCTGGCTCGTCCTGATCAAGGTCGAGCTCGTCTTCGCCTTCCTGATGATCATGGCGCTGTTCATGATCTGGTTCGAGCGCCGGGTGGTGGGCCGGATGCAGCACCGTCCGGGGCCGAACCGGGCCGGCCCGTTCGGGCTGCTGCAGTCGCTGGCCGACGGTCTCAAGCTCGCCTTCAAGGAGGACATCCGCCCGGTACTGGCCGACAAGTGGGTCTACCTCCTCGCGCCGGTGATCTCGGCCGTCCCCGCGTTCGCGGCGTTCTCCGTCGTGCCGATGGGCGGTCCGGTGACGATCTTCGGTGAGCGCACGCTGTTGCAGGTCACGGACCTGTCCGTCGGCGTTCTGGTCGTGCTGGCCGCCTCGTCGATCGGGATCTACGGTGTCGTGCTCGCGGGCTGGTCGTCCGGGTCGCCCTACCCGCTGCTGGGGGGGATGCGCTCGGCCGCGCAGATGATCTCCTACGAGATCGCGTTGGGCCTGTCGGTGGTCGGGGTGATCCTCTACGCCGGATCGCTGTCCACACTGGACATCGTGGTGGCCCAGGGCCAGCAGGGGTGGTTCGTGTTCCTGCTGTTCCCCAGCTTCGCGGTGTTCTGTGTGTCGATGGTGGGCGAGACCAACCGCGCGCCGTTCGACCTGCCGGAGGCCGAGTCCGAGCTCGTCGGCGGGTTCCACACCGAGTACTCGTCGTTGAAGTTCGCGCTGTTCTTCCTGGCCGAGTACGTCAACATCGTGACGGTCTCAGCGATGGCCACGACGCTGTTCCTCGGCGGCTGGCAGGCACCGTGGCCGCTGAGCCAGGTGGAGATGTTCAACACCGGCTGGTGGACCTTCCTGTGGTTCATGGGCAAGACCGTGGTGGTGCTGTTCGTCTTCGTGTGGCTGCGTGGCACCCTGCCGCGGATGCGCTACGACCAGTTCATGAGTCTGGGCTGGAAGGTGCTCGTCCCGGCGAGCCTGGTGTGGATCGTGCTCGTCTCCGGCGTACGGGCGCTGCGCAACGCCGACGTCACCACGACCCAGATCCTCGTTGTCGGGGGCATACTGCTCGGCGTGCTGGTGCTGCTCGCGGTGCTGCTGCCCGAGCGCCCGGTGCCCGAGGACGACGACAGCGTGGCCACCGCGGGATCGGACTATCCGCTGCCGCCGCTGGACCTGACCGTCCCGCCGGTGCCGCGACGTGCCGTGGTCCGGGATGCGACCACGGACGGACTGCGGCCGCAGCCCGCGCAGGTCACTGCGGGATCGCCGGACGAGAGGGAGGAGGAACGCAGCGATGGGACTTCTTGATCCGGTCAAGGGGTTCGGGGTCACCTTCTCGACGATGTTCAAGAAGGTCGTTACCGAGGAGTACCCCGAGGTCCCCAAGGTCACCGCGCCACGCTTCCACGGCGGTCGCCACCAGCTCAACCGCCACCCCGACGGGCTGGAGAAGTGCATCGGCTGCGAGCTGTGCGCCTGGGCCTGCCCCGCCGACGCGATCTTCGTCGAGGGAGCCGACAACACCGAGGAGGAGCGGTACTCGCCGGGTGAGCGCTACGGTGCCATCTACCAGATCAACTACCTGCGCTGCATCGGCTGCGGGCTCTGCGTCGAGGCCTGCCCGACTCGGTCGCTGACGATGCTCAACGACTTCGAGCTCGCCGACGACAACCGCCAGGACCTCATCTGGACCAAGGAAGAGCTGATGGCCCCGCTGCTGCCGGGGATGGAGCGGCCACCGCACCCGATGCGCCTCGGCGAGACCGAGACCGACTACTACGTGCAGGGGCCCGTGCTGGAGCCCGGTAGCGGAGCGGTCGGCGAGGAGGAGCGGTGAGCGCCCTGGGCGCACTGTTGACCCAGGCACCCGCGGTGCCGGCGGGCTCGATGAGCACCGGCGAGGCCGTGGCCTTCTGGATCCTCGGACCGGTGGCACTGGCTGGCGGGCTGGGGATGGTCATCGCCCGCAACGCGGTGCACTCCGCGCTGTGGTTGGTGCTGACGATGCTGTGCCTGGGAGCGCTGTACATGGCCCAGCAGGCGCCGTTCCTCGGCTTCGTCCAGATCATCGTCTACACCGGCGCGGTGATGATGCTGTTCCTGTTCGTCCTCATGCTGGTGGGACGCGAAAGCTCCGACTCGGTGATCGAGGTGCTGCGCGGCCAGCGGATCGTGGGCATCGGCCTCGGTCTCGGGTTCGCGGTACTCGTGGTGGCGGCGCTCGGCAGGGCGCTGACCGAGGTCGCCCCCGCGGGGGTGGCGGCGCAGAACGCCGCCCCGGGTGGCAACCCGGGAAGTATCGGGCGCGCCCTCTACACCGACTACCTGTTCGCCTTCGAGCTCACCGCGGTGCTGCTCATCGTCGCCACGGTCGGCGCGATGGTGCTGGGCTACAGCGAGCGGGCCCGGAGCCGTCCCACCCAGCGTGGGCTGGTCGAGGCCCGCATCCGCGGCGAGCAGGGCCGGCCCTCGCCGCTGCCGGGGCCGGGCGTGTTCGCCACCGCGAACTCGGTGGCCACGCCGGCGCTGCTGCCGGACGGCTCGGTCGCACCGGAGTCGTTGTCGGAGATCATCGAGTCCACCAGGCGGGACACCATCGATTCCGATATGGGCGGAGTCGCCGGGCCCGAGGCCGACCTCGGCGCCCGGGCGTTGCGCGGGCCGGAGCCTCCCGCGGGCTCCGATCAGGAGGCGGGCCGGTGAGCCCCACCTCCTACCTGCTGCTGTCCGCGCTGCTGTTCTCGACCGGCGCCGTCGGGGTGCTGGTGCGGCGCAACGCCGTCGTCGTGTTCATGTGCATCGAGCTGATGCTCAACGCCGTCAACCTGTCGCTGGTGACGTTCTCCCGGATCAACGGCAGCCTCGACGGGCAGATCATGGCGTTCTTCGTCATGGTCGTGGCCGCCGCGGAGGTCGTGGTGGGCCTCGCGATCATCCTGTCGATCTTCAAGACGCGCCGTTCGGCCTCGGTCGACGACGCCAACCTGCTCAAGTACTGAGAGGGCGCACGTGGATCAGTACGGCTGGCTGCTCGTCGCGCTGCCCGCGGCCGGTGCGTTGGTGCTGCTCGTCGGGGGTCGGCGCACCAACGCGTTCGGCCACCTGCTGGGCTGCGCGACGGTGCTCGGCGCGTTCGGCTACGGGTTGGCGCTGTTCGCCCGGACGGTGGGCCTGCCCGCCGAGGAGCGGACGCGGGAGCTGGACCTGTTCACCTGGTTCGGCGTGCAGGCGCTGCAGGTCGACTTCGGCATGCGGCTCGACCCGCTGTCGCTGACGTTCGTGCTGCTCATCACCGGGGTCGGCGCACTGATCCACATCTACTCGATCGGCTACCTGGCCGGCGAAGACGGGCGCCGGAAGTTCTTCGGGTACCTGAACCTGTTCGTCGCCGCCATGCTGGTCCTGGTGCTGGCTGACAACTTCGTCACGCTCTACCTGGGCTGGGAGGGCGTCGGCCTGGCCTCCTACCTGCTGATCGGGTGGTATACCGGCCGGCCTTCGGCGGCGACCGCGGCCAAGAAGGCCTTCCTGATGAACCGGGTCGGTGACGTCGGACTGGTCCTCGCGATCTTCCTGCTGTGGCGCGAGCTGGGCACCCTCGAGTATGCGGAGGTGTTCGCGCGGGCGGGCGAGATCGGTGGGCCGACGCTGCTGGCGATCACCGTGCTGCTGCTGCTCGGCGCGTGCGGCAAGTCCGGTCAGTTCCCGCTGCAGGCGTGGCTGCCCGATGCGATGGAGGGCCCCACTCCGGTCTCCGCGCTGATCCATGCCGCAACGATGGTCACGGCCGGCGTCTACCTCATCGCGCGGTGCAGCCCGCTCTACGACCTCACCGCGACCGGCAGGCTCGTCGTCGCGAGTATCGGCGCGATCACGCTGTTGCTCGGCGCGATCATCGGCTGCGCCTACGACGACATCAAGAAGGTGCTCGCCTACTCCACCGTGAGCCAGATCGGCTACATGATCCTCGCCGTGGGGCTCGGCCCGGCCGGCTACGCGCTGGGTATCTTCCACCTGCTGACCCACGGCTTCTTCAAAGCCGGCCTGTTCCTCGGTGCCGGGTCGGTGATGCACGCGATGCACGACGAGGTCGACATGCGGCGGATGGGCGGGCTGGCCCGGCACCTGCCGATCACGTTCGTCACCTTCGGGCTGGGCTATCTGGCGTTGATCGGGTTCCCGTTCCTGTCCGGCTACTACTCCAAGGACGCGATCATCGACGCCGGGTTCGGCGCCGGCGGTACCGCGGGATGGATCTTCGGCGGCACCGCGCTGCTCGCCGCCGGGCTCACCGCCTTCTACATGACCCGGTTGGTGTTGATGACCTTCTTCGGCGAGCAGCGCTGGCGGGAGCTGCGCACCGAGGACGGCGAGGAGTACCACCCGCACGAGTGTGCCCCGGTGATGTGGGTGCCGATGGTGGTGCTGGCGCTCGGTTCGGTCGGCGCGGGCTACCTGCTCCACGCCGGTGACGCGCTGGTCGGCTGGCTGGAGCCGTCGGTGGGCGCACTGGCCGAGAGCGAGGTCAGCGTGGTGCCGCACGACCTGGTGCCGCTGCTGACCGTCGCGATCTCCGCGCTGGGCGTGCTGGTGGCCTACCTGGTCGTCGGCAGGCATCGCGTGCCGGTGGACCGGCCGCAGCGGGTGTCGCTGCCGGTGCGGGCCGCGCGGGCCGATCTCTACGCCAACGCGATCAACGAGGCGATCATCGCCCGCCCCGGCACCTGGGCGACGCGGGCGCTGGTGTACGTGGACAACAAGGGCGTCGACGGGCTGGTCAACGGCACCGCGGCGCTGCTGGGCGGGACGTCGGGCCGGATGCGCAGGCTGCAGACCGGTTTCGTGCGCTCCTACGCCCTGGGCATGCTGGGAGGGTCGGTCCTGGTGATCGCCATGCTGCTGGTGGTGAGCTACTGATGGCGGGGGGGTTGCTGCTGCTGACGCTGCTGCTGGCGCCGCTGGTCGGCGGTCTCGTCGTCGCGACGATGCGCGCGGCCCCGGGCGCGGCGAAGGCCACGGCACTGCTCTTCGCGCTGGCCGAGCTGGTGCTGGCGGGCTTCGCATGGTTCGCGTTCGACCCGGGCGCCGGGCGGCTGCAGCTGGGTCTGTCGGTGGAGTGGATCCCCGCGTTCGGGGCGCGGTTCGCGCTGGGCGTCGACGGCATCGCACTGGTGATGATCGCCCTGGTCGGCGTGCTGGTGCCGATCGTGATGGGCGCCTCGTGGGAGGAGAAGCTGCCGGAGGGCCGTACCGCCGCCGGGTTCTACTCCCTGCTGCTGATCACCGAGTCGATGCTGGTCGGTGTCTTCGCCGCGACCGACGTCTTCCTGTTCTACCTGTTCTTCGAGGTCATGCTGGTGCCGATGTACTTCCTCATCGGCCGGTTCGGCGGGCCGAGGCGGCAGTACGCGGCGGTGAAGTTCTTCCTGTACTCGCTGTTCGGCGGGCTGGTGATGCTCGCGAGCGTGGTCGGCGTCTTCGTCGTGAGCTCCGAACAGCTCGGGCAGGGGACCTTCGACTGGGCGACGCTGGTCACCATCGCGGACGATGTCCCGGAGAGCACCCAGATGTGGCTGTTCCTCGGCTTCTTCCTCGCGTTCGCGATCAAGGCGCCGCTGGTGCCGCTGCACACCTGGCTGCCCGACGCCGGGGCCGAGGCGCCGGTGGGGGTGGGCGTGCTGCTCGTCGGGGTGCTCGACAAGGTGGGGACCTTCGGCTTCCTGCGCTACTGCCTGCCGCTGTTCCCGGATGCGTCGCGCCGTCTCGCACCGCTGGTGCTGGCACTGGCGGTCGTCGGGATCATCTACGGCGCGCTGCTGGCCGTCGGGCAGTCGGACCTCAAGCGCTTCGTCGCCTACACCTCGGTCGCGCACTTCGGGTTCATCGCGCTCGGTATCTTCGCCTTCTCCACCCAGGCGCACGCGGGCGCCGTGCTCTACATGATCAACCACGGGATCTCGACCGGGATGCTGTTCCTGGTGGTCGGCATGGTGATGGCGCGTGGTGGCTCGCGGTTGATCGCCGACTACGGCGGGGTCGCGACACTCGCTCCGGTGCTGGGCGGGATGTTCCTCCTTGCGGGGCTGTCCTCGCTGGCACTTCCCGGCACCAACTCCTTCGTCTCGGAGTTCCTGGTGCTGGTCGGGTCGTTCCCGCGTCAGCCGGTGTTCACCATCGTGGCGACCTGCGGGATCATCCTCGCCGCGCTGTACGTGCTCTGGGTCTACCAGCGTGTGATGACCGGCCCACTGCGCGGGGCGGCCGTGCTGGCCGACGGCCCGGGCGCCGCGACCGATCCGGACACCGCCCGGGGGCGGGCTGCCGCGCGCTTCCCCGACCTCTCGGTGCGGGAGGTCGCGGTGCTCGCGCCGCTGGTGGCGCTCATCCTGGTGCTCGGGTTCTACCCGCAGCCGGTACTGGACGTGATCAACCCGTCGGTCACGGCGACGCTGAGTGAGGTCGGCATGACGGACCCGGTGACTGGCAGTGGAGGCAACTGACGTGCTGGCGGTGCAGCAGATCTCCGGAGCGGGACAGGTGCTGGCGCAGCGGGCGCAGCTGCCCGCGATCGACTACGGCGCGCTCGCGCCGCTGCTGGTCATCCTCGGTGCGGCCTGCGTCGCAGTGGTCGTCGAGGCGTTCGTGCCGCGCCCGGCGCGGTGGGGGGCGCAGGTTGCGGTCACCGTGCTCGGGCTGGCAGCCGCAGGGGCGGCGCTCGGTGTGCATCTGAGCAGCGGTGCCGGTGGCGTCGTCACGCTGGCGGGGACGGTCGCGGTGGACGGGCCGGCGCTGTTCCTGTGGGGCACCCTGCTGGCCCTCGGGCTGGGCTCGGCGCTGCTCATCGCGGACCGTACCGTCGAGCCGGGCGGGGCGTTCGTCGCCGATGCCGCGGTCCGGGTCGGCACCGCGCAGGACAGGGCGCAGAACCGCGCGCAACGCGCGCAGCCGGGCGGGACCACCCCGGGCGGGACCAGGGCGGCCGCAGCCGGCGGGCACGAGGAGATGCAGACCGAGGTCTTCCCGCTGTTCCTGTTCTCGCTGGCCGGCATGATGGCCTTCACGGCGGCCAACGACCTGCTCACGATGTTCGTCGCGCTCGAGGTGCTGAGCCTGCCGCTGTACCTGATGTGCGGGCTGGCGCGGCGTCGCCGCCTGCTGTCGCAGGAGGCCGCCGTCAAGTACTTCCTGCTCGGCGCGTTCGCGTCGGCGTTCTTCCTCTACGGCGTCGCGTTGCTCTACGGCTACGCCGGTTCGGTCGCACTGGCGGACATCTCGCAGGCCTCCGCTGGAACCGACCGGTCCGACACGCTGCTGTTCGGTGGCCTGGCGATGCTGGTGATCGGGCTGATGTTCAAGGCGTCGGTCGGGCCGTTCCACACCTGGACACCCGATGTGTATCAGGGTGCGCCGACGCCGGTGACCGCCTTCATGGCGGCGTGTACCAAGGTCGCGGCGTTCGGGGCGATCCTGCGGGTGCTGCACGTCGGCTTCGAGTCGACCAGCTGGACGTGGCGCGGTGTGCTGTGGGGCATCGCGATCGCCTCCATGGTGATCGGTGCGATCCTCGGGCTGACCCAGACCGACGTCAAGCGGATGATCGCCTACTCGTCCGTGGCGCACGCCGGGTTCATCCTGGTCGGCGCGATGGCGATGACTCCGGATGGGCTGTCCGGCACGCTGTTCTACCTGCTGGCCTACGGGTTTACGACACTGGCCGCGTTCGGCGTCGTCACGCTGGTCCGCGACGCCGAGGGCGAGTCGACCCACCTGTCACAGTGGGCGGGGCTGGCCAAACGGTCACCGCTGACGGCGGCTGTGTTCGGGTTCCTGCTCTTCGCCCTCGCCGGGATCCCGCTGACCAGCGGGTTCACCGCCAAGTTCGCCGTCTTCTCGGCGGCGCTCGCCGACGGCATGGCACCGCTGGTGGTGATCGCCCTCGTGGCCAGCGCCGTGGCCGCCTTCTTCTACCTGCGGGTGGTCGTGCTGATGTACTTCTCCGAGCCGGCCGCCGATGGGCCGACGGTCAGCGTGCCCGGCGGGTTCACCACCGCGGCGATCACGCTCGGGGTCGTCGTCACGCTGCTGCTCGGGGTGCTGCCCTCTTTCGCCCTGGACTGGGCCGCGCTGGGAGGATTCACCTCCTGACGATCAGGTGAGGGAGAGATGAATCCGTCGTCGTCCGACCGCGTCGCCGGTGTGGAGCTGGCCGACCCGGCACTGCGCGCCATGCTGGAGCGCGGCCTGGTCGAGGTGGAGGCGCTGCTGCACCGCGAGGTGCAAAGCGAGTTCCGGTTCCTCACCGAGACCTCGCTGCACCTGGTGGACGCCGGGGGCAAGCGCTTCCGCCCGATGCTCACGCTGCTCGCCGGTCAGTTCGGCACCGGCAGCGGCGAGCAGGTGGTGCGGGCGGCGGCCGTGGTGGAGCTGATCCACCTGGCCACGCTGTACCACGACGACGTGATGGACGAGGCCACCATGCGCCGTGGTGCCACGAGCGCGAACGCGCGCTGGGACAACACCGTCGCGATCCTGACCGGGGACTTCCTGTTCGCACATGCCTCCCGGCTGGTCGCCGATCTCGGGCCGGAAGCGGTGCGGATCATCGCCACGACCTTCGCCGAACTGGTCACCGGCCAGATGCGCGAGACCCTCGGGCCCCGCGACGGCGTCGACCCGGTGGAGCACTACCTCGCGGTGGTGGCGGAGAAGACCGGATCGCTGATCGCCACCGCCGGACGCTACGGTGCGATGTTCTCGGGAGCGGGGCAGGAGGAGGTGGCCGCGCTGCGCCGGTTCGGTGACGCGATCGGCACGGCGTTCCAGATCTCCGACGACATCATCGACATCGCGTCGCCCGCCGCGAAGTCGGGCAAGACCCCCGGCACCGACCTCCGGGAGGGCGTCAAGACCCTGCCGATGCTCTACGCGCTGGCCGAACCCGGCCCGACCGCCGACCGGCTCAGCAAGCTGCTCGCCCACCCGCTGTCCGATGACGCGCTGGTCACCGAGGCACTCGGGCTGCTGCGAGCCTCGGGAGGCCTCGAGCGAGCGATCGGCACGCTGCACTCCTACGCCGAGGCGGCGCGCACGGAGCTCGCAGTGCTGCCGGCATGCCCCGCCCGTCACGCGCTGGCCTCGCTGCCCGACTACCTCGTCGCGCGCACCGGCTGACCCGTGCGTGGGGTGCGCCGGCCCCCGGGTGGGCATCGACGATCCGGTTACTTTGTGTGCACTCCGCGACGCCGGGTTACACCCGAAATGGCCTCTTGTGTGACAGTGACTTTATATTTCGGCAATCGTTTGTCGTGCATGGTCATCGACACCCCGGCGATGTGCCCGGCGACAGCGCGCGGCCTGCCGACCGCCGTCGAGTGACCCCGTGACGTCCCCGATCACCGAGTGAGGCATCTCTTCGTATGACACGTACAGTGAGGTTTCGGACACCGTCCGCGCGTATCTGGGCTGCGCTGGCCGGCGGCTGCCTGGTGGCCGCGACGGCCGGCTGCTCCGGTGATTCCGGCGGGGCCGAGAACGGCGGGTCGCACGACGACAGCGGATCGCAGCAGCATTCGCACCGGGTCAGCCACAGCGGCGCGCTGCAGCCGCCCGAGGCCGCGCAGGGCGCTGTCACCTACGATCCCGCTGCCGCTGCGGCCGGAGCGCAGCTGTCGGTGTCCGCGCAGGAGTCGGGTGGTGCGACGGCGGTCGAGCTGACCGCGACCGGCCTGTCGCCCGACCGCGGTTATGCCGTGCACGCCCACACCGACCCGTGTGGGGCCACCGGGGATGCGGCGGGGCCGCACTTCCAGCACCGGGTCGATCCCGCCGCGACCCCGCAGCAGTCGTCGACCGATCCCGCCTACGCCAATCCGGACAACGAGATCTGGCTCGAGCTGCGCACCGATCCGACCGGCGCCGGTCAGGCGAGCACAACGGTGCCCTTCGTGTTCTCCGAGCGGGCACCGGCGTCGGTGGTGCTGCACGAGGAACCCACCACCGCGGCCGCGCCGGGCGAGGCGGGCAGTGCGGGCGGCCGGGTCGCGTGCCTGACCGTCCCCTTCGAGTGACCCCCGGC
>WHSY01000140.1 GCA_009379815.1 Pseudonocardiaceae bacterium
CGACCTCGAATGCGACACTGCCGGTTGAGCACGAACCCAAGCACTGAGCCCTGGTTCTGGTGGCCACGGACCCTTGGGTTCCCGGCGAGGAACCTTCACTTTCGCTGAACTCACGGCGGACTAGGCCCTGGACTCCCGAAGCTGTCCTGAGCCGCAAAGTAGCCGAAGTAGCTGGTCACCCGAACTTTGCTGAGGTCTGGTCTCGTTGCAGGGTGCGGTACACGGTGGTCAGTCCGATGCCCTCACCGCTGCGCCGGAGTTCCTCGTGGATCTCCTGGGCGGAGCGGAAGTCGTCGGTGGTGTCGAGCAGCCGCGCGACGGCGGTGCGCTGGCGGGTCGAGCGCAGGCCCGGGACGGGCGCGGCGGGTCGCTGCCCTGTCATGACGCCGCCTCCGCGGCGAGGAGTGCGTCGGCGGTCATGACGCCGCCTCCGCGGCGAGGAGTGCGTCGGCGGTCACTCCTCCTCCACGTGCGCGAGGGCGTCGACCACGATGTGCGACAGGTGGTCGTCGGCGAGCCGGTAGACCACCTCGCGGCCGTGCCGCTCGCCGTGCACGACCCCGGCCGACTTGAGCACCCGCAGGTGCTGGCTGATCAGTGGCTGGGCGACGCCCAGCGCGTCGACGAGCTCGTGCACGCAACGCTGCGCCTCGCGCAGCTGCAGCACGATCGCGATCCGGACCGGAGCGGCCAGCGCGCGCAGCAGCTCGCCCGTGGCGACCAGCGTGGCGGTGTCGCGGATCGGCGCCGGTCCCGGGTCGTGCCGTTCCGGGGAGTGCTCGTGCTCCTCGTCGCCCAAGACGGGGCCGACAGTGGTCAGGTCCGACGCTGCGTCCGCGGTCACGGTGGGCATGCCCTTCCTCTGTCGATCCGGGCGCCCGGGTACGGGCCCTGCCAGCCATGGTAGGCGCCGGCACACTACCCGAGCCGTTCGAACGCGATCGCGATGACGACGAGCAGCACCAGCAGCCGGATCGCCCGCTCGGAACCGGACAGCCGTGACCAGGTCACCGCGAGCAACACGCCGATGGCGGCGGCGAGCAGCCCGAGCAGCAGCGCCCCGAGCGGGCCGCCCAGCCAGACGCCCAGCGCGAACACGGCGAGGACCGCCAAAAACGCGAGCAGTGGGTGCACTCCCGCGAGGGGGCCGTTGCCCGGCAGCAGCTTTCGCCGCCGGTCACCTCGCCGGCCTGCCGCCACGACGATCCTCCCGTGCTGCCGTCCGCGGGTTACCGTCGGCATCCTGCCACCGTTGCCCGGGGCCGTCGGAGCCCGCCGTGCTGCGGCGTGCGGACGAAGCCCGATTCGGTCGGCCGCCGCGCCGTCGTTAGGCTTGGCCAAGCCGTCCGTTCGATCCGCACCTCTCCCGAAGCCCGTTCAGGAGCTCGCTCGTGCCCGCCGACCGCATCGAGACCGTCGTCAGCCTCTGCAAGCGCCGGGGCTTCGTGTTCCCCTCCGGGGAGATCTACGGTGGTACCCGGTCGGCATGGGACTACGGGCCGCTGGGCGTGGAGCTCAAGGACAACGTCAAGCGGCAGTGGTGGAAGGCGATGGTCACGGGCCGCGAGGACATCGTCGGGCTGGACTCCTCGGTGATCCTGCCCCGCGATGTCTGGGTGGCATCCGGCCACGTCGAGGCGTTCGTCGACCCGCTGGTGGAATGCACCTCCTGCCACCGCCGATGGCGTGCCGACCAGCTCGCCGAGGAGTACGCCGAGCGCACCGGCAAGGACGTCATCGACGGCGAGCTGTCCCAGGTGCCGTGCCCGAACTGCGGCAACCGCGGCCAGTACACCGAGCCGCGGATGTTCAACGGCCTGCTCAAGACCTACCTGGGCCCCGTGGAGAGCGAGGAGGGCCTGCACTACCTGCGGCCCGAGACCGCACAGGGGATCTTCGTCAACTACAAGAACGTCGAGCAGACCGCCCGCAAGCGTCCCCCGTTCGGCGTGGGCCAGATCGGCAAGAGCTTCCGCAACGAGATCACCCCCGGCAACTTCATCTTCCGCACGCGCGAGTTCGAGCAGATGGAGATGGAGTACTTCGTCGAGCCGGGCACCGACGAGACCTGGCATCAGTACTGGATCGACACCCGCACCGGCTGGTACACCGACCTGGGAATCGACCCCGACAACCTGCGGCACTTCGAGCACCCGAAGGAGAAGCTGTCGCACTACGCGAAGCGGACGGTGGACATCGAGTACCGCTTCGGGTTCTCCTCCGGTCAGGAGTGGGGTGAGCTCGAGGGTGTCGCCAACCGCACCGACTTCGACCTGACCACCCACTCCAACCACTCCGGCGCGGACCTGTCGTACTACGACCAGGTCACCGGAGCGCGCTACCGGCCCTACGTCATCGAGCCCGCGGCCGGTGTGGGCCGCCCGATGATGGCCTTCCTGCTCGACGCCTACACCGAGGATGAGGCGCCCAACGCCAAGGGCGGTGTGGACCGGCGGGTGGTGTTGCGGCTCGACCGGCGGCTCGCCCCCGTCAAGGCCGCGGTGCTGCCGCTGTCGCGCCACGCCGACCTGTCGCCCAAGGCGCGGGACCTGGCCGCCACGCTGCGCAAGCACTGGAACGTCGACTTCGACGACGCGGGTGCGATCGGTCGCCGCTACCGTCGCCAGGACGAGGTCGGCACGCCGTTCTGCGTCACGGTCGACTTCGACACCCTGTCCGACCACGCGGTGACGATCCGCGAGCGCGACACCATGTCGCAGCAGCGGGTGGCCATCGACCAGGTCGAGTCCTACCTGGCCGCGCGTCTCGTCGGCTGCTGAACCCCTCGGAGCCCGCCCCCTGCCGCGGAGGGCGCCTCCGCAACGACTGGGTCGCCGGGACTGTCACCATCGGGGCGCGGCTTCTGGAACCATAGAGCGCGTGACTACCGATGATCTGTTGATGCACCGGCAGGCCGGTGCGGCGTTGCACCGCTGGGCCGGTGAGGGCCGCGCGACCGCCGTCGTGCGGGTGCTGGAGCGGCACGGGTTCGGGACGGTCGAGCCGGGGCAGCTGCTGGCCGGCACCGCCGACGGCCAGCGGGTGGGTGCGCTGCTCGGCGGCACACTGGACGAGGTCGCGCTGCCGCTGCTGGCCTCGGCGGTCGCCACACCGGTCACCGCCGAGGGCCACGTCGCCGAGCCCGACGCCGTGGCCGCCGGCCTGGCCTGCAGCGGCGGTGCCCGGCTGCTCGCGCACCCCGTGGACACCGCCGCCGGGGCCGGCCTGGGCGAGGCCGTGGCCGGCGGCATCCCGGCCGCGCTGGCGTCGACCGCCGACGGGGCCGCGGTGCTGGTGGCGACCGGCCCCGCGCTGGCCGAGGTACAGGGCACGCTGGGCACGGCGGCGGCCGACGAGGCCGCGCTCGACCGGCTGCGCCGGCACCTGCGCCGGGGCGCCACGACGACGGAACGGCTCGACGCCGCCGGCATCGAGGTGCTGGCCGACCTCTGGGTGCCGGTCCCATCGGTGCTGGTGGTCGGTGGCGGCGACATCGGCACAGCGCTGGCCGCTCAGGCTGGTCTGCTGGGCTGGCCGGTGCGTGTCGAGACCGTCCGCGACGCCGCACTGGCCGCGGTGCGGCAGTTCGGCGCCGCCGACGTTCTGGTCCTGCTCGACCACGGCCACGAGTTCGACGACGTGCTGATCGAGCTGCTGCGCTCCGGCCGTGGCTTCGCCGGGGCGCTGGGCTCGCGGCACACCCAGTCCGCCCGGCGGGAACGGTTGCTGGCCGCAGGAGTGACCGAGGCCGAGCTCGCCCGGCTGCACGGTCCGGTCGGCCTGGACATCGGTGCGGCAAGCCCCGCCGAGACCGCGGTCTCGGTGGTGGCGGAGGTGATCACAACTCGCTCCGGGCGCAGCGGCGCCGCACTGGGCGCAACGGGCGGGCGCATCGGTGGTTGAGCGGGGCACGGGGCTGCAGCGGGTGGCAGTGCGTGTGGCCGTCGGTGTGGTGGTCGTCGCCGCGCTGATCGTCGGTGGCACGCTGTTCCGGGTGTGGCAGGTCGCCCGGGTCGACGACCGTTCCCCCGCCGACGTCATCGTGGTGCTCGGCGCCGCGCAGTACAACGGTGACCCGTCGCCGGTGCTCGGGGCCCGGCTCGACCACGCCGCGCAGCTGTGGCGTGACGGGGTCGCACCGCTGATCGTCACCGTGGGGGGCAGGCGGACCGGGGACAACTACACCGAGGGCGAGGCCGGGCGCGACTACCTGCTGTCCTACGGCATCCCCGGCGAGGCCGTCGTCGCCATCGGGAAGGGCAAGGACACGCTGCGCAGCGTGCGTGCCGTGGCCGAACGGGCGCGGCAGGAGGGCTGGTCGAGCGCCGTGATCGTGAGCGATCCGTGGCACTCGTTGCGGGCCAGGGCGATGGCCCGCGACGCCGGGCTCGACGTCACCGTCTCGCCGACCCGCAGTGGACCGGTGGTCCAGACACGCGAGATCCAGGCCCGCGCCGTCGTGCGCGAGACCGCGGCGACACTGTACTACCGGCTGACCCACGGGTCGGCAGGATCGCTCGGCACCGAACTCGGCTGACCCCAGGAGACCGATGACCAGCGGCTACACCGAGCACGACCGGGCCCGGCTGCTGCCCGAACCTGCCAAGGGCGCCGCGCTGCCCGGATCGGAGACACAGCGGCGCGACCCGTTCGCCCGCGACCGCGCGCGGGTGCTGCACTCGGCCGCGCTGCGGCGCCTCGCGGGCAAGACCCAGGTCGTCGGACCGGGAGAAGGGGACGTGCCGCGCACCCGGCTGACCCACTCGCTGGAGGTCGCGCAGATCGGCCGGGGCATCGGCGGGCAGCTCGGGTGTGACCCCGACGTGGTCGACACCGCCGGCCTGGCGCACGACATCGGCCACCCTCCGTTCGGCCACAACGGCGAGCGCGCCCTCGACACGTCGGCGGCGACGGTCGGCGGTTTCGAGGGCAACGCCCAGACGCTGCGCATCCTGACCCGCCTCGAGCCGAAGGTCATCGACGGCGGCCGGTGCCACGGACTCAACCTCACCCGCGCGGTGCTCGACGCCACCACGAAGTACCCGTGGCCGCGCCGCGAGGGTGGCACCAAGTTCGGCGTCTACGCCGACGACGCCACGGTCTTCGGCTGGTTTCGCCAGGGCGCCCCCGAGGGGCGGTGCTGCCTGGAGGCGCAGGTGATGGACCTGTCCGACGATGTGGCCTACTCGGTGCACGATGTGGAGGACGGTATTCTCGCCGGCCGCATCACGCTCGATGCGCTCGCCGACCCGACCGAGCGGGCGACCATCGCGCAGTTGGCCGCCGGGCACTTCAGCGCGCTGCCCGCGGCGCGACTCGATGCCGCGGCGCTCGGGCTGCTCGCGCTTCCCGCGGTCGACGCGTTGCGGCGCTATGACGGTTCGCTGGACGCGCAGGTCGCGCTCAAGACGCTGACCAGCGAGCTCGTCGGGCGGTTCGCCACTGCGGTGGTGCGTGCCACGCACGAGGTGCACGGCCCGGGTCCGCTGCGCCGTTACGCCGCCGACCTGGTGGTGCCCCCGCAGGTCGCCGCCGAGGTGGCGCTGCTCAAGGCGGTGGCCCTGCGCTTCGTGATGAGCGACCCGCGGCGGCTGGCCATCCAGGCGGCGCAGCGCGAGCTGCTCGCGCAGCTGTGCGCGGTGCTGGGCGACCGCGCGCCGGAGGCGCTGGACCCGGCACTGCGTCCGTCGTGGGAGGCCGCAGCAGACGACGCCGCGAGATGGCGGGTCGTCATCGACCAGGTCGCCTGTCTGACCGACGCCCAGGCGACCCGCTGGCATGCCGCGCTGACCGGCCGGGCGCGGTCGGCCGAGACCTCACCCGCCCCGTGCTGACGGCGGTCGGGGAACAGACTCGCGAACCGGTCGAGCGTAGCGCGCCGCTACCCTCGCGGCGCCTGCCGGAGCCTCACCCGGTGGCGGTGTGGAACGCCGTGCTGATCGCTGCCGGCGTGGCGATGACCTGGTGGCTGGGCTGGCGACAGCGCTGGATCGCCGACGACGGCCTGATCGTGCTGCGCACCGTGCGCCAGGTGCTCGCAGGCAACGGGCCGGTGTTCAACGCGGGCGAACGGGTGGAGGTCAACACGAGCACCGCGTGGACGGCGGTCCTCGCGATCGCGGGCTCCTTCCCGGGTGTGCAACTCGATCTCGCGGCGGTGTTCGTCGGGCTCACCTTCGCCGCACTCGGCATCGGGCTGGGCATCGACGCCGCGCGCCGGCTGCACCACGGTTCGCGCCCGGTCGTGCTGGTGCCGGTCGGCGCGGTGGTGCTGCTGGTGCTGCCGCCGGCGCGCGACTTTCTCACCTCCGGCCTCGAGACCGGTCTGGTGATCCTGTGGCTGTCCGGAAGCTGGTGGCTACTGGTGCGCATCTCCCGTGGCCGGCGCGCGGGGCCGCAGCCGTGGCTGGCCGCGGTGACGCTGGGTGCCGGGCCGCTGATTCGCCCGGAGCTCGGGATCTACGCGCTGCTGTGCCTGCTCGTGCTGGTGGGCATGCTGCGTCCGGGATGGCGGCGGCTGCTCGGGCTCGGCGCTGCGGCGGGCGCACTGCCGGTCGTCTACGAGATCTTCCGCGTCGGCTACTACGGGCTGCTGGTGCCCGCCACCGCGCTGGCCAAGGAAGCTGCCCGGACCCGCTGGCACAACGGGGTGGTGTACCTGCAGGACACGGTGGCGACCTACTGGCTGTGGGTGCCGGCGGCCTGCGCGCTGCTGGTGCTCGCCGCCCTGGTGGCCCGCGGGGCCGGCTGGGCCGACCGGTGGGCCACCGTCGCCGTCACGGTCACGCCGATGGTCGCCGGACTGCTCACGGCGCTGTATGTGGTGCGGGTCGGCGGTGACTTCATGCACGGCCGGATGCTGCTGCCGGCCGTCACCGCGCTGCTGCTCCCGGTGTTCGCCGTGCCGCTGACGTTGCCGACGCTGCTGCCCGTGCTCGCCGTCGCGGTGTGGGCCGCGGCCGCGGTAACCGGGATGCGGGTGGACTACGGCTCCCGGATCGACCCGGCCACCGGGATTGTCGACGAGCGGGCGTACTGGTCGGACTCGGTGGACGTCGAGCACCCCGTCACGGCCCGCGACTACCTGCAGGGAAAGAGCATCGTGCGACGGTCGACACCCGCCGTGGCGCTGGCCGACCAGCCATCGCTCATGCTGGTCGACTGGGGCCGCGCCTACGACTACTGGCGGCCCTACCCGGCCGCGCGCGGCTTCACCACGATCCAGTTCTACAACCTCGGGATGATGGGTGCCGCGCACCCCCTCGACGTGCGGGTGATCGACCACATGGGCCTGGCCGCCCCGCTGGCCGCCCAGTCCACCCCCGAGCTCGGCGGCCGTATCGGCCACGACAAGGGCCTTCCGCTGGCGTGGCTCATCGCCGACCAGGTCGATCGCGGCATCCCGACACCGGGATCCGACGAGCGGATCCGGCACGCTCGCCAGGCGCTCGCTTGCCCGCGGATCCAGGAGATGCTGGCCTCGGTACGGGCGCCGCTGACCCCGCAGCGGTTCTGGCACAACCTCATCGGCGCCCCCGAGCGCACCGCGATGCGGTTCTCCCGGCTGCCCGAGCGGGCCGCCGAGCAGTGCGCCCTATAGGGGGTCCCAATAGGGGGTCCCTGTAGGGCGTCACAGTCGCTGCGCCCGCCCCGTCCTCATGGTGACGGCGCGCAACGGGCGCGCGTGTGGAGGAGGATCGCCATGCCACGCATCCCCGGGGTACCCACCCGCTCGGCCGGCCTGCTCGGCCGGCTGCTCTACTGGTTCGCCCGCCGCCGCTACGGTGCGGTGCCCGAGCCGGCCACCGTCATGCTGCACCACCGGCCGGTCCTGCTGGCCTACTCCGCCTGGGAGCTGGGCAACGACAAGGCGATGCGTCACCTGCCTGCGAGCCTGCGGGACCTGGCCGTGCACCGGGTGGCCACCCAGGTCGGGTGCTCCTGGTGCGTCGACTTCGGCACCATGCTGGCCCGCCACCAGGGCCTGGACCTCGAGCGCCTGCACGCGATCGGCGACTACGCCGCCTCGCCGGTGTTCGGCCCGACCGAGCGGCGGGTGCTGGCCTACGCCGACGCGATGACCGCGCTGCCGACCACCGTCACCGACGAGATCGTCGCCGACCTCGACGCCGAGCTCGGCCACCGCGGCGTGGTGGAGCTGACCTACGCCATCGCGGTGGAGAACCACCGCGCCCGCTTCAACCACGCGCTGGCCATCACCGACCAGGGCTTCACCTCGGGTGACGCCTGCCGGGTGCCCGTCCCCGCCGACGCCCTCGTGGACAGGTCGTGAGTGCGGATGCGAGTCATGACTCGCATCCGCACTCACAGGCCGGCGGCAAGCTTGTCCGGGTTGACGATGTCGTAGATCGCGACCAGCCGCCCGTCGCGGACCGCGATGCAGGCCACCCGGCGAGCGAGCGGTGTCGGGTGGTCGGCGTCGCCGGGCCACGCGGGGATCAGCAGGCCGAGGTCGCCGTTGACCATGACCGGGCGCGCCGTGTCCTGGGTGCTGCCGTAACGCTGCTGCAGGCCGAGCAGGAAGCGGGCCACCTTGACCGCGCCGGAGACCGGCAGCCGGGCGGTGCGCTCCTTGCCGCCGCCGTCGCCGACCACGATGGCGTCCGGGTGCAGCAGCGCCACCAGCGCGTCGAGGTCGGCGGCGGCCAGCGCCGCGGTCAGCGCCTCGAGCATCCGGGCCTGCTCGGCGAGTGCCTCGCG
>WHSY01000141.1 GCA_009379815.1 Pseudonocardiaceae bacterium
CCACGATCAGCGTCCGAAGCGCCATCGCCCTGGACGACAAGCGCCGGTGGTACGAGAAGGAGTCCAAGACCCACCAGCAGCGTCGCATCGCCCTCGACCCCGAAACCGTCGAAGTGCTCGGTGAGCACAAGACTCGCGCAGAGGAACGAACGGAGGCGATCGACGAGAAGCTCGCCGAAGATGCCTTCGTATTCTCATACAGCCCAGACGCGACGACTTGGGTCATCCCAGACACGGTTACCCAACGCTACGAGCGGATGACCGCCAAGCTCGGCATCAAGACGAAGCTGCACAACCTCCGCCACTACTCAGCAACCGAACTCATCACGGCCGGAGTCGACCCACGCACGGTCGGAGGCCGGCTCGGTCACTCCGGAGGTGGTGCGACGACGCTAAAGGTCTACTCGGCCTGGGTCGCCGAGTCGGATCAACGTGCTGCGAAGGCTCTATCTGCGAGAATGCCCCAGCGGCGAAGTCGAGGATAGTAGCTGGCAGCACCGGCGTGATTGGTGCACGTATCGGTACAGACGACGGCTTTACACACGGCTGTCGCCACTCTCTCCTGACCTGCCCAAACACCCTCCGCTTCGTCAACTTCGATACGTATTCGCCGCAAGAGTGGCTTCGGAGGTTTCGTTCGACACCGCTTGTAGGTGAGAACTGACACCACCGGGGCTGGATCGGTGCAGGTGATGTTGGTCTGCGTCGACACCACGTCTCGCGGACTACGCCGGGTCAGGCCGTCAGTTGCTTGGTGGCCTGGGCGAGGCGGTAGGAGTCGGTGCCGGTTTCGATGATGGTGCCGCCGAAGGTGAGACGGTCGACGATGGCGGCACAGAGCCTGGGGTCGGTGAAGGTCTTGGTCCAGCCGCCGAAGGACTCGTTGGACGCGATCGCGACGGAGGCCTTCTCCTCGCGTTCGGTGAGCACCTGGAACAGCAGATCGGCGCCGCGGCGGTCGAGTTGCATGTAGCCGAGTTCATCGATACACAGCAGATCGACCCGGCCGTAGCGGGCGATGGTCTTCGCCAGCGTCATCTCGTCGGCGGCCTCGACAAGCTCGTTGGCGAGCTGGGTCGCCAACGTGTACTTGACCCGGTAGCCGGCCATTGCGGCCTCGGTGCCGAGGGCGATCAGCAGATGGGACTTTCCGGTGCCGGAGTCTCCGATCAGGCACAGCGGCTGACCCTTCTGCACCCATTCGCACTTGGCGAGCGTGTGGATCACGGCGGGGTCGATGTTGGGGTTGGCCTCGAAGTCGAAGGCACGTAGCGACTTCTCGCGTGGGAACTTGGCGGCCTTGATCCTGCGCTCGGACCGCCTGCGGGCGCGGTCGTCGCACTCGGCGAGCAGCAGCTCGGCGAGGAATCCCCGGTAGGACATCTGCTCGCGCCCGGCCCTGTCGACGTACTCCGTGAAGGAGTTCCGGATGGTGGGCATCCTCAGCATCCGGCATGCCTGGTCGATCGCGGCGCCGGCGGCCTCCTCGGTCATTCCACGTTGTTTGGTGGTCACGGTGCGACTCCTTCGTTCGGGTTCTCGCGGCGGCTTGGTAGCAGCTGGTCGTACTTGTCCACAGTCGGCAGCGGTCGATTATCGGCGGGCAGTTGGGCACGCAGACGGCGCTCGGTCAGAGATCGAACCGCACGCGGCGCAGAAGGCGCGGCGCTTGGCTCGACGACCAGGCGATCCGTCGCGTCCTCGTATTTACGTGCTTCCAGTGCGACGGCGTCGGCGGTGAGCGCTCCAGCGTTGAGGGCGGCGGCGAGGCCCGCCACCACCTGGTCGTGCCGGAGGTGTCGGTGCAGCATCAGCACTTCGATGAGCGCGCGGGTGCCTTCGGCATCGCCATGGGCCTTACATGCGGCGGCCCACCATGCATCGTGGGTGGGCGTGAACCGTCCGGCCGTGCGGGCCTGTTCCAGCGCCGTGGCGCCGGGCAGGGCTCCGGGTTTGCGGAGTAGGACTTCGAGGTAGTGGTCGAGGTCGACACGGGTGGCGCCCTTGGTCATCAGCCGTTCGTGGCGGGCGATCTTGGACTTGCCGTCGAACACGACCAACTCGCTGGCGTGCAGCAGCACCCGGACCTGGCGTCCGACCATGCGGGCGGGGACGGAGTACTTGTTCATGCGGACGGTGACGTGCGAGTACCTGTCCACGCGTGGGGTGAACCAGCGGCCGGTCTCGAACGGCTCGGTCGGTAGCGGCGCGAGGAGCGGCTGCTCAGTGGCGAAGTGCTCCCCGACCGTGCGAGCCCGCGACCCGATCCGACGCGCGTCGTCCACGTCGTCCCAGGCGTCGACCATTGCGTTGAGCTCTGCGAGGGATTCGACCGCGGGGATGGGGACGAGGTGGTTGCGGCGGAACCAGCCGATCTGACCCTCGACGCCGCCCTTCTCATGCGCCCCTTGGATGCCGGGCTGGCAGTAGAAGGCCTCGATCCCGTAGTGGGACCGGAACGCGGTCCACCGATCGGCCTCCACCCGTCGGCGGGAGAACCCGATCACGCTCGCGACGGCGGCCTTGAGATTGTCGTAGCGGATCTTGTCGGTCGGTACCCCACCGAGGACGCGGAAGGCGTGGGCGTGGCCCTCGAAGAATGCCTCCTGCCGCCCCGCCGAGGCGCTGATCCTGTGCACGGCCTTGCCGGAGTAGGACAACCGTAGGCTGAACAACGCACAGGTGACGAGCTCATCGCGGAGCCGGATCGCCACCTCACCGAAGTCGACCTCGGCCTCCCGCCCCGGGAGGTGCTCCTGGGGTATGAAGGTGTTCGCCGGCTCCCGTCCGGCTTCGATGCGGATCTCACGGCGGCGGGTGGCGACGTACTCGCGCACCATCCAGTACGAAACCTCGGTGGCGTCTTGTTCGTCCAGGAGCCGGTCGAAGATCCGCTTGGCTGTGTGCCGCTGCTTGCGAGGTGCGTCGAGGTCCTCTCGCAACCAGGAGTCGATCACGCCGCGGTACGGGTCCAGCCGGGATCCCCGCCTTGGCGGCGCCTTTCGTGCCTTCGGCCACGCCGACTCCAGCGCCGCAGCCACCGTCCGGTACCCGACGCCGTGCTTACGCTGCAGAGCCCGGTTAGACATGCCCGTGCGGGCGTCACGGCGGATCGCCGAGTAGAGCTCGACACGCCCGCGGGAGCCCGCCATCCAGCTCAACGCGTGCGTCCACCGAAGACTTCAGTCATTGCCCACAGGCCGGCGGCGAACGCCAGCACTTGGAACCCCGCACGAATGTTTCCCCAGAAGTGGAAGTTGTCCAGCGCCATCTGCAAGCCCGCGGCGTCACGTCCGAGGTCGGGAACAGCGAGCATGTTCGCGGCAGCCTTGATGGTCGCGAGGAGTCCTCCGATCGTTCCCAGCAGGGCCAGGTAGATGGGAAGGCCCGCGCCCCGAGGATGAAGCTTGTCCCGGTGGTGGCTGACCGCGGAGGCAGTGGTAAGCAGCAAGCCTCCGAACGCGAGTGCAGGGTAGAGGACGAGGGCCACCGGCCCGTTGTCGGCGTATCGACTGAACTCCGCCCATGTCAGGGGGCCCGCCTTCTGCCACGCGGGCATTGCGACGAGCACGCGGTCCAGGCCGACGACTGCGAGGTAGCTATTGACCGCGGTCGCTGCTAGCACGAGCGCTGCGGTCAACCGCGCCCCATGCCTGATCGTGCTTGTCATTGCTGGTGCCTCTCGCTTGGTGAGGGCCCGGGATTCAAGTGCGGGGCCGGGTCACTGCTGTGGGTCGGCCGTGCGCGGGTCGAGGGTGACCACGCCTGTGGTGCCGTCAACGGTGACCAGCTGGCCGGTGTGCAGGCGGCGGGTGGCATCGCCGGTGCCCACGACTGCGGGGATCCCGTATTCGCGTGCCACGAGGGACGCGTGCGCGGCGAGAGTGCCGCCGTCGGTGACCACGGCGGCGGCGCGCGCGAACAGCGGTGTCCAGGCCGGCGCGGTGGCCTTGGCGACCAGCACGTTGCCGTCGGCGAAGTCGGCGAAGTCGTCCGGGCCGTGGACGATGTGGACTTGACCGGTGGCGCGTCCCGCGGACGCGGGGTGTCCGACGAGTGCACCCGGTGGCGTTTGGCTGGCGTCTCGGGCTTGTTGTACAGCGCGGTCAATGACGTCGCCGACCAGGCGCGGCGGGCGGCCCAAGGTCAACGGCGCGGCGAGCCGCCGCTGCCACTGCCAGGTGTCATGCCGGGTGTCGACCTCGTTGATGCGGCTCGCATCGCCAGCGAGTGCGGCGGTCAGTTCGTCGTGGGTGCAGAAGTGGACGTGGTCGGGTAGGTCGATGGCACCGGTATCAGCCAGGTGTTCGCCGAGGCGACGCAAACATGTCCGGAGCGTGGGCCAGGCGAGGGTGAAGTCGCGGGCCTGCTCTTCGCGAATGACCGCGTAGCGTTGGTTGACCCGCAGCAGACGGTCGAATTCGGCTAGTAGCCGCGGCTGGTCGGCCAGGGTGTGCCGGCAGCGAAGCTCGGCGGTGTTCCGCTGTTGGATAAGGTCGTCGTGACGACGGACGGCCGACTCCTCATTGGGGGCGATCGCGGGGAGCTCGTCTGCGACTGGGTGGTACCAGTCGACGCTTTGTACAGCGTGCGCGGCGGCTGCCGGCGTGGTCAGGCCCCGGAGCAGCATATGGATCCCGCCGTCGCTGTCGGGCAGCACGCCGTCGAGGTGGTCGCGGCTGAAGCGGGTCAGGCGAGCCTCCATCTTCCACGCCGACCCGCCGACGATGGCCAGGTACCACAGCCAGATCCCGGCCTCTCGGCCCAGGTCGTTGACCAACTCTGTGAGCCGTTGTGGCGCGGCCGTGTCGGCCTCGGCGGCAGCGGTGGCGACGAGCTGCCGGTAGCGGGGGGCCTGCTTCTCGCGCCATTGGCGTTCCAGATCGGCCAGGACGGCTTGATCGGCCGCGGCTGGGTCGCGACCAACCCGGATCAACGCGTTGTAGAGGATCCTCACCCGCCCGTGCAGCAGGGTCCGGGCGAGGAGCCTCAGCGACGGGATCGGAGTGGCGTTGTAGTACCAGCCGTTGACCAGGGCGTAGCGGAACGGGACCCGCACGTCGACGGTGGCCTGCATGCCGTTGAGGTAGCCGTTCTCGAGTGCCGGGAGCAGCCATGTGGCGAACAGTGGGGTGACTGCCTCGGGCAGCCATTCACCGAGTCGGAAGTTGCGCATCCACAGTCCTGGCCCCGGTGGTGTCCACGACACGGGCTGCGGGAGGGCGGTCATCGGCCGCGCCTGCAGCAGCCACACGGTGCCGTCGTGGTCGATGGCCCACTCGATATCCTGCGGCCGGTCGCAGTATCGGTGCGCCACCCGGCGCGCCAGCTTCGCCACTGCCGCCGCCTGAACGCTGGTGAGCACCGGTTTATCGTCGGGTCCCGGGCTGGTCATCGTGACCGCGTCGTCGACAGTGGCGGTCCACTCCTCACCGGTCGTCTCGCCCGACACGAGTGGGTCGCCCAGCCCGGCCACTGCGGTCACGACCGTCTGGTCGAGATCGCCGGTGACCGGATGCGCGGTGAAGGCCACGCCCGCGCATACGGCGTCGACCATCGCCTGCACTAGGACCGCCATCGCCGTGGGCCCGCCGCCGTGTCGGTCGTGGTAGGCCGTGACCCGTTCGCTGGCCGCGGCCGCGAAGCATCGCCGCACCGCGTCACCCAGCTCGGTTGGCGACACGTTGAGGTAGGTCTCGTACAGGCCGGCGTACGAGGCATCCGGCAGGTCCTCGGCGATACCCGACGAGCGCACCGCGAGCCGACCGCTGCCCATCCGATTGGCCGCCGCAGCCAGCTTCGGGCCGAGGTCCGGATCGTCGAGGCCCGCTGCGGTCACCACGATCCCTGGTGGCACGGGAAACCCGGCCGCCAGAAGCTCGGCCAGGACGGTGGCTTTGCCCCCGAGCATTGTCCGATCCACGGCTTCTGCGTCAGCGAGGGCGACGAGCGGGCGGCTGGTCCTCATCGAACCTCCATAGATAGCATCACAAAGTATTGTGATGCTATATTAGGGGTGAGGAGTGGGGCAAGACCCAGGGAAGTGAAGGAGGTAGGGACGGTGTTGCCGATGCGACCGGAACTGCTCAAGGGGCACCTCGACGCGCTGCTGCTGGCCGTGCTGGAACCGGGGCCGCAGCACGGATACGCCGTCATCGAATCGCTGCGCAGCAGCAGCGATGGGGCACTCGATCTGCCGACCGGCACGGTCTACCCGGCACTGCATCGCCTGGAACGGGCCGGCCTGATCGCCAGCGATTGGGAGACGGTCGGCGGGCGCCGTCGCCGCGCCTACCGTCTCACCGCATCCGGGCACACTGCGCTGCGCGAGCAGCGCGCGATCTGGGACCAGTTCGCCGCCGCGGTCACCGCGGTCCTGAGAGGGCGGCCATGGCCGGCCACCGTCTGAGCACAAGCAGCACATCTGCACAGGCACCGGTTGACGCGTACCTGAACGAGCTCTCCCACCTCCTCCACGGCCCACGCCGGCGCCGCACGCGTATCCTCGCCGAACTCCGCGACGGACTCGGCCAGGCGATCGCCGATCACACCACCCACGGACGCGCCGAAGGCCAGGCCGTCGAATCGGTAATCGACCAGTTCGGCACCCCACAAGCAGTCGCCGACGCGTTCGCCGACGAACTCATCACCGCCTCCGCCCGGCGCACCATCGCCTGGTACATCGCTACCGGACCCTTGGTCGGCACCTGGTGGCTCCAACTGCTCCAACCGCACCCCTGGCGCGCCGGCGTACTCGGCCTGCTCGCGGCCATCCCCATCCTCCCGCTAATCGCGGTCGCGATCGCCACCGCCGCCGGGACGTTCGCCACCACCGGCCGACTGATCCGCTGGTTGCCAGAAGCCAGCCCCGACCGAGCCGCGTGCGCCGCCATCGCCATCGCAGCGCTCGCCGTAGTCGGTGACCTCGCGGTGATCACGCTCTACCTTCAATCCGACGCCTCACTACGGCCGTTGGCGATCGTGGCGATCAGCTGCAGCGCGGTCCGCATCGGTTGCAGCGTGGTCGCCCTCCTCCACGCCACCCGCATGCGCCGCAGCAGCACGCTGTAGGCCACCGGGTGGCAGGTACAGGAAGACACGATGGCGATCGGTGACATCCTCGGCCTGCCGATCCTCGACGCCGGCCCGGTGTTCGCCGCAGCGCTCCTGGTTCACCTCGCCTGCGGACTCGCCGCCGTCCTCGCCGGAGCGCTGGCCGCCACGGCGAGGAAGCGTGCGGGCAGACATCCTCGCGCCGGTGCGATCTACCTGCTCGCGCTGGCCGGCGTGTTCACCACCGCAAGCATCATGGCCACCATCCGCTGGCACGAAGACGCCCACCTGTTCGCCATCGCCGTCGTCGCATTCGGCCTCGGCCTCTACGGCTACCGCGCCCGACGCCGTCGTCGACCCGGCTGGCCACTCCACCACGCCATCGGCATGGGCGGCTCATACATCGCTCTGCTGACCGGCTTCTACGTCGACAACGGCCCCTTCCTACCGCTGTGGAATCGGTTACCCCACATCGCCTATTGGCTCCTGCCAACCATCATCGGCGCACCACTCATATGGCTCGCTCTGCACCGCTTCACCCCACGGAGCCGACGACGCACGGGGTTCCGCCACCTCAAGGCCTGAATACCGCCCGGACCTCCCCGGCGTATCGGGAACCTGCGCCAATGTCCTCGGCCCACGAGACTTGTCATCCGCCCACAGCTTCCCGCCGCCGTACCGTACAGCGGGACATGCGGCGGGGAACCTGCTCCCCGTTCGACGGCGGTGTCGACGCCCACCAACATCGCCCAACTCGCTTCACAGAGTGGTGTCAACGTTCCCCGACATGCGGTGACCGGCGACGCCTACGTAGCCACCCAACCGCGCTCGGCGAGGCCATCGCCGCCTACGGCCGGATCTTCAAGTCCCTGCACATCCTCAACTACATCGACGTCGACGAGACCTACCGGCGCGACATCAAGGGCATCCGCAACCTCCAAGAAGGCCGCCACGCCCTAGCCCGCAAGATCTGCCACGGCAACAAGGACGAGCTGTACCACCGGTACGAACGCGGCCTGGAGAACCAGCTCGGCGTCCTCGGCCTCGTCCTGAATTGCGTGGTTCTGTGGACGACGGTGTACCTGGACGCCGCCGTCCGCCAGCTGAAGGCCCAGGGCTACCCGGTCTGGGGCGAGGACATGGCCCGCCTGTCCCCGTTCGTCAGCACTCACCTCGGCGTGCACGGCACCTACAGCTTCGTGCTCCCCGACCTGGCCCCCGGAGCCATCCGAGACCTGCGCAATCCCGACGCCCCCGACGAGGACGACGAGTGAACGGCGGGGACGGAACGGTCAGCTGCTCGCCGCGACGGCCCTCTCGTCGTGCTCGCGCAGCATGCGCAGCACGGTCGCCGGGGTCGGGTGCTGGCCCTTCTTCTTTCCCGTGGCAATGACGAGGCGGGCGGCGATGTCGCGCAGGCTCAGCTCCTGGCCGCGCAGGTGGAGGGCCACGGCGAGCATGGCGTCGTCGGTGACGGCGGCTCCGCCGATGGCCTTGCCCCGGGCGCGGGCCGACTCGTGGCCTTCCAGGGTGCGGTCGCGGATGTACTCGCGCTCCATCCCCGACAGCGCGGCGAGCACGGTGAACACGACCCCGGACGGGTCGTGCGAGCCCTGCAGCTCGCCGGTGAGGAACTCCAGGCT
>WHSY01000142.1:0-6972 GCA_009379815.1 Pseudonocardiaceae bacterium
GAGGCGCGCAACCAGACCGAGGTGCTCGACGTCGCGCAGCTGCTGTTGGCGGGAGACGTGACGGTGGTGGGTACCGCCGCGGTCGACGTCGAGGTCGGCTCGGGCGACGTCGACGTGCGCGACGTACCGGGCACCGTTGCGGTGGACACCGGTTCCGGGCAGGTGCGGCTGACGAACCTGGCGGGCACCAGCACCGTGCACACCTCCTCTGGCTCGATCCGCGGTGAATCGCTGCGCGGCCCGGTCTCGGCGTCGGCGAGTTCGGGGGACATCGCGCTCGAGCTCGCGCGCCAGCACGACGTCCGCGCCGAGACGTCCAGCGGCGACGTCGAACTGACGGTTCCCGCCGGCCGCTACCGGGTGGACAGCAACGGTGACGACGACCGGGGCGACATCGAGGTGATCGATGCCCCGGACGCCCGCTTCGCGCTCGAGCTCTACACCTCCAGCGGCGACATCACCGTTGCGCGGCGTTGACTGCCCTGTCGCAGCACCACCGCGCAGCACCACCGATGCCACGACGGCGCCCTTCGTGGCGCACCGGTGTCACGAGGGCGGCCTTCGCAGCACAGTTGAGGCGAAGGCTACCTTCGTGGCAGGCAACCGTTGGGCCGGGAACACCTGAGCAGGGCCGTCCGTTGAGCCGAGCAGGAACGTTGAGCAAGGTATGCTCAAGGTTGATTTGACGAAACGCCGTCTTCGCCAGCAGACTTGAGCAGCAGGCAATCAACCCTGATCCAGCTAGTTCGGAGGGTAAGAACAACATGGCTCGTGCGGTCGGTATCGACCTCGGGACCACCAACTCCGTCGTCTCCGTGTTGGAGGGCGGCGAGGCGAGTGTGATCGCGAACTCGGAGGGGTCGCGCACCACGCCGTCGGTGGTGGCTTTCGCCAAGAACGGTGAGATCCTCACCGGCCAGTCCGCCAAGAACCAGGCGGTGACCAACATCGACCGGACTGTCCGATCGGTCAAGCGGCACATGGGCAGCGACTGGGCGACCGAGGTGGACGACAAGAAGTACACCGCGCAGGAGATCAGCGCGCGGGTGCTGCAGAAGCTCAAGCGCGACGCCGAGTCCTACCTCGGCGAGGACGTGATCGACGCGGTCGTCACCGTCCCGGCCTACTTCGAGGACGCGCAGCGCCAGGCCACCAAGGAGGCCGGGCAGATCGCGGGCCTCAACGTACTGCGCATCGTCAACGAGCCGACCGCGGCGGCGCTGGCCTACGGCCTGGACAAGGGCGAGAAGGAGCAGACCATCCTGGTCTTCGACCTCGGTGGCGGCACCTTCGACGTCTCGCTGCTCGAGATCGGTGACGGCGTGGTCGAGGTCCGCGCGACCTCCGGCGACAACCACCTCGGTGGTGACGACTGGGACCAGCGGATCGTCGACTGGCTCGTGGAGAAGTTCAAGGCCTCGCAGGGCATCGACCTGAAGAAGGACCGGATGGCGATGCAGCGGCTGCAGGAGGCCGCGGAGAAGGCCAAGATCGAGCTGTCGAGCTCGTCGAGCGCCAACATCAACCTGCCCTACATCACCGTCGACTCGGACAAGAACCCGCTGTTCCTCGACGAGACGCTGTCGCGTGCCGAGTTCCAGCGGATCACCTCCGACCTGCTCGACCGGTGCCGCCAGCCGTTCCAGTCCGTCGTCAAGGACGCCGGCATCTCGGTGAGCCAGATCAACCACGTGGTGCTGGTCGGCGGCTCGACGCGGATGCCCGCGGTCAACGACCTGGTCAAGGAGCTGACCGGCGGCAAGGACCCGAACAAGGGCGTCAACCCCGACGAGGTCGTCGCGGTCGGTGCGGGGCTGCAGGCCGGCGTGCTCAAGGGCGAGGTCAAGGACGTCCTGCTGCTCGACATCACCCCGCTGTCGCTCGGCATCGAGACCAAGGGCGGCGTGATGACCAAGCTCATCGAGCGCAACACCACGATCCCGACCAAGCGCAGCGAGATCTTCACCACGGCCGACGACAACCAGCCGAGCGTGCAGATCCAGGTCTTCCAGGGCGAGCGTGAGATCGCGGCCTACAACAAGAAGCTCGGTATGTTCGAGCTGACCGGGCTGCCGCCCGCGCCGCGCGGCGTGCCGCAGATCGAGGTCACCTTCGACATCGACGCCAACGGCATCGTCAACGTCTCCGCCAAGGACATGGGCACCGGCAAGAGCCAGGCGATGACCATCACCGGCGGGTCGGCGCTGCCGAAGGAAGACATCGACCGGATGATGCACGACGCCGAGGAGCACGCCGACGAGGACCGCCAGCGCCGCGAGGAGGCCGAGACCCGCAACCAGGCCGAGTCGCTGGTCCACCAGACCGAGAAGTTCGTCAAGGAGAACGACGAGAAGCTCCCGTCGGACGTCAAGGACAAGGTCAACGCCGCGCTCGGCGAGGCCCAGGAGGCGCTCAAGGGCACCGACACCGAGGCCATCCGGTCCGCGATGGAGAAGCTGGCGACCGAGTCCCAGGCACTGGGCCAGGCGATGTACAGCGAGACCGGGGCGAACGCCACCGACGGTGCCACGACGACCGACGGGTCGGCCGGCGGTGCCCGAGGCGATGACGACGTCGTCGACGCCGAGATCGTGGACGACCAGGCTGACGAGACGTCCAGAAGCGAGCGGAAGTGAGCCGACCGGTGCCTGCCGATCCGGGTCCCGAGGACGAGCGTCCCGGCGTCGTCATACGAGACAAGCGGAGGATCGATCCTGTGACCGGTGAGGTGCGGGTCCCCGGGGCGGGCGCAGCGTCCGCCCCGGGAACCGCGACGGACGTCGAGGCCGTCATCGGCGACGTCCCCGCCGGCGCGTCCGCCGACGGCAACACGGCCGACACCGAAGCCGACGAGCTGACCAAGCTGCAGGCCGAACTGGCCGAGCGCACCAGCGATCTGCAGCGCATCTCGGCCGAGTACACGAACTACCGTCGGCGCGTGGAACGTGACCGGCAGGCCGTCATCGCGGGTGCGAAGGCCCAGGTGGCAGGCGAGCTGCTCGCCGTGCTCGACGACATCGAGCGCGCGGCCGAGCACGGCGACCTCAACGGCGCGTTCAAGGCCGTGGCGGACAAGCTGGCCGGGGCGCTGGAGAGCCAGGGCCTGACGTCCTTCGGGGCTCCGGGCGACGGCTTCGACCCCGATGTGCACGAGGCGGTACAGCACGCCACGTCCCCGGGCGTGTCGGGTCCGACCGTCACCACGGTGCTACGGCGCGGCTACCGATTCGACGAGCGGGTGCTGCGCCCCGCGATGGTGGCCGTGACCGATCACGGCACCGGCGACGAGCCGGACCCCGAGTCGTCGAACTGAGGAGAGGAGGAGGCGTCCGGTGAGCGCGCGGGACTGGATCGACAAGGACTTCTATGCCGAACTGGGCGTCTCCCCTTCCGCCACGGCCGACGACATCAAGCGGGCCTACCGCAAGCTTGCCCGGGAGTCGCACCCTGACACCAACCCCGGCGACGCGCGGACCGAGGCACGGTTCAAGTCGGTCTCCGAGGCCTACGGGGTGCTCTCCGATCCGGACAAGCGGTCGCAGTACGACGAGGCGCGCCGGCTGTTCGGCGGCGGCGGCTTCCGTCCCGGCGGGGGCGGCTTCGGCGGCCCGGACGGGCGCGGCTCCTTCGACCTCGGTGACCTCTTCAACGCCGCCGGGGCGGCGGGTGGCACTCCCGGCGGCGCCGGCGGGATCGGTGACCTGCTCGGCGGGCTGTTCGGCAACCGTGCCGGTCCGGGTGCCCGCAGCGCGACCCGGCCGCAACGCGGCGCCGACATCGAGACCGAAATCCGCATCGACTTCATCGAGGCGGTGCAGGGCGCGACCATGCCGCTGCGGCTGTCGAGCCCGGCCACGTGCGGGACGTGCGCCGGAACCGGGGCACGTCCCGGGACGTCACCACGCACCTGTCCCGGCTGCGGAGGCTCCGGACTGGTCACCCGAAGCCAGGGGGCGTTCGCGTTCTCCGAGCCGTGCCGCGACTGCCGCGGCGGTGGGCGGTTGATCGACGAGCCGTGCCCGGAGTGCGGCGGCAACGGCACCTCCACCCGGACCCGGACGCTGACGATGCGCGTCCCCGCCGGCGTGGCCGACGAGCAGCGGATCCGGCTGGCCGGGCAGGGCGAGCCGGGACGCTACGGGGCACCGGCGGGCGACCTGTTCGTGCGGGTGCATGTCACCCCGCACCCGGTCTTCGGGCGATCCGACTCCGACCCCGCTGATCTCACCATGACGGTCCCGGTGTCGTTCCCCGAGCTGGCCTTGGGTACCACGCTGACGGTGCCGACGCTCGAGGGCACGGTGTCGCTGCGGGTGCCGGCGGGCACGGCCACCGGGCAGACGTTCCGGGTGCGCGGCAGCGGCATCACCCGTCGCGACGGCCGGAAGGGCGACCTGCTGGTGACGCTGCAGGTCAGCGTGCCCGTCAAGCTGGATCGCTCGGCTCGCCAGGCGCTCGAGAGTTACGACAGGGCGACCTCGAGCCACGATCCGCGAGCCTGGTTGAGGGAGCAGGTGCAGGGACGGGAGGCCGCCCGATGATCGTGCCACAGCCGCCGGGTGCCGACGACGACACTCCGGTGTTCGTGATCTCCGTGGCCGCGCAACTCGCGGGGATGCACGCGCAGACGCTGCGCAGCTACGACCGGATGGGGCTGGTGTCGCCCGACCGTAGCACCGGTGGTGGCCGACGCTACTCGACCCGCGACATCGAGTTGCTGCAGGAGGTGCAGCGGCTGTCGCACGACCACGGCGTCAACCTCGCCGGGATCAAGCGGATCATCGACCTGGAGCATCAGGTCGAGGCGCTGCGCTCCCGGTTGTCCGAGCTGTCCGAGGAGCTCGACGGGGCCCGAACCGAGCTCGCCGCCGCGCACGCCGCCGCCGAGCAGGCCGCGCAGTCGGTGCACGCCTCCTACCGGCGCGACCTGGTGCCCGCGCGCACCCCGCAGCAGAGCGCGCTGGTCGTCTGGCGGCCGCGCCAGCGCCGCTGACGTCGGTAGCCCTCCCAGTACCGCCAACCCCCGTGACGACTGCTCGCAACGGCTACCAACCCGGACGCGGTCAGTCGAGCGTGAACGGGTCGTACTTGATGCGGTCCAGCGGGGTGCCCGCGACCAGCATCCGCGACACCGTCGCCCGGATCATCGCGGGCGACCCGCACACCAGCACGTCGTGCTCGGCCCACGCGCCGTGGCGGGTGACGACGTCGGCCAGCGTGCCGTGCTCCGCGCCCGGGACGCCGGGGGCCTCCTCGAGTACCGGCACGACGGACAGCCACGGGTTGGTCGCCGTCATCGTGTTCAACGCGTCGAGGTCGTAGAGGTCGTCGCGGCCGCGCCCGCCGACGAACAGCGTGACGTTCGGGTTGTCGCCCCACCGTGTGAGCTCCTCGAGCATCGCGCGCATCGGCGCCACCCCGGTGCCCCCGGCGATCATCAGCACTTCCCGGCCGGAGCGGCGGTCGACGCTCATCCGGCCCATCGGTGAACCCATCCGCCACGTGTCGCCGATCTGGGAGTGACCGACGATCGCGCGGCTGACCCAGCCGCTGTCCACCGCGCGGACATGGAACTCCAACATCCCGTCCAGGCGCGGGGCATTGGCGGGGGACAGGTACCGCCAGAGGCGGGGTCGCTGCGGTACCTCGACACTGACGTACTGCCCGGGCCGGTAGGGCACCGGCTGGTCCGGCTTGACCCGGACCACGGCGAGGTCCCAGGTGATTCGCTGATGCTCGACGACCTGACCGGTCCAGTAGGCAGGGCCCTGGTCAGCCTCCGCGGCCTGCTGCATGGTTTTGGCCACCATCGAATACGCGTCGGTCCAGGCCTTGTCGACCTCGGGCGTCCAGGCATCGCCGGCGAAGCGCCGCAGTGCGCCGAGCAGGGCCGTGCCCAGCGCCTGGTACTGCTCGGTCAGAAACACACCGAACTTGCGATGGTCGCGGCCGAGCTGCCGCAGGAACGGCTCCAGGTCGTCGGGCCGGTCGACCATGTGCACCACGTGCACCAGCGCCCGCAGCAGCCGACTCCGCTGCACCTCCATGTTGACCGGGAACAGTTCCCGGGTGGCGGGGGCGACGCTGAACAGCAGTCCGTAGAAGAACTGGGCGAGCTCGTCCTGCTGTGGCTCGACAGTGGCCCAGCTCTCGCGGATCAGCCGGACCATGGTGGAGTCGCCACTGGTGTCGGCAGGCTCGTCACCGGGGGTGGGTACTGGTGTCAACACGGCATTGGAGGTCATGTCCGGTCGCGTCTTCTCCAGGTTGGCGGCGGGAGGGCACCCGTCGCAGACGGTATTGGCTCCCGACGACGGACCGGCAGACTAACCCGTCGACCGGTCCGCGCGATCCTAGATCGCTCGTTGGGATACATCTAAAGCTACAGAGTGTTACTGTCAGGTGTTTCTTACAGCAACCCTTCGAACGGCGGTGTGCTGCACGATCGGCCACTATGACACGGTGTGCGCCGTGCAGTCCAAGGTGGTGGCGACGCGCAGGACACGAACGAGGACATCCGTTCGTGTGATACCCGATCGGATGATAGATCTCGAGTTGTGTGACGACAGCACGGTGAGTGACGGTGCCCCGACGCAACGTTCGGCGGCGCTCGGACGCCTCCGACCGCATGACGGGACCCCGCTGCCCGCCGACGGACCCGAGGACCCGTCCGATCCGAGTGCGAGCGAGCAGCTCCCGGGCTCGCGGGGCGAGCACCTGCTGCAGTGTGCCTTCGGCACCGGGACCAGGGCGCGGAGGTTCTACACCGACCAGGTACTCGACCACCTCAACCCGGAGATGGTCGAGTTCGTCGGCCGGATGGAGATGCTCTTCGTCGCCACCTCCGACGGTGGCGGGGAATGCGACGCCTCGCTGCGAGCGGGGCCGTCGGGCTTCGCGCAGGTGCTCGACGAACGGCGGCTGGCCTATCCCGAGTACCGCGGCAACGGTGTTATGGCCAGCCTGGGCAAC
>WHSY01000142.1:6982-7363 GCA_009379815.1 Pseudonocardiaceae bacterium
ATGGTCCCGGTGTCACGGGACCGGGTGTGGGGCACCGACGACCAGCGCCGCAAGGGTGGTGACTATTTCGAGGCCCGGGCCACCCCGACGCCGTGGACCCAGCCCGCGGCCGGCCGATCCTGACCGGCTCGGCCCGTTGTGACCGGGTGGTGTCACCGCGTCGCTAGAGTGCGTCGATGGTCCACGATGCGCAGCGGCGGGTGGTGTCGGATCAGGTCGAGTCGGAGCTGACCGCGCTGTTCCGGCGGATCCGCAGCTTCTCGTTCGCCGTCGCCGCCGATGTACACCCCGGGCTCGAGCCGGCGTCCTACGGGCTGATGGGGCTGATCCACGAAGCCGGGTCGCTGCGCGGCTCCGACCTCGTCGAGCGACTCGGCCTGG
>WHSY01000143.1 GCA_009379815.1 Pseudonocardiaceae bacterium
CCAGACCAGCTACCCGGAATTCTCCAACGATCCTTACAACCCCGATCCGAACGCGTCGCAACGAACCCTGCTGGCAGCCGGCTACACCGACCCGATAGTCAACGAGCCACTGGCCCACTTCCTGCGCGGATACCAGCTCTCGATCGGTTACACGCCTGGTCCGGTGCTGGCGCTGGCGCTGCTGGCCGGAATCGCCGGAATCGCCGCCCCCCGGCAACGCCGTCCCGAACTGCGCACCACCTGCCTGCTCACCAGCGGACTGGCCGTCACACTGCTGGCCACCGCGGCGCTCGTCGAGTTCTCCTGGCGCTACCAACTCCCCGCGCTGGTACTGGCACCCCTGGCCGGCGTGCTCGGCGTCACCGCATGGCGAAGAGCCGGACCGGATCGACAGGTCAGCTCGTCGTCTCAGCGGTGACCGCCCGCCGCGCTCGCAGCTGCGCTGCGGTGGTGGCGCTTCGGCCGGGCGGTTCCCACGTCCAGGTCCGGATCTCCTCGAAGCCGGCCCGCTCCACAGCCGCGGCCAGCGCAGCCAGACCACCCGGCAACCACTTCTCGTGCGCCGAGACCAGCACCCGCCCACCCGGACGCAGCACCCGATGCAGCTCGCCGAACGCGGCGCGCCAGTCCGGCCAGATCTGGACGTTGTTCACGGCGAGCACCACGTCCACCGAACCAGCAGGCTGTCCGGTGTCCGCGGCGACACCGCGCGCCAGCCGCACCGTGCCGCTGCCGATGAGCTCGGCGCTGCGCCGCCGGCAGGATTCGAGCATCAGCTCCGACGGATCGATCCCGATCACGTGGCCGGACCGCGCGCCCGCGGCCTCGAGCCCGACCCCCGGGCCCGGGCCCAGGATCAGCACCGCGTCCTGCCGGCCGAGATCGGCGATCTCCACCAGGTGCCGCTCGGTGGCGGCGTTGCCCCGGGCCATCAGCCGGCCGCCGATGCGGCCGAGCGGACCGCTGGGCCGGCCGAACGACATCTCCAGCAGCCGGGTGCCGATGTTCGCCATGGCGACAGCCCAGCACACGCCCGTGTCCCGCGGAATCCGGGACAACCCTGAGAGGGCTCCCGGCGCCTCGACGCGCGGACACCGGGCAGCACCGATGAGTTCCGCGTCGCCGCACCGTCTCACCGATGTTGCTGCTGCCGATCGAACGCGCACCGAAGGAGCCCCCGATGACCACGATGCTCGACCTCGGGCCTACGGCCCAACAGCTGGCGACGCTCCTGCGTGGCGTCACCGACGATCAACTCACTGCGCAGACGCCGTGCGACGAGTACACCGTCGGGGACCTCATCGACCACATCGGCGGACTGTCCCAGGCCTTCACCACCGCCGCCACCAAGGACCTCGGGCCGGCAACGGCACAAGGTCCCTCCGGCGACGCCACCCGGCTGGCCCCCGACTGGCGCGTTCGCATCCCCCAACAGCTCGTCGCGCTGGCCGAAGCCTGGCG
Organism: Pseudonocardiaceae bacterium; assembly: GCA_009379815.1. Classification (GTDB taxonomy): domain Bacteria; phylum Actinomycetota; class Actinomycetes; order Mycobacteriales; family Pseudonocardiaceae; genus WHSY01. The sequence continues at coordinate 1,462 of WHSY01000143.1, forward strand.
TAAGCCCGACGCGTGGGAGGGGATGACCCGAGCCGGCGGTATCGACCTGCCCGCGGATGTGGCAGGCAAGGTCGCCCTCAATGAGCTGCTCATTCACGGCTGGGATGTCGCGCGCGCCAGCGGACAGCCGTTCGACGTCGATCCCCCGGCACTGGACGCGTCCATGGAGTTCGTGTCGCTGATGTCCGCGCCGGAGCAAGCAGCCGGCCGCGACGGACTCTTCGGCCCGATCGTCGACGTCCCCGGCGACGCACCGCTGCTCGACCGCACGATCGGCCTGAGCGGGCGCGACCCCTCATGGCGGGCCACCTGAGGAAGTAGCATCCGAGCACCCTCGAGACGGCACGACTGCGCCCCGACGCCGCGGGGTGCGGCCGGCGCGTCGAGAAGGGAGGCGCCGTGCCCGCCGCCGCGGTGAATGGGACATCGATCTACTACGAGATACAGGGCGAGGGTGCGCCGCTGGTCTTGCTGCCCGGGCTGGGATGCACGCATGTGATGTGGGATCCTCAGGTTGCGCGGTTCGCCGACGACCACCGGATTGTGACGTTCGATCCGCGGGGTGTGGGGAAGTCGGGTCGGCTCACCGGCTGGCGCGATATCCTCAGTCAGCAGGCGGACGATCTCGCTGCACTCTTCGACGAGCTCGGTATCGACCGGGCGGTGGTGTGCGGCGTCAGTTACGGGGCGTCCTCGCCCAGCGTTTCGCACTGGACTATCCCGCACGTATCTCGGGCCTGGTCGTCGCTGATTCTTTCGGCGACACCCGACCGCGTTCGGTCGGTGCTGCCGCACAGTGGCTGCTGCTGTACCTGAGCGGCTGGGCATGGTTGCTCCCGGCCGGCATGTTGATGCCGGCGATTCGACGACAGTATCGCCGGTGGCCGCTGGCGCTGAGCTATCTGGAGGTCGACATCCGGCAGTTGCGGAAGCTGGAGACCACCAAGGTGCGTTACGCTTTGAACGGTGTGTCGTACACGTCCGAGCTCGATCGGATCTCGTGTCCGACGTTGGGCATCGTCGGCACCGCCTCACCGGCCCTACTGGCGTATATGCGTCACTTGACGGCTGCGATTCCGAAGTCGCGCCTGGAAGAGGTACCGGACTCGTTCGACCCGTCCAACCTGTGTCAGCCGGAGGAGTTCGACCGTCTGCTGGGCGGCTTTCTCGACGAGATCGGGTGGAGATGACGGCCATCGACGACTTCCCACCGGCACCGATCCACCATTCTCGTTGATGCGGTGAACGGTTGCTTTCTGACGGTCAACGGCGCCTTTCAGCGGTCGGCCTCGGCTCGACGGCGCGGCAGACGCACTCGATCAGCACGGGCGACACAGCGGCCCCGCACGATGAGGGTGACGGCAAACCGGCGAGCCGAGCGAGTAGCCGCGAATGGGTGTTTGGAGTGATGGCGGTGTCCTCGGTTCACGGCGAGCACGATGGGACGCCCGAAGAGCCGGTGCCGTGGGCATCTCCGCCCGCTGGACCGCTGGGTGGTGGAGGCTTACTGGGTGGGTAACCCGCTGCTCGACCGGATCGGGACCACCGCGTTCGGCAACTCTATGGAGGAGCGGTTCCGCCGCCGCACCGGCAGCATGCTCGCCGAGGGTGCCTGCGCCGGAGGCGTACCGCACCACAGCTTCCACGTGTTCGGCGTCCACCCCTGGGTGGGCCTGCTCGGCGACGGCCGCAAGTCCGACACGGCGTTGCGAGTGCTCGATCGGTGCCGCATCCGCGGCCCGGCGATGCTGCGGGGCTGAGAGCCCGGCGTCGGCAGCCGCTAGCCTGCGGTGAACCGAGCGCTGGGAGGAACCATCGATCTGTCCGAGGCGCAGCGCCTGTGGGAACCGGTGGGTCCCTACCTGAACACGGCCAGTTACGGCCTTCCTCCCACCCCGGCGTTCGAGGCGTTGCACTCCGTCCTGGCGGACTGGCGCCATGGCGCCACCAGTTGGGAGCCGTGGGCCGAGGCCACCGAGGGCGCGCGGCGGGTCTTCGCCCGGCTGGTCGGCGTACCGACCGAGCACATCGCGGTGTCCGCGACCGTCTCCGAGCTGATCGGCCTGGTCGCCGCCTCGTTGCCGGACGGTGCGCGGGTGGTCGTACCCGACATCGAGTTCACCTCCCTGCTGTTCCCGTTCCTGGCCCACGCCGGCCGCGGTGTGGAGGTGGTCACCGTTGCGGCCGATCGGCTCGTCGACGCCATCGACCCCACGGTCACGATGGTCGCGTTCAGCGCGGTTCAGTCGGCTACCGGCGAGGTCGCCGACGTCGAGTCCATCGCCGCCGCCGCCCGGCAGCACGGGGTGCTCACCGCCGTCGACGCCACCCAGGCCTGCGGCTGGCTACCGCTGGACGCCGCCCGCTTCGACTTCCTGGCGTGCGGCGCCTACAAGTGGCTGATGTCGCCGCGCGGCACCGCGTTCCTGGCCGTTGCGCCCGAGCATCTCGCCACGATGCGGCCGCTGGCCGCCGGTTGGTATGCGGGCGATGATCCCCACACGTCCTACTACGGGCCGCCACTGCGGCTCGCCGAGACGGCGCGGCGGTTCGACACCTCCCCGGCGTGGTTCTCCTGGGTCGGCACCGAACCCGCGCTCGAGCTCATCGAACGTATCGGCGTGCCGGCGATCCAGGCGCACAACGTGGCGCTGGCGAACCGGTTCCGAGCAGGTTTGGGTCTTCCAGCCGCCGATTCGGCGATCGTCTCGGCCCAGGTACCCGATGCGCAGCACCGGCTGGAGCGGGCCGGCATCCGCGCCGCCGTCCGGGCCGGGGGGCTGCGCGTCTCGTTCCACGTCTACAACACCGAGGCCGACGTGGATGCAGCCCTCGAAGCGTTGAGCTGACGCCGCCCCCTTTGCCGCCATACGCGCACTCGTGGTGGTTCTGCGGCCACGTCGCGCGGGGCCCACGCCGGGGCGGTGCTCCCCGGCATCGCCTCGTTGGCAGCGACGAGCTTGAACTGGGCGCCGGTCGGGTCGGCTGCTGCCGCGAGCCGGCCGTACGGCGTGTCCTCGGCAGCCATCAGGACCGAGCCGCCGAGGTCGACGATCCTCGCCAGCGCGGCATCGGTGTCGTCGACCCCGAAGTAGACCGACCAGTGGGCGGGGACACCGTCGAAGAGCAAGCCCGAGGCGTCCATGATCCCCGCAAGCCAGTCCTCGCCATGCCGCAGCGTCGTGTAGCGGAACTCCGGGGTGTCGCTGACGACATGAGTGTCCCAGCGGAACACGTCACGGTAGAAGGCGACGGCGGCCTGGTAGTCCCGGGCGTGCAGCTCGAACCAGCTCGGGGCGCCGGGCTCGTCGAGGATCCCGAAGCCCTCGTGACGGCCGGGCTGCCACACACCGATCCCGGCGCCACCGGGGTCGCCGACGAAGGCCATGGTGCCGAGGTCGCCGACCGTCATGGGTTCGGCGTGGACCTGGCCGCCGTTGGCGGTGGCCGCGTCGAGCGTCTTCGCGGCGTCATCGCCCGGACGCCGTTCTTGGTGAAGTTGACGTAGCCGCCGAACTCCGCCGCGGGTTCCTCCGCCTCCCAGCCGAACAACTGGCAGTAGAAGTCCCGGCTGCGTTCGGTGTCGGAGGTCAGCAGATCGACCCAGCAGGGCGCTCCGACCGGGGCGGTCTTTCGTGCGGGCATGGTGGGTCCCCTTCTCGGCGCTGGAAATCGTGTCACCAGCTTCGACGCCACAACGGCCCGGAACTCATCGCTGCGCCGGCCACCGGTCGACCCCACCAGCGCCGCCGATCAGCGGCGAAACCGATCAGCGGCGAGGCCGGTGCTCCGTGCCTGCGCCAGGCGTGATGGTCATGAGCTGTCCGGGCTCGTGCACGTCGACGACGTGCCACACACCGCGCGGATTGATCATCGCCTCGCCGAGGGTGAGGTCGACCGGGTCGGTTGTGCCCCCGATCACGCGGGTCACTGTCATCCGCCCCGACAGGCAGATCACCACCTCGTCGCCCGCCGGGTGTCGTTCCCAGTACGTCCCGGACCCGGCGCCTTCGAAGATCATGAGCAGGCGGCCCTCGGCGCCGTCGTCGGCGACAGCGCTCCCGTAGGCCTCGAGGACATCCGGATCCCAGCCGAAACCCTCGACGGGCATCGCGCGGGACCCGAGACCGAGATGGACCGGTGTGGTGCTCAGGTCGACGGCGTGGGTGGGTTCGCTGACGAGATGCATATTCGGATGGTCACAGACGTGCCGTGCCACCGTCTTGGACGAAACGGAACCCGCGCCGTGCCACCGGCACGACGGGTGTTGACGGCGCCGAACGGATCGGTAGTGGATCAGTGCACCGTCACGTGCTCCCGGAGGATACGAAGCACCCGGTCCGGGTCGTCGGGGCTGAATGCCGGGTGGACGCGCCGCCCCAGGTCGAGCACGACCAGCCGGTCCTTACGCCAGCTCCCGAGGTCGAGCGGGAGCCAGTACCCGGGATGAGCCGTACCCCAGCCGCGACCCTTGCCCGTCAGCCAGCCCATCGGCTGCTCCCATACCTGCCGGATGCGCCGGTAGAGGATCCGCCTTGCGTCAACACGCGCAGCTCCCGACCGAACAGCGCGACGGCGGTGTCCAGGTGCGCATCGGGATGGGCAAGCGACACAAGGCTCTCGGCGCACGCTGCTACGGCACGCGATGAAACCTGATCCCGCGCCAGCGGACCGGTCAGAACGGTGGCTCGTCGGGTAACCCGGCGGGTGGTGGTCGTGCCGGTCGTCTCGGTGGTGCTGGTTCGGGTGGGGGCAGGATCGGCCCTTCGCATGTCATTGGGGCGTCGGGCGGGTCGGGGTCGGGGTCGCGGGCAAGCGGCTCGGGTAGGTCTGGGGTGATCGCTTCGCCGCGGGTGCGGTAGGTCTGTCCGAGGGGGCTGGTCCAGACGAAGTGGCCGGGTGCGGGCTGTTCGAGTGTCCAGCCGCCCTGGTGTTTCATCGCGTGGTGGCGGCCGCAGCCGGGGCCGCTGTTGGTGGTGACGGTGTGCCCGCCGCGGGCGTGGTCGCGGGTGTGGTCCAGCTCGGTGGCGGCGGCGCGGCGTCGGCAGCCGGGCCCGATGCAGTGGCGGTCGCGCATCTGGACGTGTCGGCGCAGGGCGGCGTGGGCGAAGCGCCGGTTGGGGTGGCTGTCCAGTGCGGCTCGGGCCGTGTCGCGGTGCTGCCAGCTGCCGGTGATGCCGTGTAGCAGCCGT
>WHSY01000144.1 GCA_009379815.1 Pseudonocardiaceae bacterium
AACCACAACCACGGCCCGATCCAGGGCAACCAGCTCAGAGTACCCGGTCCGCAACGCGAGGTCAACTCGCGCGGCCCGGCGGCCGCTAGCCCTCCGACGCAAATCGCCGGTCGGTTGGAGTGACCTGGCCGGCTGGGAACGTCTGTCCCCTGCCTCCCAGGCCGCCATGCGGCAGTGACTAAAGTACGAAGCTGCCCGCTGCCGTGTCAAACGGGCAGGTCAAGCGGCTGGTGTCGGCTACGACGCAACGCCGTCGACGGCTGCACGGTGGTCGTGCGCCCTGGACGGGGCTGTGCGGCGCCGCTCTTCGGCGCCGCACAGTGTCGGGAAGCGCCCGGGCGCAGCCGTACGAGGTGCGCCGCGCAGCTCGGCTTCTTCCGGCCCTGCGACTGGCAGCGCGTCGCCCGAGTTGGCCGCCGCCGAGCAGTACGCGTACCAGACTTGAACCCAGGGTAGCTCCGGGGTCATGGCTCGATCGTCCGGCGGCCCCATGTCGAGGTCGTCAGGTAGGAGCTGACGACGAATCGGGGGTCGGCGAGCAGATCGCGCAGGGTGTCCAGCTCGGCCGCGGTGAGCAGGCCAGCGGCGATGAGCTTGTCTTGCAGTTGCAGCGAGTTGACGTGCAGCCAGCGGCAGCCGACGGAGCCGCCTGGCCAGGGGTGGGCTTGCGCACAGTGGCCCACCTCGGCCAGCCCCTGACCCCGGAGCGCCTGGTATGCGTGGGTACCCCACGCGATGTCGGCGCCTGCCCGGGTCAGCAGCTGACACAGCCCCGCGTGGAACCGGCGAAACAGCCGCGTGGTGTCCTCGTTGGGTGCGGACAGCACCGGCATCCAGGTGCAGTCGAACTCGCCGAGCAGTAGCCATCCGCCCGGCCGCAGCGCGCGCACCATCCGGGTCAGCGCGCGGTGGCGCTCCGGTAGGTGCAGCAATACCAGGCGGGCGTGGACCAGGTCGAACTCGGCCTCGGGCAGCTCATCGGAGACGATGTCGTGCCGGCGGATCGATATGTTCTCCGCGTTCCGGCGGATCTCGTCCGGGTCGACATCGGTGACGAGCACATGCCCGCTGTTCCCGGCTCGCTCACTGAGCCAGTCCGCGATCGAGCCGCCCCCTCCACCGACCTCTAGGCACCGCCAGCCCGGTCCCACGCCGAGCGCCTCCATACGGGCGGTGGTGATCGGATCCAGGGCTTGCTGCATGTACTTCCGTTGCTCGCCGACGAGGTCGGACGCATCGAAGACATAGCCGGTCACAGCACCTCCAGCGGCCCACCGCACGCGTACCCCGCCACGACGGGGCCCTGCTTCCGCTCCTGAACTCGTGCACCTGCCGGTGGTAGGGACACAACGGCGCCTCGCCATCGCGCCAGCGCACGCTGTGAGGACTGGCAGGAGACCAATTTACGACCGACGGCTGGTCGGCCGAGCCCCAGTCGAGGTGGTTGCGGCCGGATGGCCAGCACGTACACCTCATCGAAGAAAGCTGACGGCGAAGTGTGCGATCGCGACCGCGGCCCCGATCGGCAGCACTGCCCACCTGGCAAACGCCCGCACCGCGACGCTCCTAGCGCCGGACAGTGGGCGATCGAGGGATTGGCTCCATGGTGATCTCCTGGGTATGTCTCGATCGGCCGTCCTCGTTCCCGGTTCCTAGCAGGTGATCGACGGGTCGGCGCGAGAGCAGGCCGCCGATCCGTGGGCGGTCGTCGATCGGGCCGCTCTCCGAGCCCGGACGAGACGTAGACATCGTCGATCCCGTCCACGTCCGGTCACGGGGTCGGGGAACACCCGAACAGCCGTTGGCGGTGAGACGATCTTGAAGGGCGGCGTGGTGTCGGTGAGGTTCCCGAACTTGGTGATGTAGGCCACGTCTAGGGTCGGCGGCGTGCCGGTGGAGTTCCTCAGCGACGCGCAGGTGGCCGCGTACGGCTGCTTCGGCTCGGAGCTGCCGGCGCGGGAGGTGGAGCGGTTTTTCTACCTCGACGAGGACGCCCACGATCTGATCGCGAGGCGGCGGGTCGACTCGCACCGGCTGGGCATGGGGGTGCAGATCGGGACCGTCCGGGCGGTGGGCCGGTTCCTGGAGGACCCGCTGGAGGTGCCGTGGCCGGCGTCCGAAGTACTTCGGCTACAAACGCGGCATCACCTGGCTCAACGCCGTCAACGATCAGGTCGCCGGCATCGGGCAGAAGATCGTGCCCGGCACCTCGCGCGACTCGCTGTACATCCTCGACACCCTGCTCAACCTCGACGGCGGCCCGCGGCCGGAGACGGTGACCACCGATAACGCGTCCTACAGCGATATGGTCTTCGGGGTATTCGCGCTGCTGGGCTACCGGTTCTCCCCTCGCTTCGCCGACCTGCCCGACCAGCGCTACCCGGCTCTCCCCGCTCGGGCACGCCCACATCAACGTCCTGGGCCGCTACGCCTTCGCCACCCCCACCCTCATCGGGCTGCGGCCGCTGCGCGACCCCACCGCCAGCGACGACACCGACGACGAGCACGTCTGACTGGTCGCCGGGGTCCCACAGGGGATCGCTCTATGGGACATGTTGGTCGCGGTACTGCTCGCCCCATGCGCGTAGCGCGGCGAGCAGAGGTTCGAGACTGCGGCCGGTCTGGGTCAGGGAGTACTCGACCCTTGGCGGCACTTCGGGATAGACAGTCCGAAGAACGAGCTTGTCCGCTTCGAGTTCGCGCAGCTGACGCGTGAGCATACGGGCGGTGACTGTGGGCACCGCACGCTGCAGTTCGCTGAACCGCCAGACCCCGCTCGTCAGATGTTCGAGGATGACCAGCTTCCACTTTCCGCCGACCACCTCTATGGCGACCTCGGTCGGGCACGTGGTCCCGGCCTGAACAACGTGCGCGCGCATTCACTGTTCCTCTCCTCATCAGGTATACAAAATGACCCTACAGCACATTAGAGACAGTACTTGCTAGATGGGAACCCTCCAGCGATGCTGAGCGCCATGAGAAACACGGGTGCCCCCGAGCGCGTCACCGCCGACCCTGACTGGTACGAGCCCTACGCCATCTCCCTGGGCATCCGGTGCGGAAACCTCGTGTTCGTCTCTGGCCAAGCCGGAATCGACGAACATGGTCAGACCGTCGCCCTCGACTTCGACACCCAGGCTCGACGCGCCTTCGACAACCTGCGACGGGTTCTTGAGAACTCGGGGTCCGGGCTCGAGCACGTGGTCAAGGTGACGATCTTCGTGACCGACATGGCTGTCATCGACCAAGTCGTCGCCCTGCGCCGCGAGTTCTTCGTGCCGCCCTATCCTGCCGACACGATCGCGCAGGTCACCTCACTAGCCCAGCCCGAGTGGAAGATCGAGATCGAGGCAGTCGGGTTCATCCCCGAACCTGCGCGGCCGGATGACAGTGCTCCTTGAGCCCAGCAGCGACGTTTCCTGCCCCGTGACCGAGCCTGACCGCCGAGGACATGACACCGCGCCGCTCGGGGGGCTGCACTGTGGCGCCGCTGAGGCGGACGCCATCGGCGCAAGGGCGCTCGCCCCGCGTGCCGGCCGCGGCGGGGCCTGGGACGGCCAGGAGATGCGACGAAGCCGCCCCCGACCTCCTCAGCCTGCTCGCCGATATCAAGGACCCGACACCTCGGGAATGAGCCGTCCGGTAGAGCGGGGACTGGTGTTGAGTGATGGAGGTGGGGACATGACTCGGATACGGCTGGTGGCGACCGGTGGGACCATCGCCAGCCGGCGCACCGGCGGTGGCCACCGCGCCATCGCCACCGGCGCCGAGCTGCTGCGCGACGTGGCCGTCCCGGACGGCTGCGAGGTCGGCGTCGTCGACGCCGCGACCGTCGGTAGCTTCGCCTGGCAGTGGTCCGACCTGCTGGCCCTGGTGCGCCACCTCGGCACGGCGTTCTCCGAGGGGGCGGACGGGGTGGTCGTCACCCACGGCACCGACACCATGGAAGAGGTGGCGTTCCTCGCGAGCCTGGTCCACGACGACCCCCGCCCGGTGGTGTTCACCGGGGCCCAGCGGGCGCTCGACCACCCCGGCGCCGACGGCCCGGCCAACCTCACCGACGCCCTGCTGGTCGCCGTCGACCCGGCCGCGCGCGACCGGGGGGTGCTTGTGTGTTTCGACGGGCGCGCGTACCCGGCCCGCGGCGTGACCAAGGTCGACACGCTTGGCACTCGCGGGTTCAACGCCCCGGGACGCGGTGTCGCCCTGCGCGTGGCTGGCGGGCGGGTCCGGCCGCTGACGCCCGCCGCTCGCCCGATGACGGTGCCGATCGACACGTCCGTCGAGGCCCTGCCGCGGGTCGACGTCGTCCCGCTCTACGTCGGCGCCGACCCGGTCCTGTTGCGCGCCGCTGTCGACGCCGGCGCCCGCGGGCTGGTGCTCGCCGCGTTCGGGGCCGGCAACGCCAACCCCGCCCTCGTCGACGCCGTCCGGGAGTGCGACCTGCTGGTGCTGGTGTGCTCACGGGTGCCCTCCGGACCGGTCACCCCGCTCTACACCGGGGGCGGCGGAGCCGACCTCGCCGAGGCCGGCGCGGTGTTCGGCGACGACCTGAGCCCCTGGCAGGGCCGGATGCTGCTCGCCGCCGCCCTCGCCGCCGCCCCCGACGACCCCCGACCCCTGCTCGCGCGGTGGCTCGGAGTCTGACCGGCAGTTCTCGCCGACACCATCCAGTGGAGGTCATCATGGCCAAGGAAATCTTCGTCGCCTACGGCGTGGACGTCGACGCGGTCGGTGGGTGGCTGGGTTCCTACGGCGGGCAAGACTCCCCCGGCGACATCTCCCGCGGCATGTTCGCCGGCGAGGTCGGCGTGCCGCGGCTCGTGGAGTTGTTCCGCCGCTACGGGCTCACCCAGTCGTTCTTCTGGCCCGGGCACTCCATCGAGACCTTCCCCGAGCAGTTCGACGCCTGCGTCGCCGCCGGTCACGAGATCGGCATGCACGGCTACAGCCACGAGAACCCGATCGCCATGAGCCGCCAGCAGGAGAGCGACGTCCTCGACTACAACATCGACCTCATCACCCGGCGCTCCGGTATCCGGCCCACCGGCTACGTCGCGCCCTGGTGGGAGTTCAGCGAGCTCACCAACGAGCTCGTCCTCGACCGCGGTCTCACCTACGACCACTCGCTGATGCACGACGACTTCCACCCCTACTACGTTCGCGCCGGCGACTCCTGGACCAAGATCGACCTCGAACGGTCCGCCGGTGAGTGGATGAAGCCGCTGGTCCGCGGGCAGGAGACCGACCTCATCGAGCTGCCCGCGAACTGGTACCTCGACGACCTGCCCCCGATGTTGTTCATCAAGGGCAGCCCCAACAGCCACGGGTTCGTCAACCCGCGCGACATCGAGCAGCTCTGGCGTGACCAGTTCGACTGGGTCTACCGCGAGCATGACTACGCCGTGTTCACCATGACCATCCACCCTGACGTCTCCGCCCGGCCGCAGGTCCTGCTGATGCACGAGCGGCTCATCGAGCACATCAACGGTCACGAAGGTGTCCACTGGGCGACCTTCGACCAGATCGCGAACGACTTCGCCCGCCGTCACCCACGCCAGTAGGCCCGGTGCTCGGGTGAGTGTCACGAGCCGCCAAGTAGCGGCCGCCACCGTCGTCGGCGACCCTGGTGTGGATCGTAGTCCCCGGCGAGCGACGGCTAGTGTTCCGCGGGACACGGCACCCAGGCGGGGTCGAGGTCGGCCATCCGCAACGCGTGCTGGACCTCGAGTACCTGGGGATCCGCAGTTCGGGGGTTGCTCCGCGATACGCCGATGCGCCTCGCGTCGCCGATCCAGGCCAGCCTTCGGGCGGGCCAGCGGACTCTCAGGGGCGGGCCGGCGCGGGATGTAGGCGGGGACGGTCGAGGAGTCGATGCAGCAGTAGGCGCTGAGATAGACCAGGCGGGCCAGCAGCCCGGGCGCGCTGGTCGCGACACGGGTCACGGTGCTACCGCCCATGCTGTGCCCCACGAGTATCACCGGTCCCTGCTCGGCGACCCGTCCAACGAGGTCGAGCGTGTGGGTCGCGTAGTCGTCCAGGGTCAGCTCGGCGACCGACGACGGTGACGCCGCGAACTGCTCAGGGTCCTGAGGGCACTGGTAACCCCGGGGAAAGCGGGTGTCGAACCCGTCGCCGGGCAGCTCGACGGGCAGGGCCCGGTGCCCGCGCAGCGCGAGCTCCCGGACCAGCGGGCTCCACATGAACGACGTCGCCCCCGACTCCGGAACCAGCACGAAGATCGGCCCAGACGCTCTCGTTCCTCCGTCGTTCATGGTCGAACCCTGCGCTGCAGCGAGCGGGAGATTTCCGCCGCGCACACCGGCCGCCATAACTGCAGTTCTCGGGATTGGTCAGCGTGCGAAGGTAGGACACGGCGCCGGTACTTCTCGACCGGCGGCGCTCGAGGTGCTGCAGCAGCCCGGCGCCCTGCTGCCGCCAGCGGGCGCTGCAGACGGCCTGCTCGCACAGCTCGTGGAGATCGAGCAGGCGGTTCCGAGGTAGCGGGCACTCGGCCGGCCGAAACAGCGCAGGGCCCCCGCCGGTGGCGGGGGCCCTGCGCAATGTTGTGTTCGGCGGTGTCCTACTCTCCCACACCCTGTCGGGTGCAGTACCATCGG
>WHSY01000145.1 GCA_009379815.1 Pseudonocardiaceae bacterium
CCTCGCTGCGCGAGCCGCAGTCGGGACAGACGTAGTCGACGAGCACGCTCATTGTCCCGCCCTCACTCGTAGGCCTTGGCGCCCTTGAAGAACTTCGCCCAGTCCTGCGGGTCGTGCGCGATCCAGATGTCGGCGTCATCGGCCGCGCTCAACTGCGCCAGCCGCCGGACGGAGTCGACGGCGGTCTTGGTGCTGTAGTCGGAGGGCATCGGCAGCTCGTTGTCCAGCGCCTCCCGCACGTGCACCGTGTCCCCGGTCAGCATGAACGTCCGGTTCGCCAGCCGCACCATCAGGCTGCTGTTGCCGGGAGTGTGGCCCGGCATGCTCAGCACGGTGACGCTGCCGTCGGCGAACAGGTCGTGGTCACCGGCGAGCGGGTTCCAGTCGAACCCGCGGGTCGGATCGAGGTCGGCGGTACGGAAGAACACCGAGGCCGCCGGCATCGGCCAGTAGGCGTAGGGCAGGTCGGCCCCCCCGATGAAGAACTTGGCCTGCGGGAACAGGTACATGCCGCCGGTGTGGTCGAAGTGCGAGTGCGAGACCACGACGTGCGTGACATCGGTGGTGCTGAAACCGAGCGCCTCGATCTGCCGGTCGACCTGCTTGTCCGGCGTGAAGTCGATGTTGACGTGCTCGGCGAGCTCCCCGTACACGCCATGGGGGTCGACGGACGCCTGCGGAACCACGCCGGTGTCGAACAGCACCAGCCCCCTCGGGTGCTCGATCAGGAAAGTCGGCACCGGGAGGGTGACATCGCCGGAACCGTTCACCACGAGCAGACCTGTGTCCACGGTGAACCAGGCGCCGTCAAGAGCCCAGAGTCGGGTGGCGTGAGACGTCATCAGAACGCTCCCTCATCAGTTGAGTTGATCAGTGGGTGACCGTTGATCGAGTAGTGCGCCGACCGGGCGATGTCGTATCGTCCGTGTGGTCGTCCGGTCAGCTGCGGGATGACCGTACTGTGAGCCTGGACACGTGTCCAGACCACGGGAGGGGGCTATCGGGCCTCCAGGCCATCGGGGTCCGGACCAGCGCAGTGGGAGCCCCTCACCACGTGTCCACGTTCGGCCGGCGCTTCCCCCCGCCACGCGCCGGTGTGAATGATCGGAAACCCTCGACGATCCAGCGCCGCGTCTGCGCCGGGTCGATCACGTCGTCGATCTCGAACACCGTCGCCGTGTTCGTCGCCTTGCCGACCTCGTACATCGTCGCGACCAGCTTGCCGAACAGCTCCTCGCGCTCGGCCGGGTCCTCGACGGCCTCCAGCTCCTTGCGGTAGCCCAGCCGCACGGCGCCCTCCAGCCCCATCCCGCCGAACTCGCCGGTCGGCCACGAGATCGCGAATGTGGGGGCCTTCGTGCTGCCGCCGCCCATCGACTGCGCGCCCAGGCCGTAGCACTTGCGCAGCACGATCATCCCGATCGGCACCTCGACGTTCGCGCCGATCACGAACATCCGGCCGAAGTGCCGCACCGTGGCGTCGCGCTCGGAGTCGGGCCCGACCATGAAGCCCGGGGTGTCGCACAGCGAGACGACGGGCAGCGCGAAGGCGTCGCAGAGCTGCAGGAACCGGGCGGCCTTGTCCGCGGCGTCGGCGTCGATCGCCCCGCCGAGATGCTTCGGGTTGTTCGCGATCAGACCCATCGGCCTGCCCTCGATGCGGATCAGCGCGGTCACGATCCCGGCACCGAAGCCCGCGCGGAGCTCGAGCACCGAACCCACGTCAGCCAGGCTCTCGATCACCGCGCGAACGTCGTAGACCCGCACCCGGTTCTCCGGGACGAGGTGGCGCAGGATGCGCTGGTCGGGCGCCTCCCAGTCGGCGACGGAGCCCTGGAAGTAGGACAGGTAGCGCTTGGCGACGGCGACGGCCTCGGCCTCGTCGCGCACGAGGACGTCGACGACGCCGTTGGGCACCTGAACGCCGGTCGGCCCGATCTCCTCGGGCTCGACCGCCCCGAGACCGCCGCCCTCGATCATCGCCGGACCGCCCATGCCGAGGTTGGTGTCCTCGGTGGCGATGACGACGTCGCAGCAGCCCGCCAGCGCGGCGTTGCCCGCGAAGCAGCGGCCGGAGACGATCCCGACCAGCGGCACCAGGCCGGACAGCTTGCCGAACAGGTGGAACGCGGGCACGTCGAGCATGGAGGCCCAGCTACCGTCGGTGTCGCCGGGGCGGCCACCCCCGCCCTCGGCGAACACGATGACCGGGAGTGTGCGGCGCTGCGCCAGCTCGAAGAGCCGGTCCTTCTTGCGGTGGTTGTGGTAGCCCTGGGTGCCGGCCAGCACGGTGTAGTCATACGACATCACGGCGACCTGGGAGCGGTCGGGCCCCACGAGGTCTGCGTTGACGCTCGCGGTTCCGGCGATCATGCCGTCGGCGGGGGTGCGCTCGACGAGGTCGTCGACGGAGCGGCGCTGGCGCTGCGCGGCGATCACCAGCGCGCCGTACTCGACGTAGCTGCCCTGGTCGCAGAGGTCGTCGAGGTTCTCCCGAGCGGTGCGCTGCCCGGTGCGGCGGCGGCGCTCGACGGCGTCGGGGCGGGCGTGGTCGAGCCCGATCTCGTGCCGGTCCAGGACGTGGGCGAGATCTTCGCGGATGTGGTCGAGGTCGACCTCGGTGGTGGCCGCCGCGGCCGTCCCCGCAGTCGCGGACTCCTCGAGGTGCACCACGGCGTCCCCGGCCGCCGCCGTCTCGCCGACGCCGACGTCGATCCGGCGCACGACCCCCGGCGCCGGTGCCTCGACGACGTGCTCCATCTTCATCGCCTCGAGCACCAGCAGCGGCTGCCCCGCCGCGACGCTGTCGCCGTCGGTGACCTCGACGGCGATGACGGTTCCGGGCGCGGTGACCGTGACGGGCACCGTGCCGCCGGGGGGCGGGGCGGCGGTCGCACCCGGTGAAGTCGCAGGGTGGTCGGCGCCGGTCGGCGGCGCGACGAGCTGCGGATCCGCTGCCCGGCGGGCGGCGATCCCGGCGGCCCGGGTGTCGAGGAAGCCGGTGTCGAATACCGCTGCGGCGAACTCACCGTCGGCCAGCAGGCCACGCAGGAAGCCGAGATTCGTCTCGACGCCGGTCACGTCGGTCTCGCACAGCGCCCGGTAGGCCTTGGTGACGAGCCCTCCGAAGTCTCCCGCCCGCTCGTGCACGATGAGCTTGGCCAGCAGCGGGTCGAACCGCAGGCTCGGGCGGTAGCCGGGGTAGCCACCGGAGTCGACGCGGATCCCGTTGCCCGACGGCAGGTCGAGGCCCGTGATCGTCCCGGCGGCGGGCACCGTGGTGCCGTCCGGCCGGACGGTCTCGGCATTGATCCGGGCCTGCAGCGCGAAGCCCCGGGACAGCTGCGGGCCGGTCAGCCCCAGCTCCGCCAGCGTCGATCCGGCCGCCAGCTGCAGCTGCGTGCGCACCAGATCGATGCCGGTCACCTCCTCGGTGACGGTGTGCTCGACCTGCAGCCGGGCGTTGACCTCGAGGAAGGCGAACTCGTCGCCCACGACGAGAAACTCGACGGTACCCAGGCTCTCGTACCCGACCGACTCACCGAGCCGGACCGCCGCGGCCGCGACCCGCTCGCGCATCCCGTCGGACAGCCCGGGGCTCGGCGTGATCTCGACGAGCTTCTGATGCCGGCGCTGGATGCTGCAGTCCCGCTCGCCGAGATGGGTCACGGCGCCGGTGCCGTCGCCGAGGATCTGCACCTCGATGTGCCGGGCCCCGCGCAGCAGCCGCTCCGCATAGATCTCCCCGGTGCCGAACGAGGTCGCCGCCTCCGAGGCGCACCGCTCGTATGCGGCGGGCAGGTCCTCGACGCCGTGCACCTGGCGGATCCCGCGTCCGCCGCCACCGGACACGGCCTTGAGCATGATCGACGCGTCCGGACCGAGGGAGCCGAGGAACTCCTCCGCCCCGGCGAGGGTGACGGGACCGGCCGTTCCGGGCGCCACCGGCACGCCGGCGGCCGCGGCCAGCTCACGGGCCCGGACCTTGTCGCCGAACTCCTCGAGCAGCTCCGGTCGCGGTCCGACGAACCGGATCCCCGCGTCGGCGCAGGCCCGGGCGAACGCGTGATCCTCGCTGCGGAACCCGTAGCCGGGATGCACGGCGTCGCAGCCGTACTCACGGGCGAGGTCGACGAGCTGGGAGACATCCAGGTAGGGCGCGACGCCGGTGCCGCACATCGGGACCGCGACATCGGCCTTGTACACGTGCAGGCAGGTCGCGTCGTCCTCGGCGTATACCGCAACGGTGGCGATGCCCAGCTCGGCGGCCGCCCGCAGGATCCGGATCGCGATCTCGCCGCGGTTGGCCACCAGCAGCCGGGCGAACGGCGCCCGGGTCGGTCCCTCGGTCAACGTCTGCTTCTCCCACCGCGATCCCGACGGTCTCCAGGTACCACGGCACCATAAGGCACGGCAGTCACCGGCCGGCGTGTCGGCGACGGGACCTCGGGGCCATCACCATGAGCGCACCGGCTCGACGGCCCCACTCGCTGCCGAACGGGCGATCGCGTCGCACACCCGCACGGTGGCGCGGATCTCCTCCGTGGTGACCGGATACTCGGCGAGCCCGTCGATGGAGTCGGCGAACCGTTCGAGGTTGTCGCGGACGGCGCGGTGCGGCGGGAAGAAGCGGACGTCGGGCGTGCTGCCGCGCAGGGTGGTCGTCACGTCCCAGCCGGCGGGGCTCTCGGGATGACTCCGGTCGCGGATCTCCATCCACCCCCGGGACCCGAGCACGCAGATCCGTCCGAGGAACGGCGTGGTGAGGATCGCGGTGATGGCCGCCGTCTCGCCCTGCGGGAAGGCCAGCGTGACCGACAGGGTGTCGCCGTTCTCGAAGGTCGTGGCCCTCGTCGACAGCCGCGCCCAGACCTCGCTCGGCTCGCCGAAGATGCTGAGGGCCAGGTCCACCAGATGGACGCCGGTCGCCGACAGCGGGCCCACCGGAGCCTCCGCCCGTGACAGCCGCCAGCTGTCGGCCGGCAGCGCGAGGAACCTGTCCTGGCTGAAGTTGCCCTCGAACGCCAGGAGTGTCCCGAGGTCACCCGAGGCGCAACGCCGTCGCAGCTCCACGACCGCCGGCTCGAAGCGGCGCTCGTGGCCGACGCCGAGGCACAGCCCGGCTGCCCGCACCGCCGTGAGCGCAGCCTCGGCCTCGGCACAGCTCGTGCTGAACGGCTTCTCGCAGAACACGTGCTTGCCTGCCTCGGCCGCGGCGACGATCTGCGCGGAGTGGTACCGGTGCGGCGAGCACAGCACGAGGGCGTCGATGCCGGGCGTGTCGAGGGCCTGCTGCAGGCCGGCCGCAGTCGCGATCCCCAGGGCCTGCGCACGATGCCGGCATTCGGCGTCCGGGTCCACGCCCAGCACCGCACGGATGCGGTCGCTGTCCGCCAGCTCGCGCACGATGGTGCGGCCCCACCACCCCAGGCCGACGATCGCTGCGCTGATCAACTGTTCTCGTAGTCCGTCAGCTCGTCGAGCGAGGGCTTGACGTGTCGCATGAACAGCTCGAGCTGCCGGATCACCTCGTCCCTCGGCACCTGCGCGTAGTGGTAGATCAGGACGACGTACTCGGCCGGCAGCTGGGACCAGAGCGCGATGTACTCGTCCCGGACCTGCTCCGGCGTGCCGACGACCCAGATGCCGGAGTTGATGACCGAGTCCACCGGGTTCTCGGGGTCGAACCGCATCGGCGTCGTGCCGGCGTAGAGGTCCCGGAAGATGTCGGCGTCATAGTCCGCGACCGCCTGCCGCGCCTGCTCCGTCGTGTCGGCGATATGCCCCCACCGGACCAGTGCCTGGTTCTGCCCGAAGGCATAGCGCCTGCCGGCGGTCGCCGCCGCGTCCACGTAGGCGCGGCCGAACTCGGCCGCGCGCTCGATCTTGGAGAAGTAGGTGGGGATGAACCCGCGCGGGCCGCAGTACTGCACCGTCTCCTTGCTGGCGTTGCTGGCGACGAAGACCGGGGGATGTGGCTGCGTCAGCGGTTTGGGCACGACGCTGACGCGCCGGATCCTGCCGTTGCCGTCCATCTCCCCCCTCGCGCCCATCTCACGGGTCGCCGTCATCGTCCACCCGATGCCGTCGTCATACGGAAACGGCACCTGCCAGCGCCCCTTCCACTCGACGCTGTCCTGCGTCCAGGCCTGCTGCACGAGCTCGACGTTCTCCTCGAAGATCTCGCGGTTGATCTGGTCGTCGGCGACGCGCGTGGCTTGCGTCGCCTCGTCGAGCTGGGCCATCTGGTCCGGCGTACCCGACGGCGACAGGGTGGCCTTCGCGCCGAGGTGCTGGCCGAGAATGTTGGTCCACCGCGCCTGGTAGCCACGCGAGAAGCCGCAGAACGACCGTCCCTGCGACAGGTGGTCCAGAATCGCCACGTCCTCGGCGACGCGGAACGGGTTCTGGGCGCTCATGGTGTAGCCGAGCTGGCCCACCCGCACCCGCTGGGTGATCGCCGCCCAGTGGGCGTTGAGGAGTCCAGGGTTCGGTCCGACCTCGTAGCCT
>WHSY01000146.1:0-249 GCA_009379815.1 Pseudonocardiaceae bacterium
CACCGCCACGTCGAGCTGCGGTGCACCGTAGGGGCTGGAGCCCCGCAGGTCCTCCCGCAGCGGCAGCTCGTCGAGCGTGACCTCGGCGCCGGGTGCCGTCGTTTCCACAGTCGTTGCAGCGTCCACAGTCGTTGCAGGGTCCACAGTCGTTGCAGGGTCCACAGCCGTCACGACCGCTGTCCGAACCGCGCCGTGACGGCCTCGCCGTGCGCAGGCAGGTCCTCGGCCCCGGCCAGGGCAACGATGTGG
>WHSY01000146.1:259-6473 GCA_009379815.1 Pseudonocardiaceae bacterium
CAAGAAGATCGGCGTCGCCGCCACCGACGTGATGTCGGACGAAGGCCTGGGCGCCGTCGCCGAGCGCGCCGTCACTCTGGCGCGCCTTCAGCAGGAGAACGAGGCCTTCATCTCACTCCCGGGCCCGACGAAGATCGCGCCGGCGTTGCGCACCCGACGGGCGACCGCCGCGGCGTCGGCGGTCTGGATCTCGAGGTGCTCGGCGGCGTAAGCGTCCACCACGGACAGTCCCGCATCCACATCGGACACCAGGATGCAGCCCGACTGCGCGCCGGTCAGCGCGGTGCGGATCCGCTCGGTGTGCCGGGTCGTGGCGACCCGCGCCGACAGCTCGCCGTCGACCGCGTCGGCCAGCTCGACCGAGTCGGTCACCAGCACGCTCGCCGCGAGGGTGTCGTGCTCGGCCTGCGAGATCAGGTCGGCCGCGACATGCACCGGGTCGGCGCCGGCGTCGGCCAGGATAGCGATCTCGGTGGGGCCCGCTTCGGAGTCGATCCCGACGACGCCGCGCAGCGCACGCTTGGCCGCGGTGACGTAGACGTTGCCCGGCCCGGTGACCAGGTCCACCGGGGCCAGCGGCGTCCCGTCGGTGTCGGTGCCCCCTAGCGCGAGCAGCGCCACCGCCTGCGCCCCGCCGACCGCCCACACCTCGTCGACCTCGAGCAGTGCCGCGGCGGCGAGCACGGTGGGGTGCGGCAGCCCGCCGTGCTCGGCCTGCGGCGGGGAGCACACCACCAGGCTGTCCACCCCGGCGGCCTGCGCGGGTACCACGTTCATGACCACGCTGGACGGGTAGACGGCGAGTCCGCCCGGCGCGTAGAGGCCGACCCGCGACACCGGCACCCACCGCTGCGTGACGGTGCCGCCGGCGACGACCTGGGTGGTGGCCTCGGTACGGCGCTGCTCGGCATGCACCCGCCGGGCCCGCGTGATCGACTCCTCGAGCGCCGCGCGCACGGCCGGGTCCAGCTCGGACAGCGCCCTGCGTATCGCCTCGGCGGGTACCCGGACGGCGGCCGGGCGGACCCCGTCGAACCGCTCGGTGAGCTCGGCGACCGCCTCGACGCCCCGCTCGCGCACGGCGTCGATCACCGGCGCGATCCGCAGCGCCACCGCGTCGACGTCGACCTCCGCGCGGGGCAGCATGCCGCGCAACCGGGCAGCGCCCAACTCGGACGGACTGCGACCGCGCAGGTCGGTGCGGGCGAGCATGGCGGATCCTCACGTGTCAGCGGGCGACAGCGGCACCACCAGGGTATGCGGTGCGCTTCGCGCTCGTGAGTGGCGATACGAGTCATGGCTCGTATCGCCACTCACAGGCGCGCAGCGCCTCTCCGACCGCTCCCTCGTCGCCGAGCTGCCGTCCCTCGGCGAACGCGGCGTCGTAGCCGTCACCGAGCACGGCCCGCGCCGCCGCGGCGGCCGCCCGCAGCCGTTCGGCATCGGCGCCGAACGGTGGCGCGGCGCAGGCACTGGAGTCGTGCGCGCCGAGTAGCCGGGCCGCCGGGGTGTGCCGGCCGTCGCGGGACAGCGTCTCGATGAGGCTGCGCAACGCGATCCACAGCTGGGTCCAGGCACCCGACCGGTGCCAGTGGTCGACCAGCGGCCCGAACCGCGGCAGCGCGACGGCCGGGTCGTCCGCGCGTGCCGCCGTGGTCAGCAGCGTGTGCCGGACCACCCCCGCCAGGAAGCTCGCGTCCGCGGCCTCGGCGTGCTCGAGCGCCTGTTCCAGCAACGGCACGGCCCGTTCGGGGCTGCGCTCGGCACACCGCTCACCGGCCGCATAGGCCGCCCAGCCCAGCGCGGTGGGCGAGCCGAGCTCGGTGGCCAGGGCGGTGATCTCCGGCTCGTGCCCGACCGCGGCCCTGTCGTGCCCGGCATAGGTCTGGTTGAGGGTGAGGTCGACCAGCGCGATCAGCCGGGCCGCCCGGTCCCCCGCGGCGGCGGCCAGCTCGGCGGCGCGGCGACTGTGTCGTGCGGCCACCTCGGGGCGGCCCCGGAACAGCTCGATATTCCCCATCGCCGAGTGGGCATCGCGAGCCGCCTCGGGGGTGTCCAGCGAGGTGGCGAGCGTAATGGCCTGCTCGCAGCGGCGCTGCGCCGTGGCGAGGTCGCCGCGCTGCCATGCCGGGTGAGCCGCGAGGCCCAGCAGCCGGGCCGCGAGTGGATGCGCCGAGTCGCCGGCGACGGCGAGCGTCTCGTCGACCAGCCGCGCGAGGTCGACCCGCTGGCGCTGGTCGGCGTGCTCGGCCAGTACCAGCGACAGCCGCAGTAGCTCCTCGATACGCCCGGTCTGGGCAAGCCTGCCGTGGGCTCGGCGCAGCTCGGCCAGGTGGGCGTCGAACCGCGCGACGAGTTCGGGCTCGGCCGGCCCCCACCGGGCACGGGCCACGTCGTCGGCGACCTGCAGCACCCAGGCCGCGTGGCGGTCGCGCAGCGCCGCCGCGTCGGGGCGGACGGCCAACCGGCTTCGCCCGAATGCCCGCAGCGTCTCGAGCATGCCGTAGCGCGGGAGGTCGCCGCCGTGACGGCGCGGCGGCTGCGCGGTGACCAGCGACCGGTCGACGAGGTCGGACAACGCCCGCCGGGTCGCCGCCGCCGGCAGGTCGGGGCCCGAGCACACCGACACGACAGCCTCGACGTCGACGGTGCCGCCGAAGACCGACAGCCGGTCGAACAACTCCCGCTCGGTCTCGGTCAGCAGCCCGGCCGACCACTCCATGACGGCGCGCAGCGAGTGGTGCCGGTCCGCTGCGGTCCGCCTGCCCCGGCCGAGTGCGTCCAGCGGCTCGTCGAGCGTGGCCAGCAACCCGGTCACGCCCACCTCGGGCACCCGCGCGGCGGCCAGCTCCAGCGCCAGCGGCAGCGCGTCGAGCCGTGCTGCGATCTCGGCCAGCATCGCGGTGTCGGTGCTGTCGCTGTCCGGGTCGGCCGCCCGGACCCGGTCGACCAGCAGCGCCACCGCGGCGGCGGATTCCAGCGGGCGGATCGCCACCACGTGCTCGCCGTCGGCCCGCAGCGCTTCGCGGCTGGTCAGCAGCACGTCGACGCCGCTGGTGCCGGTGGTAATCGACTCCACCAGCGCGGCGACGCCGCCGGCGAGGTGCTCGCAGTCGTCGAGCACGAGCAGCGCCCGGCGCACGGCGAGCACCGCAACGATCCGCTCGGACAACGTCTCGGCCACCGAGTCGGTCAGCCGCAACGCGGCGGCCACCGCGCTGGCGACATCAGCCTGCTCCCGCAGCGGCGCCAGCTCGACGAACACGATCCCCTCGTCGTAGCGGTCGGCGACCGCATGCGCGACGTGGGCCGCCAGGCGGCTCTTGCCGACCCCGCCCGGACCGATGAGGGTGACGACGCGGCAGCGCCCGAGCAGCTCGGCGACGCGGCCGACCGCGCCGTCGCGTCCGATGAAGGAGCTCACCGGCAGCGGCGGTCGCAGCCCACGGGAGGGTGGCCCGATCTCCTGCCGCAGCACCCGCTGCTCGAGGCGGCGCAGCTCGGGTGAGGGATCCAGGCCCAGCTGCGCGGCGAGCGCGCGGCGCAGCCGCGCCAGCACGGCCAGCGCGTCACTCTGGCGGCCCGCGGCCACCAGCGCTCGGGCCAGCAACCCCACGGCCCGCTCCCGCAGCGGCTCGTCGCCGACCAGCCATTCCAGCACAACGACGGCCTCTCCGGCACGGCCGCTGTCGAGCAGCGCCTGCCCGCGCTGCTCGATGGCGGAGCCGCGCAGCTCGACCAGCCGCGTGACCTCGGGCGCCACCGAGGGGTTGTCGAGCTCGAGGTAGGGCCGGCCGCGCCACAGCGCGAGCGCGGCGGCGAGCTCGTCGCCACCACCGTCGCGGCCCGCAGCCTCGGCGGCCCCGCTGAACCGGGCGACGTCGAGCTCGCCGGGGTCGAGCACCAGCCGGTAGGAGCGGTCGGCGGTGACGATCCGCACCTCGGGCGGCAGCAGGCGCCGTAGCCGGGCCACGGTGGTCTGCAATGCACCGGCAGGATCGGCCAGCAGCTCGTCACCCCACACCAGCTCGACGAGCAGGTCGGCGTCGACCGCGGTGTTCGGGTGCATCGCCAGCGCGGACAGCAGCCTGCGCTGCCGGCCCGAGCCGATGCGGACCAGGCTGCCGTCGGGCCGGCGTAGCTCCAGCGGCCCGAGCAGGCCGAGCGCCACCACGGGTGCATTGTCGCGCGGTGACAGCTGCGGCGACAGGTCGGCGACGGCGGTCAGACAGCTCCGGCGCGCAGCATCACCCGGGAAGCCCTGCACGTCTTCGACGAGCTCGGCACCCGCCTCGGCCGCCTCGCCCGCGAGCGCATCGCCGAATGGATCGCAACCGCCATCACGCAAGGAGACATACGATGACCACCGACACCGACAGGACCGAGACCGCCAGGACGGACCACTCCACCACTGACGCCTTCGTCGAGCGCTTCTTCTCGGCGGTGCTCGGGGCCCAGTTCACGCAGGCCGCCTACCTCGGCGACCGGCTGGGCTGGTACCGGGCGCTGGCTGATGCCGGCGCGCTGACCTCGGTCGAGCTGGCCGCCCGCACCGCCACCGCGGAGCGTTACGCGCGTGAGTGGCTGGAGCACCAGGCAGTCTGCGGGGTGCTCACCGTAGACAACGCTGACGACGCCGCTGCCGCACCGCAGCAGCGCCGGTTCCGGCTGTCCGCCGGCCACGCCGAAGTGCTCACCTCCGAGGAGAGCCTGAGCTATCTGATGCCGCTTGCCCGGATGATGGTGGGCCTCGGCAAGCACATGGACGCCCTGCTCGACGCCTACCGCACCGGTGGCGGCGTGAGCTGGGCCGAGTTCGGCGAGGACCCGCGGGAGGCGCAGGGCGCCCAGAATCGGCCGATGTTCCTGCGGGCACTGGGCACCGACTACCTGCCCCGCGTGCCCGAGGTGCACGCCGAACTCCGCGCCGGCGGCCGGGTTGCCGACATCGGCTGCGGGCTGGGCTGGTCGTCGATCGGGATCGCGCTGGCCTACCCCGGTGCGGCCGTCGATGGGTTCGACCTCGACGGGCCGTCGGTCGAGACCGCCACGCGCAACGCCCACGAGGCCGGAGTCTCCGACCGCGTCCGGTTCCACCACGTCGAGGCCAGCGCAGTCACCACACCGCTGACCGAGCAGACCTACGATCTGGTGACTGCGTTCGAGTGCGTCCACGACCTGCCCGACCCGGTGTCGTTCCTGGCCACGATGCGCCGGCTCGCCGGCGACACCGGGACCGTCATGGTGATGGATGAGCGCGTCGCCGAGACGTTCGACGCGCCCGGCGACGAGACCGAGCAGCTGATGTACGGCTTCAGTCTGATGTGCTGCCTGCCCGACGGCCTGTCTCACCAGCCCTCGGAGGGCACCGGCACGGTGATGCGCCCCGCCGTGCTGGAGGGATACGCGCGCCGCGCCGGCTTCGCCGGCATCGAGGTGCTGCCTATCGAGGACGACTTCTTCCGGTTCTACCGCCTGGCGTGAGCGACTGTTGCACCGGACTGGCCCCATCGCCCAGGATGTGGTCACCGGTAGTCAACGGGGGGAGCAGTGAGTGACACGCCGTCGCGCGGTCGTGTTCGGGCTGCTGGCGATCGGAGCGCTGGTGCTGGCACCCGCCGCCACCGCGGCGCCGCCACCCGGTGACGATCCGTACCGCGTCGAGGGCCTGGACACATCCGCTGAACGTTCGGACGTGGCGCGCAGCGGGGTCGACGTGCTCGGTGGCGGGCGCGGTCATCTGGAGATCCGGGCGAGCGACGCCGAAGCCGCCGAGCTGCGGGCTCGCGGGCTGGAGCTGCTACCGCTCCCGGAGCTCCCGGCGCTGCCGAATCCGCGCGCCGGACGGTTCCCGCCCGGCTACACCGGCTACCACACCTACGGCGAGCTGACCGCCGAGCTCGACACCCTCGCCGCGGCGCACCCCGGCCTCGTCGAGGTGTCGAGCTACGGCACGTCCTTCGAGGGCCGCGAGCTGCCGCTGGTCAAGATCAGCGACAACGTGGCGGCCGACGAGGACGAACCGGAGGTGCTGTTCACCTGCAACCAGCATGCGCGCGAGCACCTCACCGCGGAGATGTGCCTGCACACGGTGCAGCGCCTCGCCGCAGACCCGCAGCGCCTCGCCGACCGCGAGCTGTGGGTGATGCCCATGACCAACCCGGACGGCGCCGAGTACGACATCGCCAGCGGCGCCTTCGCGCTGTGGCGCAAG
>WHSY01000147.1 GCA_009379815.1 Pseudonocardiaceae bacterium
CGCACAAGGAGATCACCGGCCACCGGGGCGGTGGTCGCGGCAGCGGGCCGGTCATACCGACGGGGCCCCGCGTGGGACCCGTCCGGGCGAGTGTCGGGGGGTGTCGCCGTGCAGCGGCGAGCGAGACGAGCAGGGCACCGATCAGCGCGCCCAACACCGCAGCGCACCCGGCCATCAACCCGTGCCGGTCGCTGTCGGTACCCTCCGCCGCGGCCGGCGCAGCACCGGGTGCCTCCGCCTCGGCGACGGCGTGGGCAGGGCTGTGATGCGGCCCGGCCGCGCTGGTCGGAGCCATGCCGTGCATGGCGAACAGGCCGGCGAGGGTGAGCAGCAACAGGATGACCCACCCGGCCCGCTGGCCGACCAGCGTCGTCGCACCGGCCGTGCTCACCACTACATCCTCTCGCAGTCGGGTCAGTGGTGGTACTGGTGCACCACGGCGTGCCCCTTGCCGCGGCGGATCAGCGCCCGGTTCACCGGCACCGTGACGACGAACGCCACCGCCAGCGCGAGGGCCAGGGCGCCCCAGAACCACGGGGAGGCCAGCCCGGCCTCCATCGCACCGGGGATCACCAGCATGATCGCGTTGTCGACGATCTCCATGACGGTGATGGAAAGGGTGTCCGCGGCCAGCGCCACCCCGACCGCAGCTCCCAGCGCCAGCCCGGCGCGCAGCACCGGGACGATCGTGAACGAGTAGCCGAACACGAATGCCAGTACCACCGCGAGGGCGATGGTGGCGACATTGCCCCAACCCAGAGCGCTCCCGATGACCAGGCCGAGCACCTCACCGATGGCGCATCCGGTGAGGCAGTGCGCGGTCGCGCTGACCGCCAGCCGGTTCAGCGCCCGCCGATCCTGCTCGGTAGTGCCGGTGCTGCTGTGCTGCTCGTGTGATGCGTGATCGACCATGACGCTTCCCCTTCACGGGCCGCCGGACGCTTTCCCGTGAGGAACTATACCCTATGGGGGTATTGATGCCGGACGTCGTGGAGGTGCCCTCCACGGCGACCGATGCGACGCCACCGCACCGGAGGCGGCTCCAGGTCTTCTACCGCGCCGAACGGATCGAGTGGGGACCCGGGGTTGAGGTCGCCGCATCGGCCATCACGCTTCGGCGGTCCCGGTCCCGGTCCCGGTCCCGGTCCCGGTCCCGGTGCCGGCCGGCGGATGGCGGACCCCCATGATGTCGAGCAGCGCCGCGGCGTCCGCCTCGCCGAGTCCCTCGTCCATCGCCTGCCGGTACAGCTCACGGGCGGTGTCGAGCATCGGCGTCGGAAGGTTGAGCTCGTCGGCGTACCCGGCGATGAGCTCGGTGTCCTTGACGAACATGGACATCCTCGCGGTCGCCGGCAGGAACCGGCGGTCCACCATGAGGCGCCCGCGCCGCTCGAAGACGACCGAGTTGCCGGCGCCGTCCCGAATGGTGTCGTAGATCTGCTGCGGTTCCAGCCCGGCACGCTGCCCGAGCGCGAACGCCTCGGCCGTGGCGGCAGTGTGGACAGCGACGAGGAGATTCGCCACGTACTTCATCGTCGACCCCGGCCGAACGTCCCCAGATAGCGGACGGAGCGGGAGAATGCCTCCATCACCGGTCGGGCCGACTCGAACGCGGTCTCGTCCCCGCTGCCGTAGACGACGACGTCGCGTTCCAGCGCTTGCGCACCGGTGCCGCTCAGCGGGCAGTCGAGTAGCTCCGCGCCCGCCTCGGCCAGCAGCTGCCTGCAACGGTCCTTCGTGCTGTGGGGCAGGGTCGACGTCTCCACCACGACGAGCCGTGCGGCGGCCTGCGCGGCCAGCGCGGTGCACACGTCCACGGCGGCGTCGGCGCTCGGCAGCGACGTGATGACGACGTCGGCGCTCGTGGCCACTTCCTCCACCGATCGGGCCGCCGTGCCACCCGCGGCAGCGAGTTCCTGCACGCGCTGCGCCGACAGGTCGTACCCGACAACGGGAAAGCCCCGCGCCAGGAGGTGGCCCGACAGGGCCGACCCCATGATGCCCAGCCCCACCAACCCCGTCCTCGTCACGCCGGCCCCTTTCACGCACCGGTCCCCGACCTGCCGCTGCCATCAGAGCTGGAGGTACTGCTCCGTCCAGGTCGGGTCCGCGCGCATCTCCTTCGCGTCACCCGACGCGACGATCACGCCCTGGTCGAGCACGTAGACGCGGTCCGCGAGCTCGAGTGCCAGCTGACTGTTCTGCTCGACGAGGAGCACGCCGAGTCCCTCGTCGGCCAAGCGGCGCAGGGTGTGGCCCATGTCCGACGCGATGTTGGGTGCCAACCCTTGGGTCACCTCGTCGACGAGGAGCAGCCGGGTGCCGCAGATCAGCGCCCGGCCCACCGAGACCATCTGCTGCTGTCCCCCCGACAGCCGCGCGGCATCGCGGTCGAGGTGCGGTTCCAGCAACGGGAAGACGTCCAGCACGCGGCGCTGCACGGCCTGCTGGTCCGCCTTTCCGAGCCGCGCACCGAGCGCGGCCAGCCGGAGGTTCTCTCCGACGGTCAGGCCCGGAAACATCCGGCGGTCCTCCGGGACGTAACCGATCCCGGACTGCGCGACCCGCTCGGGTGCCAGCCCCACGACGTCCCTACCGGCGCAGCGGATGTGGCCCTGGCGGACGGCGACCATGCCCATGATGGCCTTCACCGTGGTGGTCTTGCCCGCGCCGTTGCGCCCGAGCAGCGCGACCAGCTCACCCGGCCGCACCGACAGCGACACGCCCTGCAGCACGTGGGCGAGGCCGTAGTAGCCGTGCACGCCCTCGACGTCGAGCAGCGGCGACGCGACGGCCATGCCTTCCTCCGTGGTCACACGGTCCCCGTCAGGTAGACCTCTTGGACCTTCGGGTGCGACTTCACCTCGTCCGGTCCTCCCTCGAACAGTACGACGCCCTGATGCAGCACCGTGATCGTGTCGGCGACGCTGAGAATGACGTCCATCTTGTGTTCGGTCATCAGGATCGTGACGTCACGGTTGAGCTCGTGGATCAGCTCGACCGTCGCCGCGGTGTCCGAGGGGCTCATGCCTGCCGTCGGCTCGTCGAGTAGCAGCAGCCGCGGCGACGTGGCCAGCGCGATCGCGAGGTCGAGCCTGCGCTGGTCGCCGTGCGACAGGTTGCCCGCGATCACACCCCGCGACTCGGCCAGCCCGATCCGCTCGAGGACCCGCTCGGTGTGCGCCGTCACCGGCCGGATGCCGTCGGCGGGCCGCCAGAAGACGTACGAGTGCGCCGCGGACTGCGCTGCGATCCGGACGTTCTCGAAGACCGTGAGCAGCGGGAAGACGGTGGTGATCTGGTAGGACTTCGCGAGCCCCCGCCGCGCGACCTTGTGATAGGGCATCCCGGTGATGTCGTGCCCGTCGAAGGCCACGCGTCCGGCGCCGGGCCGGGTGTGTCCGGTGATCAGGTTGAACAGCGTGGTCTTGCCCGAACCGTTGGGCCCGATCACGGCATGCAGGCTGCCGCGCCGGATGTCGAGGTCGACACCGGCGACGGCGTGGATGCCGCCGAATGACCGGTCGAGCTTCTCGGCGCGCAGGATCAGGTCGCTCATCGCGAGCCCCTCACCCTGCGCAGCAGCCGCCAGGGAGCGGTCGAGGTGAGCAGGCCCCACAGTCCCTGCGGGAAGGTGAGCACGCAGATCACGAAGATCGCTCCGACGATCAGCTGCCAGGAGGCGAAGTGCCTGCTGAGGACGCTCTCGAGGAGCAGGTAGGTGACCGCACCGAGGAACGGGCCGAACAGCGACCCGCGCCCGCCGAGGATCGCCATGATGAGCACGATGCCGCCGAGCAACCAGTACGGCTGTAGCCCGACGAAGCTGTTCAGCATCGCGAACAGCCCGCCCGCCAGACCGGCCACCGCGCCGGCGATGACGAAGGTCACGAGCTGGACCACCCGGGTGTTGTACCCGCAGCCGCGCGCCCGCTCCTCGTTCTCCCGGATGGCCTGCAGTACCCGGCCCATGGGTGACTCGGTGTAGAGGATCAGGCCGGCGAGGACGACGATCACGACCGCCGCCGTGAACAGGAAGAAGAGCAGCGGGTCACCGAGCGCGTTGAGCCGCAGCGTGACGCCGGGCAGCCACAGCGTGGACACGGGGATGCCGGCGAGCCCGTCGTCGCCGCCCGTCACCGACCGCCACTGCAACGCGATGAAGAACCCGAGCTGCGCGAAGGCCAGCGTCAGGATCGAGAAGTAGATCTCGGTGCGCCGCAGGCACACCGCGCCGACCCCGACCGAGAGCACAGCCATGCTGACCGTCGCGACCGCCAGTGCGGCCCAGGCGCTGGTCGTGACGTGCAGCAGCATGAGACCGGCCGCGTAGCCGCCCCAGGCGAACGGCAGCGCGTGGCCGAAGGAGACCATCCCGCCGTAACCGAGCAGCAGGTTCAGACCCGACGACCACAGCCCGTAGATGAGGATGCCGATCGCCAGGCTGGGGTTGGGCACGGTGAACATCACGATCACGGCCAGCCCGGCCAGCAGCAGCAGCTGTCCCCACTTCCACCGCTCCGGCACCGCCGTCCCGGCCCGGACGGCGGTCACGGGTGCCCGCCCGGTGGAGCCATCGCCGGTCGACGTGTCGGTCGTCACGTCGCTCATGTCGTTCCCAGCAGACCGCGCGGGCGGAAGGCCATCACGAGGATCATCAGCACGAAGGGCACGATCCCCGCGTAGACGCTCGCGAACAGGGTGGTCAGCGAGACGAGGACACCGATGAGCAGGCCGGCCAGCACGGCCCCCCAGAAGCTGCCCATCCCCCCGACCACGACGACGACGAAGGCCAGGACCAGGATCTCGGCGCCCATCTCGGGGTAGACGCCCGTGATCGGCCCGGTGAGCACTCCCGCGAGGCCCGCGACCGCGACGCCCAGGGCGAAGACCAGCGTGCGGTAGCGGTCGAACCGCACCCCCAGCGCCCGGATCATCACATGGTCGCGGATCCCGGCCCGCACGATCAGCCCGACGTTCGTGCGCTGCAGGAACAGCCACAGACCTGCGACGACCGCACCGACCACGACGACGACGAACAGCAGGTACGCCGGGACGGGACGCCCCACACCCAGCGGCACCTGGAAGTCGAGCACCGCGGGGGCCGGCACCCGCCTGCCACCCGATCCCGCGATCATCCGCATCCCCTCGATGATCACGTAGCTGAGACCGAACGTGAGTAGCAGCCCGTCCACCAGGTGACGCCGGTATATCGGGCGGATCAGCGTCCGCTCCAGACCGGCACCGAACAACCCCATGATTATCGGGACCAGCAGCAGCGCCCACCAGATGCTGCCGGTCGCGACGATCAGGTACGACGTGAGGTAGGCGCCGACCATGTACAGCGCGCCGTGCGAGAAGTTGATGAACTCCAGCAAGCCCAGGATCAGGTTGAGCCCGAGGGCGAGCAGCACGAGCAGCGCGCCACTGACCAGGCCCAGGATGACCTGGGAGATCAGCTGATCCATCTGGCCTTCCTCCGGGTGGGCTGTGCCGGCCGCCGCGGCCGGCGAGGCACGGCTGCGCAGGTCTGGAGCCGGCTAGGGCCGCTGGAATTCGGTCTTGACCTCCTCGCAGGTCGGCGCGAACTCCTCGGATGCGGGGATCGTCGCCACCACGTCGCGGTAACCGAACTCAGGGTCCCCGCCGCGGGTGGCCGCCTCCTGCGCGGACAGCCCCTCGAGGATGTAGACCGGGGTGATCGCCTGGTGGTCGCAGGCCCGGATCGTCATGGGTCCCTGGCTCAGCGTGACCTGCAGCCCCTCGACGGCCTCGCGGAACGCCTCCGGGCTGCCGTTGCCCGCCGCGACCTGCTCGGCGATGATGTTGATCGCGTTGTAGGTGTAGACGCCGTAGCCGCCCGGCGGGCTACCGTAGGCCTCCCGGTAGGCGTTCACGTACTTCTGCACGCCCGGGTCGTCGACGTTCCAGTAGAACGCCGCCATCGCGTAGGTGTTGTCGATGAGCTCGAAGCCCATCTCCTGGTCGAAGCTCAGGTCCTCGATGCTCAGGAAGATGTTGTACTGCTCGGCCAGGTTGAACTGCGCGGCCTGGCGCATGAAGCTGACCTGGTCGCGACCCGCGCCACCGAAGACGAGGACGTCGGCGCCGGACCCCGCGATGGTGGGGATGTAGGGGTTGAAGTCGCTGGTGCCGAGCGGGAAGTAGGCGGTCCCGACGACATTGCAGCCCTGCTGTGCGGGGATCGCCTCCTTGTAGGCGGCCTCCTGCTCGTGACCGAACGCGTAGTCGGGCAGCAGCAGGAACACGTTCTTGCCGAGGTTGTCGCAGATGTACGGCGACGCCGCAGTGATCGGGATCGACGTGGCCGGGGCGAGGTGGTAAGTGACCTCCGGGCTGTAGTTCGGGGGCCGGTTGAGCTGCTCGGTCTGGCA
>WHSY01000148.1 GCA_009379815.1 Pseudonocardiaceae bacterium
TCCAGGCCGCCCATCTCGCCGCTCACATCGCCGCCACGACCGAATCCACCGACCCTGCCGTATCCGCGCGCTGGACAGCCACCGCCACCCGTGACCGCGCCCAGGCAGCAGCCCAGAGCAGCAATCCGCGGTGGTGGGCGGGAGAATGACCGTGGCACTGACCGGAAGGAACAAGGCGGCAACCTGCTCGGTGGCGCGGTCCTGTTCAGCCCATCAGGTCAGCGTCTCCCGCCAGGATACTTGTTCGGTGTCGCGCCCCTCGCGCTCGGAACGTCGGCCTGGCGTGCCTCGAACTCCACGAGGGCGGTCTGCGCCCCGCCACATGTCGGCTGTGGGTCTCATGGGCGGTCGGCACCCGGTGTGCTGAGCCGCGTCGGCGTGCTCAGCTGCCACGGCTGGCTCGGGGTCCTCACCAAACCAGACGCGGTCGCCCTGCGCGAGCGCCTCGTCACGCCAGACGGGGTCAGCGGCGGGCGTGGCGGCCAGTGAACGGGTCGGGTAGGCCGCCCTCGTAGATGTACTTCGCCTCGGTGGCGATCTGGTGGGTCAGGCACGGCCACGACGCGGTTGCGCCCATGGCGTCCCCGGCAGGCCACGCAGCGCCCGTAATGGTCGGGCACGTGCTCGGCGAGCGCGCTTCGCCACATGTCTGGCATCTCGGCCAGCAGCACGGCCATACCCCACGGCGACGACCTCCTGCAGCCTCGGCATGCCAGACGCGGCAAGCGGCCGGCTGGTCGCACCCGAGGCCTGTCCACCCACTGATCCCTGGTGAGTCGAGGCCACGCGTTAGGTGGGTGTCGGTACGCAGCGAAGCCGTTGCGTAGTGCACTGCCTTGTTCACCCCTCGGGCGCTGCCGGTAGCTCGACACCTCACGCGGTGCAATGCCGACACCGGCGCGGCGCTGCGGTGGCTCGTCCTCCTCGTCAGAAGATCAGCGGTCCGCCCCTACGTGCTGCTCTGGGGCGGGCCACTGCTGCCGGGTCACTTAGAGGTCGTTTCAGAATGAGCTCGGCGTGTCTGCTGTAGACGCTCAGTGAGCTGCGGCAAGGTCGTCCGGCATGGCCGTGGATCTTGTGTCTGACTCGTTGTGGGAACGGGTGGAGCCGCTCCTGCCTGCTCGGCCGCCGCGTCGGCATCGCTTCCCGGGGCGCAAGCCTGTCGACGACCGGATCGCCCTGGCCGGGATCCTGTATGTGCTCAAGACCGGGATCGGCTGGAGCCAGCTTCCCGCGGCGGCGTTCGAGGTATCCGGGGTGACCTGTTGGCGGCGGTTGCGGGACTGGACCGCGGCCGGGGTGTGGCCAGCGCTGCACGAGCAGCTGCTGGCCGAGCTGCGCGCCGCGGGTGAGCTGGACTTGGACCGGTGCGCGGTGGACTCCTCGCACGTCCACGCGCTCAAAGGGGGGATCACGTCGGGCCGTCCCCGGTCAACCGCGGCCACCCCGGCTCCAAGCACCACCTGATCGTCGAGGCCCACGGAATCCCACTGGCGGTGACGCTGACCGGCGCCAACCGCCATGACATCACCCAGCTCCTGCCCCTCCTGAACGCCGTCCCGCCGATCCGCGGACGACGTGGTCGTCCCCGTCGCCGACCCGGCGAGCTCTATGGCGACCGCGGCTACGACTCCAACACCCACCGCCGCCACCTGCGAACCCGCGACATCCGGCCTCGCATCGCCCGCCGCGGCGTCGCCCACGGCTCCGGGCTCGGCAAGGTCCGTTGGGTCATCGAGCGCGGCTTCGCCTGGCTACACGCCTTCAAGCGGCTGCGGACCCGCTATGAACGTCGCGCCGACATCCACCTCGGCCTGCTCCAACTCGCCTGCGCCCTGGTCTGTCACCGCGAACTCATGAAGCTGTCGTGAAGCAACCTATCTTCCTGCGACAACAGCGGCTGCGAGAGCGACTCGGTGATCTTTGGTCCACGGAGGACCCCACCGGGCCCGCGGGCCGGAGAGCACGTCGTCGGTTCGTGTTCCGAGTAACGACGCCGCCTGCGTCAAGACTGTCCGTGCGTCGTAGATGTGGACTTCCCAGCCCATCGAGCCGGCGACGTCAGCGATGACCTGGCGGTACATG
Source organism: Pseudonocardiaceae bacterium (assembly GCA_009379815.1). GTDB lineage: Bacteria > Actinomycetota > Actinomycetes > Mycobacteriales > Pseudonocardiaceae > WHSY01. Next base: position 2,086 of record WHSY01000148.1, read on the forward strand.
ATCGCGTCGGCGCGTGACTCGTACGGGGGCCGCCGGAGCACAGCGATGTCGTCGGGAAGGTTCACCGTGATGTCCCGCAGCGAGATCGACACGACGCAGCTGGGCAGGTCGGCGGCCAACCGGTCGAGCGAGTGACGAGTCGCTCGCGTCGCAGACTCCCTCACCGTGGTGACAAGCGCGGCCAACGTCGCGTCGTCGACGTGCCGTGATCCGTGCTGCGCCCAGGTCCCACCCTCGTGATGAATCGGAGCCACACGTACAGATGGCTCCACAAGATCAATTCGCTGGCGGTCGACGACCTCGTGGTCACGCGTCGCGGTCACCGCGACGGCCCAGCCCAGATGGTCCGCAATCCCGATGTGCAATCCAGCACCCACCGCAACCACCCCTTCAGCGCTACAACATCCACCATTACCGCGGTCACCGCAGCCACATGCCTGCTGATCCCAGAAACAATTATTCACCACGGGTGAACGTGCCACCCTAGACACTCCAGTCGTTCTGAAACGACCTCTTAGAACGGTGGCTCGTCGTAGTCCTGCTCGCCGCTGCCCTGCCGGGTCGCCTTGCTGATCGTGGCTGTGGCGTGGCGCAGCGAGGGCGCGACCTCGTCGGCGTGTAGTTCCAGGCTGGTGCGCTTGTCGCCTTCGGCGGTCTCGTAGGACTTCTGCCGCAGTCTGCCGGACACGATTACCCGGTCGCCCTTGCTCAGCGACTCGGCGGCGTTCTCGCCCAGCTGGCGCCAGGCGGTGACACGCATGAACAGGGTGTCACCGTCGGCCCACTGCCCGCCCTGCCGGTCGTAGTAGCGGGGCGTGGAGGCGACGGTCATGTTGGCCACGGCGATGCCGGATATCTGAACTCCCGCCCGTTGATTGGGGAGTTCTGCGGCGCTGGTGGTGATGGGTTCCTGGCCAGCGTGGGTTCAGCGACCGCGGCGGCGAGTCCGACCCTCTGTCGGGATTGTCGACAGCTCTGTGATATTCATGATCGGTGATCATCGTGGGTGAGCCGAGGTGGCCGTGAGGCTGGCAGCCGTGACGTCGCTGGGGGCGCGCCGGTCGGCATCGTCCGAGGAGCTCGACGACTTCGAGCAGGAACTTGTCGATCAGTACGCGCTGGCGACGGCCGGTGCCGGGGTCACCGACGCGCATGTGGCGGCGGACCGTTCGGTGGTCTTCGCGTTCCTGCGGTTTCTGGGCCGTCCGGTGTGGACCGCGACGCCGCAGGACGCCGACCGGTTCCTGGTGCATCAGCGCAAGGACCTGGGGTAGGCGAGGAGCACGGTGCAGGGCAAGGCGTGGACGCTGGCCCGGTTCTTCGAGTTCCTGATCGCCCGCTACCAGGGGGAGATCCACGCGCTGACCGGCCATGTGCTGGTGCAGCCGATCGACGAGTTCAACCGACCCAGCAAGGCCAATTACGGCGCCCTGGTGCGGGTGCCGCCCGCCGAGGACGACGTCGACCTGCTGTTCGCCCGGTGGCGCGAGGCGCTGCCGGGGGCGCGGAAGTTCCTGCCCGCGGCGCGGGACTACCTGGCCGCCTCGTTGTGGCGCCGGGTCGGGCTGCGCATCACCGAGACCGTGATGCTCGACGTCCGCGACTGGCGCCATGACCTGGGCGAGCACGGCAAGCTGCACGTGCGGTTCGGCAAGGGCAGCCGTGGCCGAGGCCCGAAGACCCGCCTGGTGCCGGCCATCAACTCGGTGGACGCGCTGCTGGGCTGGTGGCTGACCGACATCCGCCACCAGTTCGGCGACGACTGGCAGGCCCCCGACGCGCCGCTGTTGCCCTCCGAACGGCGGGATCGCCACTCCGAGCGGTGCCTGCGCGCCGGCGACGACGCGCTGCGCTCCGGGCTGGCGGTGGCGGTGGCCGGCTGGCTGCCGGGCTGGGCCGGTCGGCTGACCCCGCATGTACTGCGCCATTTCTGCGCTTCCTCGCTGTATGAGCGCGGGATGGACCTCAAGGCGATCGGGGAGTTGTGCGGTCACGAGTGGCTGTCGACCACGACCCGCTATATCCACGTCCACGACGACCACATCGAGACCGCCTGGGCGGCGGCCAACGAGCGGGTGGCCGCCCGGTTGGGCAGCGGAAAGGAGTGAGGACATGCGCTGGAACCTGCGGATGAAGGCCGCCGAGCGCGGCATCTGGAAGTCCACCGAGCTGCGCCGGCAACTGGCCGAGACGGGGCTGGAGATCAGCGCCGGAAAGATGTCGGCGCTGTGGACCGCCACCCCGACCACGATCCGGCTCGACGACCTCGACGTGATCTGCTCGGTGCTCGACTGCGAGCCCACCGACCTGTTGCTCCGCGAGCCGGACAAGGTCGCCGCCCGCCGGCCCGGGCGCAGTGCTGAGGCCGCCGCCGGCGGCGGCGCGGTCGTGGCCCCGCGGCTGGGACGCAACCGCAGCATGCCGCCGGCGTGACCCGGCCGCGCACCTGCCCCGGCTGCCGAGCGCGCCCGGTGGCCACACCGGGCCACGCCTACTGCTACGACTGCCTGCCCGGCGGCCCCATCACCCCGCCGCCGTGCCGCAAGTGCGGCTCGAGCACCGACTACTACTCCAGCGGGTTGTGTCGCTACTGCCACCGCTTCGCCCCGCAGATCACCGGGAGCTGCCGGGACTGCTGCGGCTGGGGAACCACCCGCCACAACAGCTGGCTGTGCGAGGGCTGCCGCGGGTGGCGCCGCCGCTTCCGGGCCCCCGCCACCTGCCCGAGCTGCGCCCGCACACTCGCGCTCAACGCCGACGGGGTTCTGCCGGGGCTGCTGGCGCCAAGCCGCGCTGCGCCGCACCCAGCAGCGCGAGGTCACCGTGCTGGAGGCCAACCGGCACGGCCAGCAGCTGTTCCTCGTCGACACCTTCCGCCAGACACGACCCCCGCGGGCACGCCCAGCCGCGCCGCCGCGCGCGTCCCGCCGCGGCTACCCGGTGGCCCACCGCCAGCTGGTGCTCTTCGACCTGCCCCGCGACCTCGCCGCAGGCCAACGCCGCGGCTTCCCCGACCCGCCCGATCCGACGCTGGCCGCCCTGCTCGACCAGGCCGTCGCAGACCACGCCTGCACCCACGGGTGGAGCAAACAGCCCCGCAACAACACCCGAGCGGCCATCCGCGCGCTGCTGTCCATTCAGGACACGCCGGGGGCGCCGATCAAAGCCAGCGTGGTGGCCGAGCGCGACCGGGTCGCCTTCGCCGCGCAACCGGTGCTCGACGTGCTGACGGCCACCGGCATGCTCAACGACGACCGCGAACCAGCAATCCTCGCCTGGTACGACAACCAGGTCGCCGGGCTGCCCGAGCCGATGGCCACCGAGGTCTGCACCTGGTTCGACGTCCTGCGCACCGGCAGCACCATCCCACCCCGCTCGCGCCCCCGCTCGCCGACCACCACCCGGCTGCGCGTGCGCTCCGCGATGCCGGTGCTGCGCGCCTGGGCGGCCGCGGGCCACACCTCCCTGCGCGAGATCAGCCGCGCCGACATCACCGCCGCGCTCCCGGACTCCGGAAGCCCCCTGGTCCTGCTCGGCACAGCCCTGCGGTCGCTGTTCCGGCTGCTCAAAGCCCGTAAGACCATCTTCGTCAATCCCACCGCGCGCATCCGCACCGGCAGTCCCGAGACCCGCGAGCCCCTGCCACTCGAGCTCACCGCCCTGCGCCAGGCCCTCGACGCCGACGATCCCGCCCGCGCGGCGCTCGCCGCCCTGGTGGGCTTCCACGCACTGCGCAACGCGCAGCTGCGCGGCCTGCAGCTCACCGACGTCCGCGACGGCCGGCTGCACCTGCCCGAACGGACCATCCTGCTCGCCCCGGCCGCCCGCACCCGCCTGGCGGCATGGCTGGACCACCGCTCCCACCGGTGGCCACACACCGTCAACACCTACCTGTTCGTCGACGCCTACACCGCGCTGCGAACCGGCCCGACCAGCAACCTGTGGATCAACCAGGCCCTCGGCATGTCGCCCCAAGCGATCCGCGAGGACCGCATCCTGCACGAAGCCATCGCCACCGGAGGCGATATCCGCCGGCTCTGCGACCTGTTCGGCCTCAGCGTCACCGGCGCCGAGCGATACACCAGAACCGTCCACGAGCCCGCTCTCGCCGAACCCTCCCCCAGTTCCCGAACCCGCGGACACGCCTAGATGAGTGATTCCGTGAACGTGGTGTTAGTGGTCGTAGGCGGTTAGCGCGGATTTCCACGTAGCTGATTCGCCACAACCTGGCTGGGTGGGTGGATCGGCGTTGACCTGGCGAG